>NZ_LT607753.1:1538566-1846279 GCF_900090295.1 Micromonospora coxensis | reverse complement strand
CCGGCAGCCGGGGATGGGCAGGGTGCGCGGGCTGCGCGCCAGCAGCCAGCCCAGCGCGCCCTGGGCGAGGGTACGGCCGTCGGCGGTCAGCGCCTCCCGGACCCGCGCCACCCGGTCGGCCCACTCGGTGGTGGGCACCCCGTCGGTGAACCAGGGCAGCCACTCGGGGGCCACCCCGCGCACGTCGTCGCCGCCCCGGGCGGCCGGCGTGCCCTGGTACTTCGCGGTGAGCAGGCCCATCGCCAGCGGGCCCCGGTTCAGGCTGGCCAGGTCGAACTCGTCGCAGACCGCGAACATCTCGGCGTTGTCCCGCAGCACCGACTGGTCGTGCTGGATCGCCGCGCAGTGCGGCCCGGCCGCCGCGAAGGCCCGCGCCGACGCCGGGTCGTCGGTGCTCCAGCCGTACGCCCGGATCTTGCCCTCGGCCACCAGGTCCTCCAGCGTCTCGACCAGGTCGAGCGCCTGCGGCGCCGGCAGCGCGTTGAGGTGCAGCTGGTACAGGTCGACGTGGTCGGTGCCGAGCCGGCGCAGCGAGCCCTCCAGGCTGCGCCGCGCGTACGCCGGGCTGGCGTCCTCGCCGGTGGCCTGCCGGGTGGCCTCGTCGGTGGGGTAGCCGAACTTGGTGGCGATCACCGCCCGGTCGCGGCGGCCGGCCAGGGCCCGGCCGAGCACCCGCTCGCTGTGCCCCGCGCCGTAGTTGCTGGAGGTGTCGAAGAGGGTCGCCCCGAGGTCCAGCGCCCGGTGGACGGTGCGCACCGACTCGTCGTCGTCGACCTCACCCCAGCCGAGCGGTTGGTCCCCGGCCCAGAACGGTCCACCGATCGCCCAGCAGCCCATGCCGATGGCGCTGACCTCGATGCCGCTGCGACCCACTCGTCGTGTCGTCGTCATGGGTCCCACCTTTCAACCTGGAGCGCGCTCCAGGTCAAGCGCTACCCTGCGGGCATGAGCGGATACCCACCCTCGGAGGCCGCCCGGCGCAGCGGCTTCAGCCTCGACACCCTGCGGTACTACGAGAAGATCGGCCTGCTCAGCGGGGTCGGCCGGACGTCCGGCGGGCGGCGGGTCTTCACCGACGACGACCTGGGCTGGCTGGAGTTGTTCCGCTGCCTGCGCGACACGGGCATGCCGATCGCCCAGATGTGCCGCTACGCCGAGCTGGCCCGCGAGGGGGAGCACACCGCCGGGCAGCGGCAGGAGCTGCTGGAACGGCACGCCGAGCGGGTCGAGGACCAGATGGCCCTGCTCCGCCGCCAGTACGACCACCTGCGCGCCAAGATCCGCTACTACGAGGGCGTGACCGGGGCGCTCCCGACCGGCTGACCTGCGACGGCCCGGCTCAGGCCAGTCGGGCGAGCACCGGGGCGAGCGGTTCCCGCGCGTCGGCACGTACCACGAAGCGGGTGACGCCCCAGCGGCGCTCGTGCGCGGCGAGCGCCGCGACGATCTCGTCGACGGTGCCGATCAGCACGAACGGGGTGGCCAGCAGCTCCGGCACGGTCAGGCCGAGCCGGTCCGCCGTCTCCGTGGCGGCGGCCTCCGCGTCGTCGGTGACCACCACCTTCTGCACCAGCGCCTCCAGCGCCGGCGGGTCGTCCCGACCCGCCGCGCCGGTGGCCACACAGGCGAGCTGCGCCTCGATCTGGTCGGTCCGCCACCGCACGTCGTGGGCGTGGCCGTCGGCGAGGGTACGCCCGAAGCCGGTCAGCCCGACCACGTCGGCGTACGCGCCGGCCCAGCGCAGCAGCGCAGAGTTGGCGGTGCCCATGGTCAGCGGGACGCGCCGCTGCACCGGCCGGGGTGAGCGCAGCCGCGCCTCGCGCATCGCCAGCTCGGCGGAGTCCACGCTCACCTCGTCTCCGTCGAGCAGGGCGCGCACGGCCTCGGCGACGGCCACGCAGCGGCGTACCCGGCCGGCGACGTCGGGCCGCTCGCGTCCGACGGCCCGCCACTCGGCGGGGGTGTGACCGGCGCCGATGCCGAGCCGGGCCCGCCCGCCCGAGACGAGGTCCAGGGTGGCCACGTCGGCGGCGAGCAGGATCGGCTCCCGCACACCGGCGTTCGACACGTACGACCCGAGGCCGATCGTCGAGGTGACCGCCGCGGCGGCGGCCAGCGCGACGAAGGGCGAGGTGACGTCGCCGGGGTGGTCGGCGGCGAGCAGCGCGTCGAAGCCGGCGGACTCGGCCCGGCGGGCCAGGTCGAGCCAGCTCGCGGCGTCGGTGGGGGTGGCCTGGAGCGAGAAGGTCGTCACCGGCCCAGCCTCGCGCCGGCGGGCCGGTCGCGGCGACCCCGGACCCGCCGATTCTGCCGAAGGGCGAATCCGCGACCGGACGCCCGGCCCGGCGCGGTGGCGGGGCGACCCCGAACGGATCGTCGATGACGTACCGTCACCGGCCGTCCGCGCCGGGTCGACCCGGGGGCGGGGCGGTGCCCGTGTGGGGGCGTCGGCCGGTCAGTCGGCTCGGCGGATCGCCGTCACGCAGCGGGCGAGCAGGTCCCGCAACGCCTGCCGCTCCTCGGCGGTGAACTCGTCGGCGAGCCGCCGTTCGATCCGGACCGCGGCCCGGTCCGCGTGCGCGAGCAGGTCGCGGCCGGCGTCGGTCAGGCGCGTCTCGAGGACGTGCTGGTGCCACGGGTGGCGGGAACGGGCCACCAGCGCCCGCTCCTCCAGCGTCTTCAGCACCGCGGCCATGGCCTGCGGAGTGACCAGGCAGGCGCGGGCCAGCGCCGCCCCGGAGATGCCGGGGTTGCCGGCGAGCACGGAGAGCGCGGCGTACTGCGCGACGGTCAGGCCGGAGTCCCGCAGCGCCGCGCTCTTGGCCGACATCAGCGTCTGCTCCGCGCGCTTGATGTCCAGACCGAGGCGCTCCTCGGGCGGCATCTCCACGCCGCCGAGCATATCGGCTGGACCATCCATCAAGGGCCGTCCTACCATCAAGGCTTTGATGAAGGGGAGGCGCTGATGCGTGGCAGGACCGTTCTGATCACCGGTGCGACCACCGGCCTGGGCCGGCAGCTGGCCCGCGACCTCGCCGTCCGGGGCGCCCGGCTGCTCCTGCACGGGCGGGACGAGGGCCGGCTCGCGGTCGTCGTCGACGAGCTGTCCCGCTGGGCGCCCGCCGTCCGTGCCTACCGCGCCGACCTGGCCGACCTCGATCAGGTACGCGCCCTGGCCGCCGACGTGCGGCGCGCCGAGCCGCGATTGGACGTGCTGGTCAACAACGCCGCCGTCGCCGCCGCACCCGAGCTGCCCCGCCAGGTCAGCCGGCAGGGACACGAACTCTCCCTCGCCGTCAACCACCTCGCGCCGTACCTGCTCGTCCGCGAGTTGGCCCCGCTGCTGGCCGCCTCCGCACCGGCCCGGGTGGTGAACGTGGCCTCCATGGGCCAGGTTCCGCTGGACTTCGACGACCTCATGTTCGAACGGGACTACGACTGGGAGTTGGCCTACTGCCGCAGCAAGCTGGCGCTGATCATGTCGACCTTCGCGCTGGCCCCGGAGTTGCGCGACCGTGGCGTCACGGTCAACGCCGTGCACCCGGCCCACCTGATGGACACCCCGATGGTGCGGAGCAGTGGGCTCACCCCGGCCCTCGACGTGGACCAGGGCGCGCTGCCCACCCTGCGGTTGGTCGTCGACTCGGCCCTCGACGGCGTGACCGGCCGCTACTTCGACCGGTTCGACGATGCCCGGGCGCACGCGCAGGCGTACGACGCCGAGGCCGTCGCCCGACTGATGGCCGCCACCCGCGGCCTGGTCGCAGATCGCCCCGCCACCAGCAGGTAGCGGCAGGCGTAGGCGTCCCGGCCGTCGGAAGGAGGCCGTCGCCCCGGGGCCGGCCGGTGTCGCGCCGGGTGCGGATCGCGTCCATCGGCGCGATGGCCGATGAACCCGCACCCGGCGCGGCCCGGTCGCCCCCGGCCTGCCGGCGCGACCGGCCCAGGGCCGAACGGCGCCCGGCTAGCCAGGCCCGTGTCCGGCCGCCAGCCCCGTGTCGGGCGACCGGGTCAGGAGCGTCCCCAGGCGGAGCTGCAGCTCTTGAGGACGGAGGTGCCGTCGTCGATGCAGACGACCAGCTTCACCGGCTTCTCGTCGGTGATCATGTTGGTCGCCGTGCTCGTGCAGCTCCCGTCGTTCTTGGTGTCCCGGACCGAGGCCACCATCCGGTCGTTCTGGTCGGTCAGGTAGGCGAACACCGCAGCGCTGTCGGTCTTGATGTCGCAGGCCTTGATCTCCTCCGCGCCTTCCCAGCCGGCCACGTCGGCGTCGAAGAAGGCCTTGCCGGCGGCGTCTGCGGCCACGTGCCGCTGGCCATCCGCATCGTCGCCGCCCGGGCCCTCGAACTGCCCGACCGCTCCCTCGGCGAGCTGGTGGACGAGCTGAGCCAGGGCCGCCGCCTCGACGCCTTCGCCGGGTCCGACGGCCCCGACACCAACCTGCGCACCGTCTTCTCCTGGTCGTACCGGTCCCTGTCGGCGCCGGCGGCCGGGCTGTTCTGGCGGCTGGCGCTGCATCCCGGCCAGAGCGTCGGGACTCCCGCCGTGGCGGCGCTCGCCGGCGTCGACCTGTCGCGTGCCCGGGAGCTGGCCGGCGAGCTGACCCGGGCCAGCCTCCTGCACCGCACCGGGCCGGACCGCTACCAGTTCCACGACCTGGTCGGCGCGTACGCCACGGAGCTGGCCGGCGCGCCGGAGCACGTCGAGGAGCGCCGGCTCGCGCTGCGCCGGGTCCTCGACTGGTACCTGCACACGGTCGACGCTGCCGAGCGGCTGCTCCAGCCGCACCGGCCCCGCTTCGACCCGACGCCGCCGCCCCTGGTCGAGCCGCTGCGCTTCGACAGCTACGCCGACGCCCTGAGCTGGTGCGAGGCCGAGCGGTCCAGCCTCGTGCCGGTGGTGCGGGCCGCGGCGGCCAACGGGCTGCCCGGGCACGCGTGGCAGGTCGCGCTCGCCGCGTCGGCGTACTGGTACATCGCCAAGCGGCGCGAGGACTGGCTGGCGGCCGGCGAGATCGGGCTGGCCGCCACCCGGTCCCTCGGCGACCGGCGCGCCGAGGGGGCGCTGCTGATGAGGACGGCCACCGCGCTCTGTGAGAGCCGGCGCTACCCGGAGGCCATCGAGTTGTACCAGGATTCGCTGCGGGTGCAGGAGGCGAGCGGGTACCGCGACTGGCGGCCGACGACCCTCAACAGCCTCGCCGTCGCGCACGCCGAGGCGGGCCGGCCCGACCACGCGCTCGCCACGTTCGCCCTGGCCCGCGACGAGCACCGGCTCCAGGGCAACCGGTGGGGCGAGGGGGTGGCGTTGCAGAACATGGCGCAGTGCCACGCGCTGCTGGGCGAGCCGGAGAAGGCCGTCGCCCGCCACGAGGAGGCACTCACCGCCGTGCGCGACTGCGGCGACCGGTACGCGGAGGCCATCTGCATCGCCAACCTGGGCGAGGCCCACGCCGAACTCGGGGACCACGAGCGGGCGATCCGGCGCTTCCGGGAGGCGGCGCAGCTGCACGTGTCGACCGGCAACGCGCACGGCCGGGCGCGGACCCTGCTGGCGCTGGGCCGGTCCCTGACCGGGCGGGGCGACACCGACGCGGCCCGGTCCTGCTGGCGGGAGGCGCTGGCGGTCTTCGACGAACTCGGCGACCCCGAGGCCGACGAGATCCGCGCGCTGCTGCGCGAGCCGGCCACCCCCGCCTGAGCCGGCCGCCCCCGCTCGGCGCGGGGCAGGGTGCGCGTGGGCAGGGTACGGTCACCCCCGCTGCTCCTCCGGGCCGTCCTCGTGCCAGCGGGCGCGGAACTCCGCCTCGTGCGCCTCGTGGGTGGCGCGTTCCTGGAAGACCGCGTCGCGCAGCGCCTGCCGGGCGTCGCCCATGGTGATCACCTCGACCGCCACCAGGCCCACGCAGATCGCGGTGAGCAGGGACAGGGTCGCCAGCCCCGGCAGGTTCTCACCGACCGGGATGGCGGCGGCCAGCAGGAGCACGGCCCCGACCCGGCTCCACGACACGGTGTGCAGGGTCCGCAGCTGGAAGAGCATGTTGCCGACGAGGTAGCAGATCGTCCCGATGAACAGCAGCGGCACCTGTAGGCCGTGCGCCGGCTCGGTGATCGGCACGGAGGGGTCGGCGACGGCGTGCACGATCCCCTCGGCCCCGAGCGCGAACAGGATGATTCCGGCGATCATCGGCAGATAGCAGTACGCGTACGCGTCCCGGGCCATCGCCACCCGGGCCCGGCCCAGGGTGGCGTGCAGGGCGATCCGGGCGGCCGGCCCGATCACGTCGTAGTGGGCCCACCACAGGGCGGCCGTGAAGAAGATGCCCAGCACGGCGGCGACGACCGCCGGCCAGCTCGGTGGCTGGCCGAGCAGGTTGCTGCCCACCCCGACCGAGATCACCGACTCGCCCAGCGCGATGATCAGGATCAGGTCGTAGCGCTCCGTCCAGTGTTCGGCCGAGGCGACGCCCCAACCCCAGGTGCCGCCGATGATCCCGGTGCCGTACTGGAGCACCACCACGGTGATCCACAGCCCGTCCCGGACCAGCCCCGCCCGACCCAGGTCGTCGATCTGGGCCGGGATCAGCGCCGCGCCGAGCAGCAGCAGCGTGCTGAACACGATCTCCGGCAGGAACCGGAACACCTGGCGACGCTGGTGCGGGGTGTCCCGGACGACGTGGATGTACAGGATCATGTGCACGGCGCGGATGACCAGGTAACTGACCGCCACCACCACCGGCCCCGCGCTGTTCCGGCGCGGGTCGCCGAACGCCTGCGGCAGGGCCAGCGCGAAGCAGAACAGCGCGGCCATGCCCACCACCATCAGCACCGGCACGAAACCCTCGCCGAGCCGGATCCGGGTGGCCACCACGCTGTGCACCACCCAGGTCCACCAGAGCACCGCCAGCACCAGCACGCCGTGCAGCAGCGCCTGACCGGTGACCTCCATGGCGGTGGCCCGGGTGATGATGAAGAACGAGAAGACGAAGACCAGGTCGAAGAAGATCTCGAACCGGTCCACCCGGGCCCCGGGCGCGACGGCCACGGCCGGTCCCAGCCGTCCCCGCCCCCGACCGCCGCCCACCGATCGAGTCTGTCAGCGCCCACCCGGCGCTGGGCCGGAATCGAGGTCTTCGCCCGCCCCGCGCCGGGCCGCACTCGTCGTCCCGCGCCGCGCTGTGCCCGGGGGAGAGGCGGGAAACGCGGAAGGGGCGCGCGGCGGGTGCCGCGCGCCCCTTCCGGGGAGTTGCCTACCGGGTCAGAGACCCAGCTCGGCCTCGAAGTTGCCGGCCTCCAGCCGCTCCTTGACCGTGACCAGGAAGCGGGCCGCGTCGGCGCCGTCGATGAGCCGGTGGTCGTAGGACATGGCCAGGTAGACCATCGACCGGATCGCGACGACCTCGCCCAGCTCCGGGTCGTTGACCACGACCGGACGCTTGACCACGGCACCCGTGCCGAGCATCGCCGACTGCGGCGACGGCACGATCGGGGTGTCGAAGAGGGCGCCCCGGCTGCCGGTGTTGGTCAGCGTGAAGGTCGCCCCGGCGATCTCGTCCGGGCTGATCTTGTTGGTCCGGGTCCGCTCGGCCAGGTCGGCCACCCGCTTGGCGATGCCGCCGAGGTTGAGGTCACCCGCGTTGTGGATGACCGGCACCAGCAGACCGCGCTCGGTGTCCACGGCGATGCCGAGGTGCTCCGCGTCCGGGTAGGTGATCGTCCCGGCGTCGAGGTCCATGCTGGCGTTGACGATCGGGTGCGCCTGCAGGGCCTCGATCGCCGCGAGGGCGAAGAACGGCAGGAACGACAGCTTGACGCCGTGCCGCTGCTGGAAGGAGTCCTTCGCCCGGGCCCGCAGCTTGGCGATCCGGGTGACGTCCACCTCGACCACCGTGGTCAGCTGCGCCATCTCGTGCAGCGACTGCTGCATCCGCTTGGCGATGGCCGCCCGGATGCGCGGCAGCTTCTCGGTGGTGCCACGCTTCGCGCTCGGCTGCGGCTTGGCGGCCGGCTTGGCGGGGGCCGCGGCGGCGGCCGGCTGCTGCGCCGGGGCGGGGGCGGCCTTGGCGGCCTTGGCCTTCTCGGCCGCCTCCAGCACGTCCTGCTTGCGGATCCGGCCACCGACGCCGGTGCCGTTGACCGAGGACAGGTCGACGCCGTGCTCGGCGGCGAGCTTGCGCACCAGCGGGGTCACGTAGCCGGCGGCCTCCTCGCCACCACCCTGGGCGGGGGCGGTCGGACGCTGCGGCGCCGTCGTCGGGGCGGCCGGCTGCGCCGCCTGCTCGGCCTTGGCCGGCTGCTGCGCGACCTCGGCCTCCGCGGCGGGCTCGTTGTACGACATGCCCGGGGTCGGCTCCTCGACCTTCGGCTCGGGCTTCGCCTCGGCCTTCGGCTCCGGCTTCGGCTTCGGCTCGGGCTTGGGTTCGGCCTTCGGCTCCGGCTTGGGCTCGGGCTTCGCCTCGGCCGGGGCGGCGCCGGCCGCACCGATGATCGCCAGGTCGGCGCCGACCTCGGCGGTCTCGTCCTCGGCCACCTTGATCTCCAGCACGGTGCCGGCGACCGGGGACGGGATCTCGGTGTCGACCTTGTCGGTGGAGACCTCCAGCAGCGCCTCGTCGACCTCGACGGTCTCGCCGACCTGCTTGAGCCAGCGGGTGACCGTACCCTCGGTGACGCTCTCACCCAGGGCCGGCATCTTCACCGGGGTGCCCTCGCCCGACGGCGCCGGGGCGGCCTGCGCCTGCGGCTCGGCCGGGGCCGGCTGCTCCTGCTCCGGCTCCGGGCCGGTGCCCTCGGCGGCGGCCGTCGGCTCGGCGGCCGGCGCGGCCTCCTGGGCCGGGGCGGCCTCGCCGCCACCGGCGGACTCGCCCTCGCCGGCGATGACGGCCAGCTCGCTGCCCACCTCGGCGGTCTCGTCCTCGCCGACCACGATCCGGCTCAGCACGCCCGCCGCCGGGGACGGGATCTCGGTGTCGACCTTGTCGGTCGACACCTCGAGCAGCGGCTCGTCGACCTCGACGGTGTCGCCCTCCTGCTTGAGCCAGCGGGTGACGGTGCCCTCGGTGACGCTCTCGCCGAGCCGAGGCATGGTGACCGATACCGGCATCTTCTAAGACTCCTTCATTCCCCTGGTGCGATCACGCCCGTCTGCCGCCGGACGCCGCGGAATCACTTCTCGATCAGGCGTGCGCGTGCAGCGGCTTGCCGGCCAGGGCCAGGTGCGCCTCGCCCAGGGCCTCGTTCTGCGTCGGGTGGGCGTGCACGAGCTGCGCCACCTCGGCCGGGTAGGCCTCCCAGTTGTAGATGAGCTGGGCCTCGCCGATCAGCTCGCCGACCCGGGCGCCGACCATGTGCACGCCGACCACCGGACCGTCCTCGACCCGCACCAGCTTCACGAAGCCGGTGGTCTTGAGGATCTGGCTCTTGCCGTTGCCGCCCAGGTTGTAGTTGTAGCTCTTGACCTTGTCGGCCCCGTACTGCTCCTTGGCCTTCGCCTCGGTCAGGCCCACCGACGCCAGCTCCGGGTCGGAGTAGGTGACCCGCGGGATGCCGGCCTCGTCGATCACGGCCGGGTTCTGGCCGGCGATCTCCTCGGCGACGAAGATGCCCTGCTGGAAGCCACGGTGGGCGAGCTGGAGGCCGGGCACGATGTCGCCGACCGCGTAGACGTTCGGCACGCTGGTGCGCAGCCGCTCGTCGGTCAGCACGTAGCCGCGGTCCATCTTGACGCCCTGCTCCTCGTACCCGAGGTTGGCCGTGTTCGGGCCGCGACCCACGGCGACCAGCAGCAGCTCGGCCTCGACGGTCTCACCGCCCTGAATGGTCAGCTTGACGCCGTTCTCGGTCTTCTCGACCTTCTCGAACGGCTTGCCGACCTTGAAGTTGATCTTCCGCTTGCGGAAGGCCCGCTCCAGCGCCTTCGACGACTCCTCGTCCTCGGCGGCGACCAGCCGGGGCAGCGCCTCGACGATGGTGACGTCCACGCCGAAGGACTTCCACACGCTGGCGAACTCGACGCCGATCACGCCGCCGCCGAGCACGATCACCGACGAGGGGACGCGGTCCAGGGTCAGGGCGTGGTCGCTGGTGATGATCCGCTCGCCGTCGACCTCCAGGCCGGGCAGGGTCTTGGCGTACGAGCCGGAGGCCAGGACGACGTTACGGCCGGTGTAGCGCTTGCCGTCCACCTCGACGACGTTCTTGCCGACCAGCTTGCCGGCGCCCGCCACGAAGGTGATGTTCTTGGCGCTGCCCACCAGGCCCTGCAGGCCCTTGTACAGCCGGGAGACCACGCCGTCCTTGTACGAGTTGACGGCGGCCATGTCGATGCCGACCAGCTCGGCCTTGACGCCGAACTGCTCCGACTCGCGGGTCTGGTCGGCGATCTCGGCGGCGTGCAGCAGGGCCTTGGTCGGGATGCAGCCGTTGTGCAGGCAGGTGCCCCCGAGCTTGCCCTTCTCGATCAGCGCGACGGAGAGGTTCAGCTGGGCGGCACGCAGCGCCGCCGCGTAGCCGCCGCTGCCACCTCCGAGAATGACGATGTCGAAGGTTGCGTCGTTCGGCTCGCTCACGTCCAACTCCCAGGTCGCGTCGCTGCATCGGGGGTTACGGCGGAGTAACAGGCACACCCCACCTCGGTCATCTTGTCACCACCGCACAGCCCGCGCGTAGTGAGGTGCCCAACGACACGTCGCCGACACGTACGCTTGGCACCGACTTCGATGACGCACGGGGGAGGAGAAAAGTCGGGTGGGGCTCTTCCGACGACGTAAGAAGGCGGTCGGCGCGGTCAGCCGCGACCGTCCCGCCGACCGCGCCGACCTCGATCACCTCGAGAATTTCGTCCGCACCCGGCGCGGGGTCGAGGCGTACATCGAGCCGCGGACCACGGTCACCGAGACCACCGTCATCCTGATCGCCGACGACGGGGAGTGGACCCGCCGACGCGTCGAGGGGCCCGAGGGCGCCCGGCGCTTCGCCCACCGGCTCGCCATCCCGATCTATGACGTCCGGCTGATGGGCTACCCGCAGCGGATGCGCGACTACAACGAACGCCGCAAGCGCCGCCCCGAACTCTTCTGACCCCTGCCGCCCGCCACCCGCCACCGTCGCGCCGCATCTGCCGTCGACTCGCGCCCGCCGATGGGCGGCTGCACTTTCACGGAAAGAGTGGCTATTCCGCGTCGAACAAGCACTCTTTCCGTGAAAGTGCGCGGATCTTGGGCGGCGCCGCGTCGGGTCAGGCGGCGGCGGGTGTGGCATGGGGTGGCGTGGGGGCGGCGGGAAGCGGCGGGGCGGGGGTGGGGTGCGGGCTGGGCGCGTGGGGGGAACGGGGGCGGGGCGCCTCCCGGGAGGGAGGCGCCCCGCCGTGGTGTCGGGAGGCGTCAGCCGTTGGCGGCGACGTCCTCGACGAGCTGCACCAGGGTGCGGACCGGGACGCCGGTGCCGCCCTTGGTCCAGTAGCCGGTCGCCTCACCGGAGTGGTAGCCCGGGCCGGCGATGTCGATGTGCGCCCACGCCACCTCCTCGGTGACGAACTCGCGCAGGAACACGCCGCCCTGCAGCATGTGCCCGGCCCGGTCCATGCCCGCGTTGACCTGGGAGATGTCCGCGACGTCGGAGTCCATGCCCTTGCGGACGTCGTCCGGCAGCGGCATCGGCCAGGCCGGCTCGCCGACCGAGTCGCCGACGACCCGGACCCGCTCGCACAGCTCCGGGGTGCCCATCACGCCGGCGATCCGCTTGCCGAGCGCGACGACCTGTCCACCGGTCAGGGTGGAGGTCTCGAAGAGGTAGTCGGTGCCGTCCTCGCAGGCCCGGGCCATCGCGTCGCCGAGGATCATCCGGCCCTCGGCGTCGGTGTTGAGCACCTCGACCTTCTTGCCGTTGTACATGGTGATCACGTC
Organism: Micromonospora coxensis; assembly: GCF_900090295.1. Taxonomy (NCBI): domain Bacteria; kingdom Bacillati; phylum Actinomycetota; class Actinomycetes; order Micromonosporales; family Micromonosporaceae; genus Micromonospora; species Micromonospora coxensis. Next base: position 1,834,377 of record NZ_LT607753.1, on the reverse strand, counting down.
GCCCGGCCGGTAGCTGGTGCCCGACGGCATGTTCTCCGCCATCGGCAGGTACGCGGTCACCGCCACCGACGGCCGCACGGCGGCGATCGCCAGCATCGCGGCGCCCACCGCCGCCGCGCCGGCCATGTCGGACTTCATCTCCCACATGCCCTGCGCCGGCTTGATCGAGATGCCACCGGTGTCGAAGGTGATGCCCTTGCCGACCAGCGCCACCCGCTTGCCGTTGCCGCCGCCGGACGGCGTGTAGGTGAGCTTGACCAGGCGCGGCGGAGCCTCCGAGCCCTGGCCGACGGCGATGATGCCGCCGTAGCCGCCGGCCCGCAGCGCCGCCTCGTCGAGCACCTCGACGCCGAGCCCGGCCGCGCGGGCGGCCTCGGCGACCGCGTCGGCGAAGGCCGGCGGGCGCAGCTCGTTCGGGGCGGTGTTCACCCAGTCGCGGCTGGTCCGCACCGCGGCGGCGACCGCGGTCGCCCGCTCGACCTCGCCGCGGGCGGTGGCGTCGGCGGCGTCCGGCACGGCGATCAGCACCTCGGCGACCGGCTCGCGGCGGGTCGGCTGCGGCTTGGTCTTGTACCCGGCGAACCGGTACCCGCCCAGCAGCGCGCCCTCGGCGACGGCGCGCAGCGCGGCCGGGGCGTCGGCGTCGTCGGGCAGCGGCAGGGTCAGCGCCACCCGGGCGGCGCCGGCGAGCGCCCGGACGACCGCGCCGGCGGCCCGACGCAGCGTCTCCGGGGCCGGGGCGGCGCCGGTCGGCTCGGGGCCGAGGCCGACGGCGGCGACCACCGGGGCGGTGACGGTGCCCAGCGTGGCCAGCTTGATCACCTCGCCGGGAGCGCCGGTCGCGCCGAGCAGCGCCAGCGTCTCGGTCAGCTTTCCGTCGAAGGCGGCGGCGATGCTCTCCGCGCCGCTGGCCAGCAGCAGGGTGCCGGCGAGGCCACTCGTGGCGGCCTGCTCTCCGGTCTGGCTGTGCACGCCGATCACGATCGCGTCGACGGCAAGCTCGGCGGGGTCGGTGTCGACCAGGCTCAGGGTGGTGCTGGGCGATGTCACTGAAGCTACTCCGGGCGGGCCGGGCCGGTCGCGTCGTCGCGTACCGGCGATGAAGGTCTCCGGCGGAACCTACCCGCCGGAAGCATGGCTGTCCCGCCGAACGCTGTCCCGACGGGTCCCGCCGATGCTAACCAGCGCTGCTGTTCCCGGTAAGTTCCCACCCATGACGGACGTGACCCCCGACGCCGCCGCGACCCGGCTGCGCCGTTCCCCGCTGCACGAGCGGCACACCGCTCTCGGCGCCAAGTTCGCCCCCTTCGGAGGCTGGGAGATGCCGCTGGAGTACGCCGGCGGCGGCGTGCTCAAGGAGCACACGGCGGTGCGTACCGCCGTGGGCGTCTTCGACGTGTCGCACCTGGGCAAGGCGCGGATCACCGGGCCGGGCGCGGCCGACTTCGTCAACTCCTGCCTCAGCAACGACCTGGGCCGGATCGGGCCGGGCCGGGCGCAGTACACGCTCTGCTGCGACGACGCGACCGGCGGTGTGGTGGACGACATCATCGCCTACCTGCACGCCGACGACCACGTCTTCCTCATCCCGAACGCGGCGAACACCGCCGAGGTGGTGCGCCGGCTGCGCGCCGCCGCGCCGGCCGGGATCACCGTCACCGACGAGCACGAGGCGTACGCGGTGCTGGCCGTGCAGGGCCCCCGCTCGGCGGAGCTGCTCGGCGCGCTGGGCCTGCCGACGGAGCACGGCTACATGAGCTTCTCCCCGGCCACCCTGGCCGGCGCCGACCTGACCGTCTGCCGCACCGGCTACACCGGTGAGCTGGGCTACGAGCTGGTGGTGCCGGCCGAGCACGCCGTCGCGGTCTGGGACGCGCTCTTCGCCGCCGGTGTCGAGCTGCGGGCGTGCGGGCTGGGCGCCCGGGACACCCTGCGGACCGAGATGGGCTACCCGCTGCACGGGCAGGACCTGTCGCTGGAGATCACCCCGGTGCAGGCGCGCTCCGGCTGGGCGGTCGGCTGGGAGAAGCCGGCCTTCTGGGGCCGCGACGTGCTGCTCGCGGAGAAGGCCGCCGGCCTTCGGCGTACGCTGCGCGGCCTGGAGGCGGTCGACCGGGCCATCCCACGCGCCGGCATGGCCGTGTACGCGGGCGACGCGCAGGTCGGCACGATCACCAGCGGCACGTTCAGCCCGACGAAGAAGCAGGGCATCGCCCTGGCCCTGCTCGACACCGATCCGAAGCTCGCCGACGGCGACGTGGTGGAGGTCGACATCCGGGGCCGTCGCGCCCAGATGCGCGTCACCCGGCCCCCGTTCGTCCAGCCCTCGGTCAAGTGAGCCGACCCCGCCGCCCCTGAGGACGCCCGGCGACGGTGCCCCCGCTCGGTGGGTTGATCAAGAGGTTCGGGCCTCCTGCCGCCCGGATCCGGACCAGAACTTCTTGATCAACGCCGTCGGGCGGGGCGCGGGCCCGCGCCCGGGTGCGGGTGGGTCAGTGGGAGGGGTGGGGGCGTTCGCCGGCGTCCAGGACGGCCTGGGTCCAGCCGCCCTCGATGACGCCGGTGCCGTCGAGCAGGGCCCAGTCGACGATGTCCGTGGACTCCACCACGACCGGGGAGCCGATCCGCACCGACGGGTCGGTGTTGGCGTCGCTGGCGCTCGCCCCGACGATCCGCTCCGGCGTCTCCCACGAGGTCACCCCCGCCCAGACGTACTCGGGGCCCTCGTCGCCGGGGAGGCCGTACTTCACCACGAGCTGGGACTCCGCGGGGAGCTGACCGGCCAGGAACCGGGCCCGGATGCCGTCCAGGCCGGCCCGCGCGGTGGCGACCGCCCGGCTCATCGCGTCACCCGAGCGGGCGTAGCGGACGTCGGGCTGGATGCCGGAGAAGAGCGTGGCGCAGGCCGCCGCGAAGTACTTCCCGTCCGGCCCCGGGTGCCCGGGCGGCGGGCGCAGGCTGAGGAACGAGTCGGCCTCCGGGTCGGTCGCCGGGTCCAGCTCCAGCCGCAGCAGCACCGGGGCCGTCGCGCCGTGCTGCTCCGGGTTGCCGTACGCCACCGCGATGTCGTGCCCGGTCACCGTGGCCAGCACCGGCAGCTGCACGAACGCCGGCACCTCCTCGCCGGCCAGCCCGTCGGTCCAGTCCCGCAGCAGCCGGCGGGCCGCCCCGGTCATCACCGCGCCCCAGGCCCGGGTGAGATGGTCCGGCACGCCCTGGGTCTGCAGCTCCAGCAGCCCGAAGCGGCGCAGCCCCTTGGTGGTGAACCAGAGCCCCTCCGCGTCGGACGAGTACGGCACCAGCACCCAGTCGACGAGGCGTACCCGGCCGTGCTCGTCCGGCAGCGAGCGCAGCGCCGTCGCCGGGTCGAGGAACTGCAGGCCGAAGACGTCCACCACGTCGCCGTCGACGGACTCGGCGACCGCGGCGGCGACCGCCCGGGCCGCCCACTCGTGCGCCGGCGGCCAGCCCGGCCGGTACTCGGCCTGCACCACCACCAGGTGGCTCGCCGCGGCCAGCCGGCCCAGCTGCGCCTCGGTGGCCCCGAACGCGGTGAGCAGGTCCGGCGGCAGCTGCGGGAACTCGTCGATCGAGCGGGTGTCCACGCTCATCAGCGGGCTGTCCAGCATCTGCGTGGCCAGCCCGTGCACCGGCGGGGCCAGCCGCCCCTCCAGGGCCCGCACCGCCGTCTTCGGGCTCACCCGGGGCAACCCCGCCATCGGCACCAGGTAGGTCGCGCTCAGCGACTCCGGCACCGGGACCGGCAGGAAGTCGTCCGTGATGAGCATGCGTCCCCCAGTGCGCCGCGCCGGTGCCGTCGGGGCAAACGCTACCCGTCGCCGCCCGCCGCGTTCAGCCGGACAGCACGACCCCGAGGTAGACCAGCGTGGTGACCAGCTCCACACCGGCCCCGAGCACGTCGCCGGTGACGCCGCCGAGCCGGCGTACCACGTGGCGCAGCAGCCCGACCGCGACGGCGAGCGCGGCCAGCACGGCGAGTGGCCCCTGCCACGGGCGGCCCGGCACCGCCGGGACCGCCGCGAGCGCGACGGCGACCGTGCCGGCCACCAGCGCCACCGGGCCCACCGTGCCGGCGACCAGCGCGCCCAGCCCTTCCGGCCGGGCCGCCGGCACCCCGCGCCGGCAGGCGAAGGCCACCGCGAGCCGGCCCGCCGCCGTCGCGGCGACCACGCCCGCGAGCGCCGCGAGCCACGACCGCCCGGCCAGCTCCGCGAGCGCCGCCGCCTGCAGCAGCAGGACGACCACCAGCGCGACCACCCCGAACGGCCCCACGTCCGGCTTCTTCATGATCTCCAGCGCGGCCGCTCCCCGCCGGTACGACCCCAGCGCGTCCACGACGTCGGCGAGCCCGTCCAGGTGCAGGCCCCGGGTGACCAGGGCGGCGCAGCCCACCGTCACCCCGGCGGCCACCAGCGGCGGGGCGAACCCGGCCGACAGCAGCAGCACCCCGCCCAGCGCCGCGCCGAGCACCGCCCCGACCAGCGGGGCGAGCGCCATCGCCCGGCCGGCCACCGCCCGGTCGATCCGGCCGGCGCGCACCGGCAGCGTGGTGAAGGTGGTCAGCGCCAGCCGCAGGGCGTCGGCGCGGCCCGGCTCAGCCGGCACGCCGGCCGGACGGGTCCCGCTCCGGGGCGCCGGGGCCGGCCGGCTCGGGCGCGCCGAAGTCCGGCTCGGTGGTGGTCCGGCCGGGCTCCGTGTCGCCGAAGTCCGGTGCGGTGGTGGTCGGGCCCGGCCCGGCGGGCTCCGGCTCGGCGAAGTCGGGCTCCGCCGTGGTCGTCGGCCCCGGCCCGGCCGGCTCCGGCTCGGTGAAGTCCGGCTCGTCGGCGTCCGGCCCGCCCAGCCGGGGGTGGGTGGGCAGCCCGGCGGCCAGCGACAGCACCGAGCGCAGCAGCGGCAGCGCCGCCAGCGCGTTCGCCCCCTCGCCGAGGTCCAGCCGCAGGTCGAGCAGGGGGGTCAGGCCGAGCACGTCGGCGGCGAGCCGCACCGCCGGGTGACCGCCGTGGTCGGCCAGCAGGCACCAGTGCCGGGCCTGCCCGGCCAGGTCGCGGCTGATCATGCCGGCGGCGAGGCCGACCGGGCCGTCCAGCATCACCGGCAACCGGCGGGCGGTCGCGCCGAGCAGCACGCCGGTGGCCACCGCCACGTCCCCGCCGCCCAGCTCGGCCAGCACGTCCTTCGCGTCCCGGGGGGAGCGGCGGGTGCGGTGCAGCGCGTCGCGCACCGCGGCGCAGCGCACCATCCAGGCGGCGTCGTCGATCTCGCCGTCGGCGGTGACCACCCGGCCGAGCACCGCCGGGGCCTCCGCGCCGGCGGTCGCGGCGAGCACCGCGGCGGCCGCCGCCTCGGTGCCGGCGCCGCACGCCCCCAGCACCAGCAACTGGACGCCCGCGTCCGCGGCCTCCTCGGCCAGCCGCCAGCCGTGCCGCAGGGACGACTCGACGGCGGCGGCGCCCAGCGCGGGCTCCTGCTCCATCGGCGCGGACGACGGGGTGTCCACCACCTGGAGGCCGGCGCCGATCTCGGCGGCCAGCCGGGCCAGCGTGCCCCGGCCCTCGCGGGCCTGCCGGGCCAGCCGCGACGACTCACCGGGTGGCGCCCCGGCGGCGGCCCCACCGGCGTGGTCGCCGTGCAGCAGCAGCACCCGCACCCTCGACCACGGGACGGGGGTGGCGGTGCCCTGGGTGGCGGCGGCGAAGCCGACCACCCGCTCCAGCGTCCCGAACCCGGCGCCCGGGACGTCCAGCGTGCCGAGCCGGTCGACCGCCTGCGGCCCGGCGTACTCGTCGGGCATGGGCAGTTCCATGCCGGGCTGGATGACCAGGCCGGTGGCGACCATCGGCAGCGCCATGGTGGGCGCGGCCCAGGCGGTGCCGTCGGGCTGCGCGGCGGCGGCCGGCGCGGTGGGGGTCAGCACGTCGGGCAGCGGCGGGTGCGCCTCGGGGACGGTGGTCGGCGCCCCCCCGGTCGCGTCCGGCGCGGTGGGCCGGGCCTGCGCGGGCACGTCGACCGCCCGTGCGGCGGCCGGCTTGAGCCAGACCGGCTGGCCGGCGACCACCAGCGCCACCGCGTCACAGGCGTCGGCGACGGCCCGGTTCGCCGCGCCGAGGGCGTCGGTGAACGCCCGGCCCAGCGGGGTGGTCGGCACCAGCGACAGCCCCACCTCGGGGCTGACCAGCACCACCCGCGCCTCGGTGTCGCGCACCGCCGCCGCCAGTTCGGCCACCGTCGCCACGTCGTCGGCGGGCTGGTGCGCCGGGTCGAGCAGCACCGTCACCCAGCCGCCCAGGTCGTCCACGAGCAGCGTCTCGTTCGGCCCGGCGGCGGCGATCACGTCGGCCAGCCGCCGCGGATCCGCCGCGGTCTCCTCGGTCGTCCAGCTGCCCGGACGGCGTTCCCGGTGCGCCGCCAGCCGGGCGGCCCACTCGGTGTCCTCCGGGTCGCCGGTGGCCGAGGTCGCCACGTACCGCACCGTGGGCGCGTCGGCCACCAGGGACTCGGCGAACTCCGACTTGCCCGAGCGGATGCCGCCGAGCACCAGGACCGTGTTCCACCCGTCAACGGACATGCCCGTACCTTAAAGCCGCCCGGCGCGTCGCCGCCGGGCGGCCCGGACTCAGCCGCAGTGCTCGAAACCGCTGCCGTAACTGGCGCCGCCGGTCGCGCCGCCCCACTTCACGCAGATGCCGGCGGCTGCGGCCCGGACCGGTCCGGCGTAGTACTCGAACGCGCCGCTGTCGGTGCTGCGGGGCTTGCCCTGCACCTCCAGGTACGCCGACACCGTGGTCCGCTCGCCGACCGCCGTCTCCTTCATGGTGACCACGCAGTTCGCCTTGGTGGAGCCGTTCCAGAGCAGGTACACCCGCCCCTTGCGGACGCCGCCGGAGGTCAGCGTCGCCGAGTCGACGACCTGGTAGCCGCTGCCGCAGACCTGCGCCGGGGTGTACGGGTTCTTCCGCTGCGGCCCGGTGGTGGTCGGGCCCGGCTGCGGGGCGGTGCCGGTGGACGCGCCGGCCGAGGGCTCGCCGCCCGGGCGCGGACCGGCCGTCCCGGTCGTGCCGGCGGTGGGGCCCGCCGAGGCCGAGCGGGTGCCGGTGACACTGGCCGTGGGAGCGGGCCGCGCGCTGCGGGTGCCGCTCGCCTCCGGCGCCGGCTGCGGGGCCTGCACGGTCGCCGACCCTTCCGGCAGCGCGGTGCCGCCGCCCCGGGCCGGCTCGTCCGGTTGCAGCGCCACGACCGCGCCGATCCCGGCCAGCACGGCCACCACCGCACCGGCCGCCCCGGCCAGCGCCAGGCGACGCCGGCGGGCCGCACCGGCGGCCGGGTCCTCCCGGGTCGGGTTGCTCTCCGGTGGCACGTACCGGCTCGGGTAGCCCGCCGGGGGCGTCGCCTGCTGTCCACCCGTCACGGCCGGGTACGGCCCACCGGGGTACGGCTGTCCGCCGGCCGTGAACGGCGGGGCGGACGGGTGCCCGGCCGGAGCGGACGCGCCCGGCGGGGGCGCGGCGAGCGCGCCGCTCTGCTGCCACGGGGGTGCCACGACACCGGGCGTGACGCCGGCCTGTGCGGGCGTGGTGCCGGCCTGCGCGCCGGTGCCCGGGTGTCCCGGTCCGCCGGGCTGGCCGGTCCGGTCCGGCCCACCGGAGGCCAGGGACGGGCCGCCCCACGGTGCTGCGGCACCCGCAGCCGGTACCGCCCCACCTGCCCCGGCCCGGTCGCCGAGCGGACCGGCGGGCGAGAGGGGCACGGCAGGGCCGGGGTGCCCGACGCCGGAGTGCGGCGCGGGCGCGGGGTGGCCTGCGGACGGGACGGAGCCGCCCGGGACGGCCACCGGCCCGCTCCCCGTCCCCGTCGATGCCGTCCCGGACGCGGCCCCCGCACCGGGCAGGGCGGGCGCTCCCGCCCCGGACGGACCGGACGCGGCTCCCGCGCCGACCCCCGCCCCGGGCAGGGCGCCGGCGGCTCCCGGGCCGGGCAGTGCGCCTGCGGCTTCCGCCCCGGGCAGGGCGCCGGCGGCCCCCGGGCCGGGCAGGGCGCCGGCGGGTCCTGTGGCGAGCGGGCCGGCGGCGACGGATCCGCCCGACCGGTCGCCCTCGGCCGGCGTGCCGGACGGGCTCGCGCCCGACGGGACCGGTGGCCCGGCCGGGACCGACGGCACCGGCAGTGCGGGGCCCTCCAGCGCCCACGGCGGGCGCGGCGGCGCCGCCAGCACGGCGAGCGTGGCGTCCCGGGCGTCCAGGGCCCCGTCGGCCAGGGCCGCGGCGCTGGGCCACCGGTCGCCCGGGCTCTTGGCCAGCGCCCGTGCGATCACCGCCGCCACCGCCGGCGGGGTGCCCGCCGGCAGGGGCGCCGGCTCGTCCTGGGCGTGCCGCAGGGCCACCTGAAGCGGGTTCTCCCCGGCGAACGGGGGCTGCCCGGCCAGGCAGTAGTACGCCACCGCGCCGAGCGCGTACACGTCCGTGGCCGCCGAGACCGGCTGACCGGTCGCCTGCTCCGGCGACATGTACGACGCGGTGCCCAGCACCATGTGCGCCGCGGTGAGCGAGGCCATGGTGCTGGACCGGGCGATGCCGAAGTCGACGAGCACCACCGTCCCGTCCCGCTTCACCAGCAGGTTGCCCGGCTTGACGTCGCGGTGCACGATGCCGGCGGTGTGCGCGGCGTGCAGCGCGGCGGCGGCCTGCGCCACCACGGACATGGTGGACGCCGGGTCGAGCCGGCCGGCCCGCCGCACCCAGGTGACCAGCGGCTCCCCGTCGACGTACTCCATCACCAGGTAGCTGACCCGGCTGCCGTCGGCGAGCGTCGCCGAGCCGAAGTCGTGCACCGCGACGATGCCCGGGTGCCGCAGCGCGGCCATCATCCGGGCCTCGGCGTGGAATCGGGTGGTGAACTCGGGATCCTCGACCAGCGACGGCAGCAGCACCTTCACCGCCACCTCCCGGTCGAGCAGGGTGTCGACGCACCGCCAGACCGCCCCCATGCCACCGGTCGCCACACGTTCGCTCAGCCGGTACCGGTTGCTGAGCACCACTCCTTGAGTCAGCACCGCGCCACCGTACCGGCAGACGGCGCGGCCGGTGATCACCCGGCGGGCCCGCCCCTGGGGTGAGCGTCGCGCCGCCGGGCAGCGAGCCGACTACGCTTGCGGGGTCCGTCCCGGGGACGGTGGAGCGGCGAGGGGAGACGCGGCATGGCGTGGAGCTGGCGGTACGAGGGCGCGGACGGCGCGACGGTCGAGGGGCCGACGGAGTCGTTCGGCAGTCAGGCGGACGCCGAATCGTGGATCGGCCAGACCTGGCGGGAGCTCGCGGCGTCCGGCGTCACCTCGGTCGCGCTCGTCGAGGACGACCGCGTCGAGTACCGGATGAGCCTGCTGCCGACGGCGGAGTGATGGCGTACGACCGCCCGGGGGAGCCGCTGGTGCTCGGCGTGCCCCGGGCGGCGTTCCGTCCCAGCCCGATCTTCCTCGCCCTGGTCGCGCTCTTCATGGTCAGCGGCGTGATGGCCTGGAACGGGTTCGGCAACGTCCGGTTCGACGTGTTCCTCTTCGTGGTGTCGGGCTGGCTGGTCTCGCTCTGCCTGCACGAGTACGCCCACGCGGTGGTCGCGTACCGGGCCGGCGACCGGGACATCGCCCACCGGGGCTACCTGACGTTGAACCCGCTCAAGTACACCCACCCGCTGCTGTCGATCGTGCTGCCCGTGGTGGTGGTGCTGCTCGGCGGCATCGGCCTGCCCGGCGGCGCGGTCTGGGTGGACCGGCACGCCATCCCGGGTCGGCTGCGGCACACCCTGGTCAGCCTGGCCGGCCCGGCCACCAACGTGCTGTTCACCCTGGTGCTGGTGGCCGCGCTGCGCGTCGGTAGCGAGCTGTTCGGCGGGCCGGTCGAGTTCTGGGCCGGGCTGGCGCTGCTGGCGTTCCTCCAGCTCACCGCGAGCCTGCTGAACCTGCTGCCGGTGCCCGGCCTGGACGGCGGCAACATGATCCAGCCGTGGCTGAGCCCGCAGTACCGCCGGATGTACGACCTGTTCGCCCCGTACGGCTTCATCCTGCTCTTCGCGTTGCTGTGGAACCCGCGCATCGGCGGCTGGTTCTTCGACGCGGTCTTCGCCATCGGCGACCTGCTCGGCCTGCCGCCCTGGCTGTACGCGCTCGGGCTGGAGCTGATCCGCTTCTGGCAGGGCTGACCCCCGGCAGCCGGGTGCCGGCCGCCGACGCCGCCGGGAGCCGCCGCGCAGCGGCGGGGGACACCGGGCCGGGCGTACCCGGGAGGGAGCCGGACCGGCGCGGAGGCCGCGCCGGCCCGGCCGGGTGTCACGGCCGCTCGGCCGGGCTCTCGGTCTTCGCCGCGTCCCGCTCGGTGACCGGTTCGACGATCTCGTCGATCGCCTTGAGCAGGTCGGCGTCGAGCTTCACACCGGACGCCTTGACGTTGTCGTGCACCTGCTCCGGCCGGGACGCCCCGATGATCGCCGAGGCGACGTTCGGGTTCTGCAGCACCCACGCGACGGCGAGCTGCGGCATGGTCAGCCCGGCCTGCTCGGCGAGGGGCTTGAGCCGCTGCACCCGGGTCAGCACCTCGTCGCTCAGCCACTGGGCGATGAACCCGGCGCCCGACTTCTCGTCGGTGGCCCGGGAGCCGGCCGGCGGCGGCTGGCCGGGCAGGTACTTGCCGGAGAGCACGCCCTGCGCCATCGGCGACCAGACGATCTGCGACACGCCCAGCTCCTCGCTGGTGGGCACGACCTCGGTCTCGATGACCCGCCACAGCATCGAGTACTGCGGCTGGTTGGAGACCAGCGGGATGCGCAGCTCCCGGGCCAGGGCGTGGGCCTCGCGGATCTGCGACGCCTTCCACTCCGAGACGCCGATGTAGTGCGCCTTGCCGGAGTGCACGATGTCGGCGAACGCCTCCATCGTCTCCTCCAGCGGCGTGCTGTAGTCGTACCGGTGGGCCTGGTAGAGGTCCACGTAGTCGGTGCGCAGCCGGCGCAGCGAGCCGTTGATCGACTCCATGATGTGCTTGCGGGACAGGCCCCGGTCGTTGCGCCCCGGGCCGGTCGGCCAGTAGACCTTCGTGAAGATCTCCAGCCCTTCGCGACGCTCGCCCGCCAGCGCCTTGCCGAGCACCTCCTCGGCCCGGGTGCCGGCGTACACGTCGGCGGTGTCGAACGTGGTGATGCCGGTGTCCAGCGCGGCCCGGACACAGGCCAGCGCCGCGTCCTCCTCGACCTGGGAGCCGTGGGTGATCCAGTTGCCGTACGAGATCTCGCTGACCAGCAGGCCGGAACGGCCCAGATGACGGAATTCCATGCTCACGACCCTAGTCCGGTCGGATCATGACCACCCGTCGGCGCGGGGGCGAGGTGGCTCAGAGCACCGGGTGGGCGTCGGCCAGCAGCAGGTCGATCTCGGCCAGCACGGCGTCCCGGCCCGGGTGCACCGGGTCGATCAGCGACCTGCCCTGCCGGTCCAGCGCGCCCCACCGGCCGGTGCCGTCGGTGGCCAGGAACGCCACCGGGTGGATCACCAGCGCCGGATGCGCCGGCGCCACCAGCACCTTCCCGGCGCGGTCCACCACCCCGCGCAGGCCGCCCACCTCCACCACCGCCAGCCCCTCGTCGGTGAACCCGTCCACCTGCCGGCCGTCGGCCAGCATGGTGCGGAAACCGTGGTAGCGGGGCGGGACGACCATCCGGCCGTCGCGGTTCACCGCGCCCCAGCCGCCCCGGCGGACCGCGGCCACGCCGCCCCGGAACGGCCGCACCTCCTCGAAGCCGCCGTGCGTCACCTCGGTGCCGTCCGGCTCGATCGCCGTCCAGTCCGCGTCACCGCCACGCGACACCCAGGCCAGGCCGTCGGAGAAGGCGCGAACGATCGGGTACGCCGGGGCGAGCAGGGTCGCGCCGGTCTCGTCGAGCAGCTCCCAGCCCGGGGCGTCCGGGCGGCGCACCCAGGCCATGCCCTCGGCGAAGGGCTGCGCCTCGGCGAAGGTGTAGCCGATCACCAGCTCGCCGTCGGCGTCCGCGTACCCCCACAGACCCAGGCCGCCGTCGAACGTCGGCGCCGGGGAGCGGCGTCCGCGCAGCACCTCCTCCCGGGTCCGGGGGTACGGCCCGAAGCCGCCCCTGGCCGCCGCCCGCGCGTGCACGGCGTCCAGCGAGATCCTGATCCGCTCGGTCAGCTCCGGGTCGTCGGCGCGGCGCAGGTCCAGCGCCCGCTCGAAGTGCTCGCACGCCTCCATCAGCCGGCCCTGGTCGTAGCAGGACCGGCCCGCGTGCTCGTGCAGGGCAGCCCGCAGCCGGTCCGGCAGCTCCGCCGAGTTGGCCTCCGCGAAGAGCCGGTCGGCCTCGGCGTGCTCGCCCTTGCGGCGCAGCACCTCCGCCAGCCGGGCCCGGGCCAGCGCGGTGCGCCGCAGCTCCCCGGTCGCCTCGGCGTACGTGAGGGCGAGCCGACCGTCGGCGAGGGCGTCGTCCAGGTCGTCCACGACGCGGGAGACCACGGCACGCAGGCTCAGCAGCCGGGCGCGGGCCCGGTTGTCCAGGGACACCCCGAGCTTCTCGGTCAGCCGCCGCCGGAGCGCCCGCAGTTCGTCCGGGTCGTCGACGACCTCGCACAGGGTGTCCTGGTCGAGCCGCCACCGGTACGCGGCCAGCACCTGCTCCGGGTCGCCCTGCGCGACGGCGGCGGCGCCCGTGGTGCCGGCCGGCGGGACGGGCTCCGGTGTCGACGGCGCGCGGTCCGGCGCGCTCGCTGCCGGTGCCGTGGCGGCCGGGGGCTGGTCCGTCGGCTCGTTGGCCGGGGCGGGCTCGTCCGCCGGCCGGGTGTCGCGCACCGTCGGCTCGCCCGCCGGCTGTCCGGGCGGGACGGACGCCGGGGCGGCCGGCGAGTCCGCCGGGTGCGTCCTGTCGTCGGGCCCCGACGGGATCGGCTGTGCGGTGGTGTCCTCGGCCGGCTCCGGGCGAGGATCTCCGGCGGTCATCGACCCCTGGTGCTGGCCGGTCGGCTCCGCGTCGGCGGGGGTCGACGCAGTGGTGGCGGTGGGCTCCGGGTCGTGCCGGTCGGTCGGGGCGTCGGTGGCCGGGGCGGCGGTCGTGGTCCGCCCCGGGTGGTGCCGGTCGGCCGGCTCGGTGACGTCGAGGGTCGCGGCCGACGCCTCCGACCACTCAGGAGAGGCCGGCGCGGAGCCGGGGTGGGACGCCTCGTCCGCCGTCGGGGCGACCTCGTCGACGGCTGCCCCGGGCACCCGAACCGCCGGATCCGACGGCGTGCCGACGGCCGGTGGCGCGGAGACCTGGGCCGGTGGCGCGGACACCTGCGCGGACGGAGGCGACGCCGCTGCCGGCGGCCCGGACACCGGGGCCGCCTGGGCCGGGGGCGCGGACACCTGCGCTGCTGGTCCGGAGACCGGGACGGGTGGCGCGGACACCGGGACCGGCCACGCGAATTCCTGGGCAGGAGGTGCGGACACCGGAGCCGGCGGTCCGGACACCGGAAGGGGAGGCGCGGACACCGGGGTGGCCGGCGTGGACACCGGGGCGGGCGGTCCGGACACCGGCGCCGGCGGTGTGGACGCCGCGTCTGCCGGCAGAGGTGGCGTCGGCACCGGCCCGCTTCCCTGCCCCGGGAGCGCGGACGGCGAGGCCGGCGGCGCGGACACCTGCGCGGGGGGCGCGGCCGGCGGCGCGGACACCTGCGCGGGGGGCGCGGGTACCTGCGCGGGCGGTGCGGACACCGGAGCCGGCGGTCCGGACACCGGGAGGGGAGGCGTGGACACCTGAGCGGGAGGCGCCGACACCTGCACGGGCGGTGCGGACACCGGTGGCGTGGCGACCGGCCGGACCGGCAGGTCGGCGCCCGGCGGTGCGGACACCGGCCGGGCGGCCAGCGGAGGCCCGGAGACGGGTCGCCCGACCACCGGCGGCGCCGGGGTGGCCGGCACCGGTACCGGCTCCTCGACGGTGCCGGCCGGTGCGACCGGGCGTGGTGTCACCCCAGGCGACGGCACCGGAGCGGGTGGCGCGGACACCGGCCGGGCGCTGACCGGCGGCGCCATCCGGTTCTCCTGCGGGTCCGCCACCGGGACGACCGGCGGAGTCGTGGCGGGCCAGACGGCCACCGGGACGGCGTCCGCCGGGTCGCGGGCAACCGCGCCGTCCGGCGGTGTCGGGCCGGTCGCGGGCGACGGTTCGCCGTCCGCGTCGTCGTGTCCGGCGGGCGCGGGGACCGAGGGCGGCGCCGACACCGGCCGGGCCGGGGTGGTGGGGCCGGGCGGAGCGGAGACGGGCCGCTCGGGATCCGACGTCCGGCCGGGAAGCGGCGACGAGGAGTCGGCCGGCGACGGGTCCGGCGCGGAGGGCCGCGTGGTCGGGGCTGGCGTGGTCCGGTCGTCCGCCGCGTCGTCGGTGCGGGCCGGGCGGGCCGCCGGGGTGCCGGAGGATCCGCCCTGGTCGGCGGGGACCTTGGTCGCCGGTGCGTCCTCGGCCGGGGGCGGTACCGGCTTGGCCGGGCGGAACCACGCCTCCGCGCTGTTGCGCGCCGGGGTGCGGGCCGGGGGCGCCACGGGGTCGGGAGTGGGCGGCGGTGGGACGTACCGGCGGGGGCGTTCCGGGGTGATCTCCAGCGCGGGACCGTCGGCCGTCCGGGCCGGGGGGCGTGGGCCCGGCTCGCCGCCGGGGCCGCCGGAGACCGGGCGGGCGGCGGTGGAGTTGTCCACGGGCGCGCCGGACGTCGGCCGGTCGCGGTCGGTCGGGGGCCGGTCGACGGACCGCTCCGCCGGGGGCCGGGCGGCGTGCGGCGGGGCGACCGGCGGCTCGTGCGACGGCCGGGTGACGGACCGGTCGGATGTGGTCCGGGCCTGGTCGGGGTGGGCGGGCGCGCCGGAGGTCGGCCGGCCGACTCCCGGACCGTCGGCGGTGGACCAGGTGACGGGCAGGTCGGTACGGGGCCGGGCCTGGTCGGGGTGGGCGGGCGCGCCGGAGGTCGGCCGGGGGACGCCGGGACCGTCGGCGGTGGACCAGGTGACGGGCCGCACGGGCGCGCCCGAGGTGGGCCGGGGAACGCCCGGGTGGTCGGCGGGCCGGTCCGCCACGCGCCGGCCGTCGGGCGGGCCCGAGGTCGGTCGGGTGGTGCCCGGACCGTCGGCGGGCCGGTCGTCCGTGCGCCGGTCGACGGGCGCGCCGGACGTGGGCCGGGGGACGGCCGACCGGTCGGGGGGCCCGTCCATTGGGCGCCGGTCGGCGGGCGCGCCCGAGGTGGGGCGCGGGACGCCGGGACCGTCGGCGGTGGACCACGTGACGGGTCGGTCGGGTCCGGGGCGGCCGGACGCGCCCGAGGTGGGCCGGGGGAGGCCGGGTCCCTCGGCGGTGGACCAGGTGACCGGTCGGGCCGGCGCGCCGGAGGTCGCACGCGCGGTGCCCGGCCCGTCGGTGGGGTGCCCGACACCCCGGTCGACGAAGGGCGGCCGTCCGGCGTCGACGCCGGACGGCGCCGGCCGGCCCGAACCCGCCACGGGGGCCCCCGGGACGGGCGGACCGGACACCGGAGCACCCGGGACCGGAGCGCCGGAGGTCGGCGCGGGGGAGATCGGTGCGGACGAGACCGGCGCGCCGGAGACCGGACGGCCCGGCGTGCTCGGGCCGTGGCCGGGGCCGGGGCGGGCCGGCGGTACCGGGGCGGCGGCGCCGGGGACCGGGCCGCGTGCGGCGGGCCGCTCGTCGTGCCGGGCCGGCCGGGTGTCGGGTCCCGGCTCCACCGGGCGGCGCTGGTCCGGACGGTGCTCCGGCTGGCGCGCGTACTCGGGGCGGGCCGGGCCGGGCCGGTGCCCGGCGTCACGGTCGCGGGTCCACGGCTCGCGGTACGCCTCGGCGGGCGGCACGGCCTCCCGTGGACGCCGGTCCGGGTACGCCTCGGCCCGGCCGGACGACTCGCGCCAGGGGCCGCGCTCCTCGGCGCGTCGGCGTTCGTCGCCGTACGGCCGCTCGTCCGGGCGGCGGTACGCGTCCGGCTGGTGCGGGTCGCTGCGCCGCTGGTCGTCGTAGTCGCGCTGCCGGCGCTCATCCGGGCGGGGCGGCAGCCGGTGGCCGTCGTCGTACCCGTGCGGGCGGCGGTCGTCGTACCCGCGCGGGGCCGGCGGGCGGTCGTCGTACTCACGGCGGCGGCGCTCGTCGTGCTCCCGGTAGCGGCCGGGGACGTCCTGGTCGGTGCGGCCCCGGTGGTCGCCGGGGCCCGGCTCGCGCGGGTCGCGCCGCCGGTCGGGTCCGCCGCCGGGACGGTACGGCGGCAGCGCCTCGCCCGGCTCGGGCAGCCAGCCGGGCTCACCGCCGCGCACCGGCTCGGGCCGAGGGCCGGGGGAGACCGGGGTGACGCCCGCCGCGGGGCGCTGCGGCCGGCCCTCGTACCGGTCGGGGGCGCCGCGGTCGGGGTTGCCGCGGTCGGGGTTGCCGCGGTCGGGCGTGCCGCGGTCGCGGTGCCAGGCGGCCTCGCGGGAGCGCTCGGTGGGGCCGGGGCGCTGCTGCTCGGGGCGGCCGGCGGACCGCTCCGGCTCGGCCTGGCGGCGTTCGCGCACCCAGATCCGCTCGTCGGCCGGCGGCCGGTACGGCTCGTCCTCGGGCCGCTCGTCGTCGACCCGGTGGCCGCTCCAGCGGGACAGGTCCTCGTCGTGGTCGGCCCAGGAGCGCCCGAGGTACGTGCCGTCGGGGCGGGTCGGGGCGAGCGGGGGCACCTCGGCGCGGCCGACGGCGGCGGCGCGTCCACGCGCGGGCGGCGGGACGTGCCGGGAGCCGATGTCGCCGGGGTAGCGCTGACCGGGGAACTGGGGATGCCACTCGGTGGTCGGTTCCATCACCCAGGAGGGCTCGGCCGGGTCGTGCCAGCGGTAGCCGCTGCTCATCGAGGGCCCTCGACGTCGCGCGTGCGGCGCGGCCCGATGCCCGGCTCGCGTCGCTCGCTCACGGCGGTGTCACCTCGTTGGAAATTGTCGTGCCGGGGCCCTCACCTGCCGGTAGAGTCGCCCGGCCCGGCACGGCATGGCTGCGGATGGAGGGTAACGGCGTGGGCTCGGTCACCGCCACTGTGGCACCGCCCACGGACTCAAACGTTATCCCACGGTTCCGGACATTTTGGGCCATATCACGATCCGGCTTCCGACGATACGCCACCTACCGGCAGGCCGCCGTGGCGGGCGTGGTCACCAACTCGGTCTTCGGCTTCCTCAAGTGTTACGTCCTGCTCGCCGTGGCCGGCACCGCCGGTGCCGCCGCCGGGTACGACCGGGCGCAGCTGGCGACGTTCGTCTGGGCCGGCCAGGGGCTGCTCGCGGTGATCCTGCTCTGGGGCTGGACCGACCTGGCCGACCGGATCCGCACCGGCGACGTCGCCACCGACCTGCTCCGCCCGGTGCACCCGGTGACCAGCTACCTCGCCACCGACCTGGGCCGCGCCGGGTACGCCGCGCTGGCCCGGATGCTGCCCCCGATGCTGGTCGGTCCCCTCTTCTTCGACGTGTACCTGCCCACCCGCCCGGCCACCCTGCCGCTCTTCGTCGTCTCGGCGGTGCTCGCCGTGGTGCTCTGCTTCGGCTGCCGGTTCCTGGTCAACGCCACCGCGTACTGGTTGCAGGACGTACGTGGTCCGATGATCCTCTGGACGCTCGGCTCCGGGGTGCTGGCCGGGCTCTACTTCCCGCTGCGGTTCCTGCCCGAGGGCGTCCAGTGGGCCCTCTGGTTCGGCACGCCGTTCCCGAGCCTGTTGCAGACCCCGCTCGACGTGCTGGTCGAACGGGACCCGACGCCCACCCAGTTCGGGCTGGTCGCGCTCCAGGCCGGCTGGGTGGTGGTCCTGCTGGCCGGCTGCCGGTGGGTGCAGCGCCGGGCCGAGCGGCGGCTGGTGGTCCAGGGTGGCTGAGCCGGCCAGGGGGACGCCGGTGGCGTACGGGGTGGCGGCGCCCTCCGGCGGGACGCTGGCGGCGTACCGGGCGCTGCTCGGGGCGCAGGCGCGGTCGCAGACGGCGTACCGGACCTCCTTCGTGGTCGACCTGCTGGGCAACGTCGGGGCCACCGTCTTCGACGTGCTGACCGTCCTGGTGCTCTACGGGGTGACCCGGGAACTGGGCGGGTTCACCCTGCGCGAGACGCTGGTGATGGTCGGGCTGACCGCCGTCGCGTTCGCCACCGCCGACCTGCTGGTCGGCAACGTCGAGCGGCTGCCCCGGTACGTGCGCACCGGGCTGCTCGACGCCGTGCTGCTGCGCCCGCTCGGCGCGCTGCCCCAACTGCTGCTGATGGACCTGCCGCTGCGCAAGGTCTCCCGGGCGATCTTCGGGCTGGCGGTGTGGATCACGGCGTTGGCCACCGCCGGGATCGACTGGACCCCCGGCCGGGTGGCGCTGGCCGTCGTCGCTCCGCTGGCCGCGGTCGTCTTCTTCGGCTCGGTCTTCGTGGCCACCGCCACCGTCTCGTTCTTCTGGGTGGAGTCGGGGGAGCTGGCCAACTCGGTCACCTACGGCGGGCGCGACTTCACCTCGTACCCGGTCACGGTCTTCGAGGGCTGGTTCCGCGCGGCCTTCGCGTACGGGCTGGGGTTCGCCTTCGTCAGCTACCAGCCGGCGCTCGCGCTGCTCGGCCGCGCCGACCCGCTCGGCCTGCCGGCCTGGGCCGGCTGGGCCGCGCCGGGCGTCGCGCTGCTCGCGCTCGCCGGCGCGACCGCGGCCTGGCGCGTCGGCGTCCGCCACTACCGGAGTACGGGGTCATGAGCCTGGTCATCGACGCGCAGGGGCTGCGCAAGGAGTTCACGGTACGGGTCAAGGTCGGCCGGCTGCGCCGGGAGAAGCGCACGGTCAGCGCGGTCGACGGGGTGGACCTGCGGGTCCACCGGGGCGAGATGCTCGGCTACATCGGTCCGAACGGCGCCGGCAAGTCCACCACCCTGAAGATGCTCACCGGGGTGCTGACCCCGTCGGCCGGGCAGGTCCGGGTCTGCGGGCTGCGCCCGGTGGCCGAGCGCACCCGGCTGGCGCTGCGTGTCGGGGTGGTGTTCGGCCAGCGGTCGCAGCTCTGGTGGGACCTGCCGTTGCGGGAGTCCTTCGACCTGCTCCGGCACGTCTACCGGGTGCCGGCCGGTGACCACGCGGCCCGGCTGCGCCGTTGCCGGGGTCTGCTCGACCTCGACGGGTTCCTGGACACCCCGGTCCGGCAGCTCTCCCTCGGGCAGCGGATGCGCGGCGAGCTGACCGCCGCCCTGCTGCACGGCCCGCAGGTGCTCTTCCTCGACGAGCCGACGATCGGCCTGGACGTGGTGAGCAAGCAGGCGGTCCGGGACTTCCTCGCCGAGCTGGGCCGGGCCGGCGACACCACGCTGGTGCTCACCACCCACGACCTGGCCGACATCGAGCGGCTCTGCCGCCGGCTGGTGGTGATCGACCACGGCCGGGTGGTGCACGACGGCACGATCGCCGACCTGCACGGCCGCTACGGCTCCCGGCGGCTGGTCGTGGCCGAGCTGGACGCCCCGCTGGCCGCGCCCCCGGTGCTGCCCGGCGCGCCGCTGCACCGGGTGGAGTCCGACGGGCGGCGCCTGGTGTACGCGCTGGAGTCGGCGGGCGTGGCGCAGGTGGTCGCCGGGCTGGCCAGCCTGGCCACGCTGCGCGACATCGCGATCGTGGAGCCGGACATCGAGGAGGTGGTGGCCCGGCTCTACCGGGCCCCGGTCCCGCAGCCCTGACCGGTCCGCCCGGGCGGGACGACGACGGCCCCCACCCGGGCTCGGCCGGGCGAGGGCCGTCGGACGGCCGGTCGCGTCAGATCTTGTCGCCGATCTCCACCCGGGGCGCGGGGGCGCGCATCCGGCGGAAGGTGATCGACCGCATGATCGCGTAGAGGTAGAGCGAGCCCATCCGCTCACCGCTGTTCGGGAACCGCTCGCGGACCAGCTTCTTGATCTTCCGGGAGATCAGGATCGAGTCGATCACCACGCCGAGCGCGAGCGCCCCCCAGATCACGTTCGACGCCAGCCGGATCTCCGGTGGCATCGCCTGGCTGGATCCGATCAGCACGATCAGCGCGCCACCGAAGAACCAGGTGCCGACCGTACGCCGGGAGTCGACCACGTTGCGGGCCAGCAGCCGCTCGGGGCCCCGGTCGCGCGGGCCGCCCTCGCGGCGGAACTCGGCGGCGGCCTCGGCGCGGGCCTTGCGGCGCTGCTCCCGGGCCTCCTCCTTGGTCAGCGGCTTCGCCGGACCGGCGGGGCGGCGGCCGGCGCCGGGACGCTTCGGGGTCTGCACCCCGAGCTCCTTCTTGCTGGGCGTGTAGCCCCGGGGACGCGCGGCGGGCGGCTCCTCGGTCACCACCGGGGTGGTGGCGGAGGAGTCGGAGTCGGCGGGCTTGCGACGAAACAGCGACGGCACGAGGTGAAGGGTAGCCAAACGTCGCCGCCCGGTGCACATCACGGTGCACCGGGCGGTTCTCGACGTGACTCGCGTTACGGACGCTCGACGTGCGCGCCCAGGCTGGCCAGCTTCGCCTCGAAGTCCTCGTAGCCCCGGTTGATCAGGTCGACGCCGTACACCCGGGAGGTGCCCTCGGCGGCGAGCGCGGCGATCAGGTGGCTGAACCCGGCGCGCAGGTCCGGGATGACCAGGTCGGCCGCGTGCAGCTTGCTCGGGCCGGCGATCACCGCGGAGTGCTTGAAGTTGCGCCGGCCGAAGCGGCACGGGGTGCCGCCGAGGCAGTCCCGGTAGACCTGGATGTTGGCGCCCATGCTGTTGAGCGCCTCGGTGTAGCCCAGCCGCTGCTCGTAGACCGTCTCGTGGACGATCGACAGGCCCCGGGCCTGGGTCAGCGCGACGACCAGCGGCTGCTGCCAGTCGGTCATGAAGCCCGGGTGCACGTCGGTCTCCAGCGCCACCGCGTTCAGCTCGCCGCCCGGGTGCCAGAACCGGATGCCGCCCTCCTGGCCCGCGTCGCCCAGCTTCGGGGGACGGGAGTCGGTGACCTCGTACGCGCCGCCGACCGAGCGGAAGATGTTCAGGAAGGTCATCATGTCGACCTGCTGCGCGCCGAGCACCTCGACGTGACCGCGGGTGGCCAGCGCCGCCGCCGCCCAGCTCGCCGCCTCGATCCGGTCCGGGATCGGCCGGTGCGTGTAGCCGCTGAGCCGCTTCACGCCCTGGATCTCGATCACCCGGTCGGTGTGCACCTTGATGATCGCGCCCATCTTCTGCAGGATGCAGATCAGGTCGATGATCTCCGGCTCGACGGCCGCGTTGCGCAGTTCGGTGACGCCCTCGGCCATCACCGCGGTGAGCAGCACCTGCTCGGTCGCGCCCACGCTCGGGTACGGCAGGGAGAACTTGGTGCCGTGCAGCCCGTTCGGCGCCGACAGGTGCAGCCCCTCCGGGGTCTTCTCCACCGTCGCGCCGAACTCCCGCAGCGCCTGCAGGTGGAAGTCGATCGGGCGCGGCCCGATGTGGCAGCCGCCCAGGTCCGGGATGAACGCGTGCCCGAGCCGGTGCAGCAGCGGGCCGCAGAACAGGATCGGGATCCGGCTGGAGCCGGCGTGCACGTTGATCTGGTCGGTGCTGGCGCTCTCGACGTTCGCCGGGTCGAAGACGAGTTCGCCCTCTTCCGCGCCGTCGGTCACCTTCACCCCGTGCAGGCCCAGCAGACCCCGGACGACCTCGACGTCACGGATGCGCGGCACGTCGAACAACCGGCTGGGGGAGTCGCCCAGCAGAGCGGCGACCATCGCCTTGGAGACGAGGTTCTTCGCGCCGCGCACGCGGATCCGCCCTTCGAGCGGAGTACCTCCGTGTACGACCAGGACGTCGTCGGTCAACGCAACCTCCAGCGCGTCGGGTGGTGCCTGTGTGTCGAGGATCGGGTCTACCGAGCCGGTTCGGCTGTCAGCTACCCGCATCGGGATGGGCGCAAAACGGCCCGCGAATGTGTCGTCGCCCCGGCAGCATAGCCCTCGGTGACGAAAATGGAATCGGTCACATCACCGAGCACGGCACGAACCGGGGTGTCCGGTGCGTATCCGTACCAGTGATGTGACCGTCCGTGATCAAGCCGCCGTCGGCGGCGGGGTGTCGGCACCGGGCAGCGCGAGCATCTGGTCCAGCGCCACCCGCGCGTGGTGCGCGGTGTCCGGGTCCACGGTGATCTGGTTGACCACTCGACCGGCGGCCAGCTCCTCCAGCGCCCACACCAGGTGCGGCAGGTCGATCCGGTTCATCGTCGAGCAGTAGCAGACCGCCTTGTCCAGGAACATGATCTGCTTGTCCGGGTGGGCCAGCGCCAGCCGGCGCACCAGGTTCAGCTCGGTGCCCACCGCCCACGCCGAGCCGGCCGGAGCCGCCTCGATGGTCTTGATGATGTACTCCGTCGAGCCGACGTGGTCGGCGGCGGTGACCACCTCGTGCCGGCACTCCGGGTGCACCAGCACGTTGACCCCGGGCACCCGCTCGCGGACCTCGTCGACGCTGTCCAGGGTGAAGCGGCCGTGCACCGAGCAGTGCCCGCGCCACAGGATCATCTTCGCGTCGCGCAGCTGCTCGGCGGTGAGTCCGCCGTTCGGCTTGTGCGGGTCGTACAGCACGCAGTCGTCCAGCGACAGGCCCATCTCCAGCACGGCCGTGTTGCGGCCGAGGTGCTGGTCGGGCAGGAAGAGCACCTTCGAGCCCTGCTGGTACGCCCAGTCCAGGGCCCGCTTCGCGTTCGACGAGGTGCAGACCACGCCACCGTTGCGCCCGACGAAGCCCTTGATGTCCGCCGAGGAGTTCATGTAGGTCACCGGGACGGTGTCGGCCGCGACGCCCAGTTCGGTCAGCACGTCCCAGGCGGTCTCGACCTGCGACAGCACCGCCATGTCGGCCATCGAGCAGCCGGCGGCCAGGTCGGGCAGGATCACCTTCTGCGCGTCCGAGGTGAGGATGTCGGCGCTCTCGGCCATGAAGTGCACGCCGCAGAAGACGATGTACTCCGCGTCCGGCCGGGCGGCCGCCTCGCGGGCCAGCTTGAACGAGTCGCCGGTGACGTCGGCGAACTGGATCACCTCGTCGCGCTGGTAGTGGTGCCCCAGCACGAAGACCTTGGTGCCCAGCGCGGCCTTCGCCGCCGCCGCCCGGGCCACCAGGTCGGGGTCGCTCGGCGCCGGCAGGTCACCCGGACACTCCACGCCACGCTCGGTGGCGGGGTCGCTGCCGCGGCCGAGGAGCAGCAGCGCAGTGGCGGTGTTGGAGGGCTCAACCCAGGTCGAAGTCACGCCTCCCATGGTCCCACAGCGTGGCGGCCGCGCAGCCTCCGCCGGTGTGGGCTGCCACACTGCCAGGCATGCGCGTGCTGCTCTGTCCGGACAAGTTCGCCGGTACCCTGGCGGCCCAGGAGGTCGCCACCGCCGTCGCCGAGGGGTGGCGCGCCGTCGCCGCCGACGACGACCTGCTGATCCGACCGCTCGCCGACGGCGGGCCGGGGTTCGTCGCGGTGCTCGCCGACGCGCTCGGCGGCCGGCGGATCCCGGTGCCGACCGTCGACCCGCTCGGCCGGCCCACCGCCGGTGAGATCCTGCTCACCGACGACGGCACCGCCTACCTGGAGAGCGCCCAGGCGTGCGGGCTGCACCTGCTCGCCCCCACCGAACGCGACCCGAAGGCCACCACCTCGTACGGGCTGGGGACGCTGGTCACCGCCGCCGTCGAGCAGGGCGCCCGCACCGTGGTCGTCGGCCTCGGCGGCTCCGGCACCAACGACGGCGGGGCCGGCATGATCACCGCGCTCGGCGCCACTGCGCTGGACGAGGCCGGCCGGGCCCTGCCGTACGGCGGGGCGGCGCTGGTCGGGATCGCCGCGCTCGACGGCGCGCCCCGGCTGCGCGGGGCGACCCTGGTCGCCGCCACCGACGTGGACAACCCGCTGCTCGGGCTGCACGGCGCCAGCAACGTGTACGGCCCGCAGAAGGGCGCCACCCGCGAGGACGTGCTGCTGCTCGACGCCGCCCTGGAGCGCTGGGCCGCCGTGCTGGAGAAGGACCTGCCGGGCTGCCCGCCCGGGCTGGGCGCGCTGCCCGGCGGCGGGGCGGCCGGTGGGCTCGGCGCGGCGATCCTCGCCCTGGGCGGGCGCTGCGAGTCCGGCATCGACCTGGTCACCCGGGCGATCGGGCTGGACGCCGCCCTCGACGCCGCCGACCTGGTGATCACCGGGGAAGGCTCGTTCGACCACCAGTCGCTGCGCGGCAAGGTGGTCGCCGGGGTGGCCGGGGCCGCCCGGGACCGGGGGGTGCCCTGCGTGGTGCTGGCGGGACGGGTGAGCACCGGGAGGCGGGAGGCCGCCGCCGCCGGCGTCACCGACGCGTACAGCCTGGTGGAGCACTTCGGCGGGGAGGAGCACGGCGGGGTGGAGGCGGCGATGGGCCGACCGGCGGAGGGACTGCGGGCGCTGGGCGCCCGGCTGGCCCGGCAGTGGAGCCGCTGAGACGCCCTGCCGGCCGCCCACCTCGGGCGCAGGTCACGCCACCGGAGGTGACCTCGGCGGCAGCGGCGTACCATCGGATCCGGACCACACCGGGAATCACTGGACGACGTGCGACGTTGGCCAGTGCGTCCGGACCCATACCGCGCAGGGAGATTTCCACGTGACCACGCCAGCGCAGACCGAGTCGACCGAGGCCCAGGCCCCTACTTCCGTCGTCCTCACCGACGTCGCGGCGCAGAAGGTCAAGGCCCTGATCGAGCAGGAGGGCCGCGACGACCTGCGGCTCCGTGTCGCGGTGCAGCCCGGTGGCTGCTCCGGCCTGCGGTACCAGCTCTTCTTCGACGAGCGTTCGCTCGACGGTGACGTCGTCTCCGACTTCGACGGTGTCGAGGTCGTCGTCGACCGGATGAGCGCCCCCTACCTGGCCGGGGCGACCATCGACTTCGCCGACCGCATCGACGCCCAGGGCTTCACCATCGACAACCCGAACGCGGGCAACTCCTGCGCCTGCGGCGACTCGTTCAGCTGAGTCGCGACACCGTCGCCGTGCAGCGGGGCCGCCCTCCGGGGCGGCCCCGCTGCCGTTCGGCGGGTGCTCGGCCGGGGGATCACCCCGGCGAACCCGCGCCCGGCCCGGGTGGGCGTACCGGCGGTGACGACCGGGTGGCCGGCACGCGAGCCGCGGGTGGCATGTCGTCGACCGACCCTCGACCACCCGCCGGCGCGGACCGGTAGGCTGACCGGCGCCGTGCTCCCGACCCCGAGGGTTGACATGAAGATCGCCGTGACCGGCTCGATCGCGACCGACCACCTGATGAGCTTCCCCGGTCGCTTCGCCGACCAGTTCATCGCCGACCAGCTGCACAAGGTGTCGCTGTCGTTCCTCGTGGACGACCTGGTGCTGCGCCGCGGCGGGGTCGCGGCCAACATCGCCTTCGGCATGGCGCAGCTCGGGCTGCGCCCGATCCTGCTCGGCGCGGTCGGCGCCGACTTCGCCGACTACCGCTCCTGGCTGGAGCGGCACGGCGTGGACTGTGACTCCGTGCACGTCAGCGAGGTGGCGCACACCGCCCGCTTCGTCTGCACCACCGACACCGACATGTGCCAGATCGCCAGCTTCTACGCCGGGGCGATGAGCGAGGCCCGCAACATCGAGCTGTCCCCGGTGGCGCAGCGGGTCGGCGGCCTCGACCTGGTGCTGGTCGGCGCGAACGACCCCGAGGCGATGATCCGCCACTCCGCCGAGTGCCGGGAGCGCGGCTACGCCTTCGTCGCCGACCCGTCCCAGCAGCTCGCCCGGATGGAGGGCGAGGACGTGCTCGGCCTGATCGACGGCGCCGAGTACCTGATGACCAACGACTACGAGAAGTCGCTGCTGCAGAGCAAGGCCGGCCTCTCCGACGCCCAGCTGCTGGACCGGGTCAAGGTCCGGGTCACCACGCTGGGCAAGGACGGCGCGGAGATCGCCGGCCGGGACTTCGACACCATCCACGTGCCGATCGCCCGGGAGATCCAGGCCGTCGACCCGACCGGCGTCGGCGACGGCTTCCGGGCCGGCTTCTTCACCGCCCTGTCCTGGGGCCTGGGGCTGGAGCGCGCCGCCCAGGTCGGCTCGCTGCTGGCCACCCTGGTGCTGGAGACCGTCGGCACCCAGGAGTACGAGGTGCGCCGCGACCTGTTCGTCAAGCGTCTGGCCGAGTCGTACGGCGACGACGCCGCCGAGGACGTGCGGCCGCACCTGCTGCCGTGAGCACCGCGCCCGCCACCGACGGTCGGGTGCTGGTCGCGTTCGCCGGCCTGCCGGGCGTGGGGAAGAGCACCCTCGCCGGGCGGGTCGGCGCGGCGCTGGGCGCCCCGGTGCTGCCGGTGGACCCGGTCGAGCGGGCGCTGGCCCGGTACGGCCTGGTCGGTGACGTGCCGGGCATGGCCGCGTACGCCGCGGTGGCCGGGCTGGCCGAGGTGCAGCTCGGCCTCGGCCTGAGCGTGGTGGTGGACGCGGTCAACCCGGTGGCGAGCGCCCGGGGGCTCTGGCACGACCTGGCCGAGCGGACCGGGGTGCCGCTGCGGATGATCGAGGTGCACTGCGGGGACGAGGCGGAGCACCGCCGCCGCGTCGAGGCCCGGCTCCCCGCCGAGCCCGACCCCTTCACCCCCACCTGGGAGCAGACCCTGACCCGCCGCGCCGGGTACCAACCG
The DNA here is from genome assembly GCF_900090295.1 of Micromonospora coxensis. Taxonomy (NCBI): domain Bacteria; kingdom Bacillati; phylum Actinomycetota; class Actinomycetes; order Micromonosporales; family Micromonosporaceae; genus Micromonospora; species Micromonospora coxensis. Next base: position 1,807,695 of record NZ_LT607753.1, on the reverse strand, counting down.
ATCATCGGCCCCCGCCTGGTCGTCGACACCACCGTCGACCTCGACCCCCTGCCCGCCATCCTCAGCTACCTGCGCTGATTCCACCCGCGCCGCTGCGCCGATCTCGCCGTTCCGGTGAGGACACGCCCCTTCCGGGCGTGACTCCGCCCCGGGAACTGCCCGATCCACGGGGGAGGGGGCAGGATCAGTGGCGGCGGCGGACGTCGTAGCCCGGGGGGTCGGGGTGGGCGCCGACGAAGTCCTGGTCACGCATGCGGCACCAGGCGGGGATGTCGACGGCGGCGGCCGGGTCGTCGGCGAGGACCCGCAGGACCGCGCCGACGGGCAGCTCCGGCAGCCGGCGGGCCAGCGCGATGACCGGCAGCGGGCAGCGCTGACCCCGGCAGTCGAGCACCTCGGTCGGCCCGGTCACAGCCCCACCACCCCGGCCTCGGCGCGCAGGTCGGCGACGATGCCGGGCAGCTCGGCCAGGAACCGCTCGACGTCCGCCTCGGTCGTCTCCCGGTGCAGCGACACCCGGACGTTGCCGTGCGAGAGCACCCCCATCGCCTCCAGCACGTGCGACGGACGCAGCGTCGAGGAGGTGCAGGACGAACCGGAGGAGACCGCGAAACCGCGCCGGTCCAGCGCGTGCAGCAGCACCTCGCCGTCGACGTACAGACAGGAGAAGGTGACCAGGTGCGGGAGGCGCTCCACCGGGTCGCCGACCACCTCCACGTCCGGCACCTGAGCCGCCACCCGCTCGCGGATCCGGTCCACCAGCGGCGCCAGCCGGGCCGCCTCGGCCGCCGCGTCGGCCGCCGCCGCGCGCAGGCTCGCCGCCGCCGCCACGACCGCCGGCAGGTTCAACACCCCCGGGGTACGCCCCGACTCCCGCTCGTCGGCCGGCCACGGCGACTCCCAGCGGGTGCCCTTGCGCACCACCAGCAGCCCGACGCCGGGTGGGCCGCCCCACTTGTGCGCGCTGGCGCTCAGCACCGACCAGCCCTGCGGCACCGCCGTGCGCCCGAGCACCTGGGCCGCGTCCACGTACAGCGGGACGCCGGCCTCGGCGCAGAGTTCCGCCGCCGCCGCGACCGGCTGGACGGTGCCCACCTCGTGGCTGGCCGCGATCAGCGCGGCGAGCGCCACCCCCGGGGCGCGGACCGCGTCGGCCCAGGCGGTGAGGTCGAGTCGGCCGAGCCGGTCCACCGGCACCACGGTCGCCGCCCCGCCGCCGGCCACGTGCCGCTCGGCGGCGTGCAGCACCGCCGAGTGCTCGATCGCGGAGTGCGCCAGGACCGCCCCGGCCCGCCGCCGCCCGGCCAGGCCGCCGAGCACCGCGGAGTGCGCGGCCGTCGTACCGCTGGGGGTGAAGGAGAGTTCGTCGGCGCGGACGCCGAGGGTGGCCGCGGTGGCCTCGCGGGCGGCGTCGAGGAGCTGGCGGGCCCGTCGGGCCTGCGTGTACAGCTTGCCGGGGTCGGCCCAGCCGTCGTCGAGGGCGGCCAGCAGCGCCTGCCGGGCGACCGGGTGCAGCGGCGCGGCGGTGGCCGCGTCCAGGTAGACCGGGGAGGAAGTCACAGTGCCATCCTTGTTCGCGACTGCGGGGCTCGCAGGACCGGCTCACTCCTCGCGCTCACGGCTCTCCACGCTAGCGCGTCGGTATGCCCAAGATCCCCCCGATGGGGGCGGACAGTGACCCCAAGACGGTCGAGCCCCTCATGGTCGAGTAATCTGCGACCGTCGGTGACGCCTTTGCCGTCGGTGCTGATGACAAAAGCCCCGCGGCGCGCTAGGGAGGCAGGACCAGGTGGTCGCAAGGAGTTCGGAGGTACGGCCGTCGGCCGTACGGCACAGCGCTTCCCCGGGAGCCGGTGGACGCCGGCGGCGTGGTGCTGGTCGGCTCGCCGGGCTCGGCCTCGGTGGAGCTGCGCTGCTGGTGCTGCTCACCGGCTGTGACGTCGGCTCGGCGGTGGACGGCTTCGGCTGGCCCCAGGGCGGCATCACGCCGGAGTCGAACCGGATGTACGACCTGTGGATCGCCTCCTGCATCGCCGCCCTCGCGGTCGGCGTCTTCGTGTGGGGCCTGATCTTCTGGTGCGTCGTGCGCTACCGCAAGCGTGGCAACGAGCTGCCGGTGCAGACCCGCTACAACCTGCCGATGGAGTTCCTCTACACCATCGCCCCGATCCTGGTCGTCTCCGTGCTCTTCTACTACACGGCGGTCGTCCAGACCGACGTGGTGCGGACGACGAAGAACCCCGACGTCACCGTCGAGGTCGTCGCCTTCAAGTGGAACTGGCAGTTCAACTACCGCGACGGGCAGGGCGAGGACGCCAACACGGTCGCCTCGGTCCTCGGCACCAGCGAGGTCATCCCGGTGCTGGTCCTGCCGACCGACCGGTCGATCCGCTTCGAGGAGACCAGCCGCGACGTCATCCACTCGTTCTGGGTGCCGGAGCTGCTGTTCAAGCGCGACGTCATGCCGGGCAACGTGCGCAACGTCTTCGAGGTCTCGAAGCTGGAGACCGAGGGCGCGTACGTCGGCCGCTGCGCCGAGCTCTGCGGCAGCTACCACGCCTTCATGAACTTCGAGCTGCGCGTCGTCTCCCCCGAGGAGTACGACCGGTTCCTGGCCGCCAAGCGTGACGGCAAGTCGACGCAGGAGGCGCTGACCGCCATCGGCGAGGAGCCGTACGCGCAGACCACCACGCCGTTCGACACCCGCCGCAACACGGCCAACTTCAACCCGGACGAGGTCGTCTCGTCCGGCGCGGGAAACTGAGGGATCCGGCATGAAGACCGAGTGGCGCATCTTTTTGATCATCGCCGCGTTCCTGCTCGGCGCGACGATCCTCTACGGCGTCTGGACGTGGGGCGACTCCGGCGGCCAGGTCGAGTGGGTCGGCACCGTGGCCCTGCTGCTGTCGTTCCTGCTCTGCACGATGTGCGGCGGCTTCTTCTGGTTCGTCTCCCGCCGCATCGACCTGCGGCCGGAGGACCGGCCGGACGGCGAGATCGCCGACGGCGCGGGCGAGATCGGCTTCTTCAGCCCGGGCAGCTACTGGCCGTTCGGCCTGGCGCTGGCCGCCGCGCTGGCCGGCCTGGGCCTGGTGTACTGGCAGTTCTGGCTGCTGGGCGTCGGCCTGGTCGCGGTGATCTTCGCGACGTGCGGCCTGCTCTTCGAGTACTACACCGGCACCCGGCGTACCGCCGAGCACTGACCCACGGGTTCACACGAAGGCCCGCCTCCCTCGGGGAGGCGGGCCTTCGTCGTGTTGCGGCGCGACGTGGCGTCGCGGTGCCCGCCGGGGACGCCGGTCAGGCGGCGCGGCGGTGGGGGACCGGGCGACGGCCCCGGCGGTCCAGGCGCGGGGCTTGGAAGGCGAAGGTGGCGATCAGCACGGCGGCGCCGCAGCCCGTGCAGAGCAGTTCGGGGCAGTCGGCGTCGTGGCCGTCGACGCAGGGCGGGGCCTCGAACGGCTGAACGCCCTCGCAGGTGTCGCAGTAGAGTTCGCGGTCCGACACGGGCGTCTCCTCTCGCTCCGGTGTCCGCCGACGGGCATCGCCGCCATCGGTGGAAAACGGAAAATTACTCCCGTGTAGTTTCGCACGCCCCTCCGACAGTTCCGGCCGCGCCACCCGCCCGCGACGGGTCGCCGGATCAGAGGGAGCGGCCGAGGTCGATCCAGCGCTCCAGGACGCCGGCCGCGGCACCCGAGTCGATCGACTCCGCGGCCCGGTCCAGCCCGGCCCGCAGCGCCTCGGTCAGGTCGCCGTCGAGGCGGCCCTGGGTGGCCAGCGCGGCGGCGGAGTTCACCAGGACCGCGTCGCGCACCGGCCCGGTCTCCCCGGCCAGCAGTCGACGGGCCACCCCGGCGTTGTACGCGGCGTCACCACCTCGCAGGTCGGCGAGGGTGGCCCTGGGTACCCCGAGGTCGGTCGCGTCCAGCAGCGCCTCTCTGACGGTGCCCTGCTGGGCCACCCAGACACGGGTGTGTGCGGCGGTGGTGAACTCGTCGAGCCCGTCCTCGCCGCGCATCACGATCGCCGAGTCGCCCCGGGCGGCGAAGACGCTCGCCATCACCGGCGCCATCCGCGCGTCGAAGCAGCCGACCGCGCCCGACCGGGGCCGGCCGGGGTTGGTCAGCGGGCCGAGGAAGTTGAAGAAGGTGGGCACGCCGACCTCGCGGCGCACCGGGCCGGCGTGCCGCATGCCGGGGTGGAAGCGGGGGGCGAAGCAGAACCCGATGCCCACCTCGGCCACGCACCGGGCGACCTGCTCGGGTGCCAGGTCCAGCGGGACGCCGAGGAACTCCAGCAGGTCCGCGGTGCCGCAGGACGAGGAGGCGGCGCGGTTGCCGTGCTTGACCACGCGGACCCCGGCGCCGGCCACCACCAGGGCGGTCATCGTGGAGATGTTCACGGTGTGGGCGAGGTCACCGCCGGTGCCCACCACGTCCAGCGCGGTGCGGCGCAGCTCCTCGGGGAGCACCACCTCGACCGAGCGGCCCAGCATCGCCTCGACCAGCCCGGCCAGCTCGGCCGGCGTCTCGCCCTTGGCGCGCAGCGCCACCGCGAAGGCGGCGATCTGGGCCGGAGCGGCCGCGCCGGTCATGATCTCGTCCATCGCCCACGCGGTGTCGGCGGTGGAGAGCTCCTCGCCGCGCAGCAGCGCGTTGAGCAGAAGCGGCCAGGTCCGTTCGCCCATGGTGGGCCTCCCGAGCAGGCGTGGGGGGGTGCGGGGTGGGACGGATCGGGCGCCCGTCGACCCGGGCGCCGAGGGGAGCCGCCGGGCGCGGTGACTCAGGCGGCGGCGCGCGGACGCAGCAGCTCGGCGACCGTGGTGCCGGTGGTCACCGGGTCGAGCGGGTGCACCAGCGTGGCGTCGACCTGCGCGTACGCGGCGAGCCACCGGTCGGCGGCGCGGGCGATCACCACACAGGTGGGCGGGGCGTCGTCCCGGTCGTCCTTGATCTGGCGGGCGATGCCGAGGCCGCCGCCGGGGCTGGCCTCGCCGTCGAGCAGCATCAGGTCGATCTCGTAGTCGTCGACCAGCCGGACGCACTCGGCGTAGTCGGAGGCCTCGACGAACTCGAGCACCAGGCCGGGGGCGGGGCGGGTGCCGACGGCCAGCCGCATCCGGTCCCGGACCTTCGGGTCGTCGCTGTAGAGCAGGACGGTGCACTGACGATCGCTCATGCCGGCTCTCCGCTTCGTTCCGGGCCGTCCTGAGGCGCCCGGGCGCCGAGCCTGACGACCCGCTCGCTGCGCTCACTCATCGCTGGACTGGCTCCCACCTCTAGCTGCCGGGTGATCGTACCGCTCGGTGTGGCGTACCCGACATCCCGCCCGTCGGGTGCGGTGGGGCGGGACGTCAGTGCAGGTCAGGCCGGTGCGCCGGGGGCCGGAGCGGCGGCCGTGGCGGGGTCGGCGGTACGCTCGCGGGCCTCCTGACGGTCCAGCTCACGGTCCAGCCGGCGGGCCTCCCGCTCGGACTGCTTGATCCACTGCACCACCAGCACCGCGAGCATGGTCACACTGACGAACTCGCCGCCGGCCCAGAGCACACCGCCGGCCACCACCTGGTCGCTCCACGGGTCGGACCAGGCGAGGTCGAGCGAGGGGTACCAGTCCCCGCCGAAGAGCGTGCTGCTCTGCATGACGGTCAGCCCGAGCACCGTGTGGAACGGCACCGACAGCAGCATCAACAGCGCCCGCGCCGGGTACGGCCAGCGGCCGGGCAGCGGGTCGAGGCCGAGCAGCGGCCAGAAGAACACGCAGCCGGTGGCGATGAAGTGCGCGTGCACCAGCTCGTGCGCCCAGGCGTGCTCCAGGGTGTAGCGGTACAGGTCGGTGAAGTAGAGCGCGAACGGGTTCACCACGAAGATGGCGAACGCCACCAGCGGGAAGCTGTAGATCTTCGCGATCCGGCTGTGCACGACCGCCAGCAGCCGCTTGCGCGGGCGTACGGGCAGGGTGCGCAGGGCCAGGGTGACCGGGGCGCCCAGGGCCAGGAAGATCGGGGAGACCATGGACAGCGCCATGTGCTGGACCATGTGCACCGACAGCAGCGTGGTGTCGTACGCGCCCAGCCCGCTGAGCGTGACCGCGGCGATGCCGCCGAGGCCCGGGCCGAGGAAGCAGACCGTGCGCACCAGCGGCCAGCGGTCGCCGCGCAGCCGCAGCCGGTACGCGCCGTAGAGATAGAGGCCGGCGGCGAGCAGGAGGCCCAGGGTCAGCCAGCTGTCGAGCTGGATCTCGGTGAAGATCCGGGCGACGGTGAACGGCGGCGGGACGGCGTCGCCCCCGGCCGCGAGGACGGCCGCCGAGCCTGCCGAGGTGGCGGCGAAGATCGAATCGACGTGCAGCACGCTTTTCAGGCTAGGCCAGGCGAACCGGACCGCCACGATCGGGCCATCCCCGGCCCCGGTTTGGCCCCCCGCTGATCGCCCGCGCCGGTCAAGGGCAATAATGACCGCGTGACTGCGGCCCCAGCCATTGACAAGAGCCGGATCCACTCCCTGACCCGACCCAACATGGTCAGCGTCGGGACGATCGTGTGGCTCTCCAGCGAACTCATGTTCTTCGCGGCGCTGTTCGCGATGTACTTCTCCATCCGCGCGGCGGCGCCGGAGCAGTGGGAGAAGCACACCGAGGCACTGAACATCCCGTACGCGACCACCTTCACGGTGATCCTGGTGCTCTCCTCGGTGACCTGCCAGCTCGGTGTCTTCGCGGCCGAGAAGGGTGACGTCCACGCCCTGCGGCGCTGGTTCACGATCACCTTCGTGATGGGCCTGATCTTCGTGCTCGGCCAGGTCAACGAGTACCGCGAGCTGGTGCACGAGGGCGTCAAGATCAACGAAGACGGTTACGGGTCGATGTTCTACCTGACCACCGGCTTCCACGGTCTGCACGTGACCGGCGGTCTCGTCGCCTTCATCATCTTCATGATCCGCACCACCATGGGCCGGTTCACCCCGGCGCAGGCCACGTCGGCGATCGTCGTGTCGTACTACTGGCACTTCGTCGACGTCGTGTGGATCGGGCTCTACGCCATGATCTACTGGCTTCAGTGATCTTGGCGCGTCACGAACCGCGCCGCTGCTCCGTCCCCTGAGACAAGGTCCAACCGGTTAAGGACACAGGTCATGACTTCTGACAACGACCGCCGACGCGGTCTGCTCGCGCGGCTGCGCGGGCGGCCCGTGGCGCGCAGCAGGGGCCGCCGCCGGCTGGGCGCCGCGGTCCGGCTGATCGCCGCGCTGACGCTGGCCGGCGGCGCCTACACCGTCTTCGCCCCCGGCGTGCAGGCGCAGGAAAACCCGCCGCTGACCGGCGCCGCGGCCGAGGGCAAGGCGCTGTTCGACGTGAGCTGCGTGACCTGCCACGGTCGCAACGCGCAGGGCGTCGAGGGTCGTGGCCCGAGCCTGGTCGGCGTCGGCGCCGCCTCGGTGGAGTTCCAGGTCGGCACCGGCCGCATGCCGATGGCCCGCCAGGAGGCGCAGGCCCTGCGCAAGCCCCCGGTCTTCACCGACGAGCAGGTGCGCCAGCTCGGCCAGTACGTCCAGGAGCTCGGCGGCGGCCCGGAGGTCCCCGAGGGCGACCTGCGCGAGGGCGCCGACCTGGCCACCGGTGGTGAGCTGTTCCGGATCAACTGCTCGCAGTGCCACGCCTTCGGCGGTGGCGGCGGCGCGCTCTCCTCCGGCAAGTTCGCGCCGAGCCTGCGCCCGGCCAGCGACCGGCAGATCTACGCCGCCATGCTGAGCGGCCCGCAGAACATGCCGGTCTTCGGGGACAACCAGATCACTCCGGAGCAGAAGGCGGACATCATCGCCTACATCCAGGAGACCCTGAAGCACGACCAGGACCAGGGCGGTTTCAACCTGGGCCGGTACGGCCCGTCGACCGAGGGTCTCGCGATCTTCCTGGTCGGCATCGTCGCGCTGGTCTTCGCGAGCCTGTGGATTGCGGGCAAGTCGTGACCGAGCGGAACGTCATTACCAGTGCCGTGGTGCCGTGCTCCGGCACCACCCGTAGCGAGGTGACGGCATGAGCACCCACACCGAGCACCAGGCCCCGCAGGGCCGGGAGCCGCTCGACGTGCTGGACCCCCGGGTGTCCCGCTTCGACATCGTCCAGGAGGGCGCCCGCCGGGACGACATCGAGATCGTCCACTACGAGCCGCAGGTCGTCCCGGGCAGCAAGGCCGAGCGCCGGCTGACCCGTACGGTCGCCTCGATGTTCCTGCTCACCGGCCTCGCCGCGACCGCCTTCCTGGTCGTCTACATCTGGTGGCCGTGGCAGTGGGAGCCGGGTCGCGGTGGCGACAAGCTCTACACCCCGCTGCTCGGCCTCACCCTGGGTCTCGCCCTGCTCGGCATCGGCTTCGGCATCCTCACCTGGGGCAAGAAGCTGCTGCCCAAGGAGGTCTCGATCCAGGACCGGCACGACGGGCCCGGTTCGTCCGAGGACCGCAAGATCACCGGCGAGACCATGCTCTACCTGGCCGACGAGATGGGCGTGCGGCGCCGGCCGCTGCTCGGCGTCTCGCTGGTCGCCGGTCTGCTCCCGGTGGGCGCGGTCGCCGCGGCCCCGCTGGTCGGTGGCCTGATCTCGCAGCCGCACAAGAACAACCAGATGTTCACCACCGGCTTCGCGCCGGTCGACGGCCGCAAGGTCCGGCTGGTCCGTGAGGACGGCCGCCCGATCCGCCCGGCGGACATCAGCGCCGGTGGTCAGCTCACCGTCTTCCCCGGCATCGACCACGGCGTGAGCAACAAGTACGCCGACTCGCCGACGCTGCTGATCCACCTGCGCGAGACCGACGCGGTGGAGTCCCGCGAGGCCAACGCCCGGGTGGGCCACGGCGACTACATGTGGGGCAACTACGCGGCGTACTCGAAGATCTGCACGCACGCCGGCTGCCCGGCGAGCCTGTACGAGCAGCAGACCAACCGGCTGCTCTGCCCGTGCCACCAGTCGCAGTTCCTGATCACCGACAACGCCCGGCCCATCTTCGGCCCGGCCAGCCGTCGGCTGCCGCAGCTGCCGATCGAGGTGGACGAAGAGGGCTTCTTCGTGGCGAAGTCCGACTACACCGAAACCATCGGTCCCGACTTCTGGGAGCGGCCGTGAAGCGCCGAAAGTTCGATGCAGCAGCGGTGCCGGCCAAGACGGCCGGTGCGGTGGACGACCGCTTCCAGGTCGCCACCCCGCTGCGCAAACTCCTCAACAAGGTCTTCCCGGACCACTGGTCCTTCCTGCTCGGCGAGATCGCGCTCTTCTCGTTCGTCGTGCTGCTGATGACCGGTGTCTTCCTGACCTTCTTCTACGAGCCGGCGATGACCGAGGTGGTCTACAACGGCAGCTACGCCCCGCTGCGGGGCACGCCGATGTCCGCCGCGTACGCCTCCAGCCTGGACATCTCGTTCGACGTCCGCGGTGGCCTGATCATGCGGCAGATGCACCACTGGTCGGCGCTGCTGTTCATGGCCGCGATCGTCGTGCACATGATGCGGGTCTTCTTCACCGGCGCGTTCCGCAAGCCGCGGGAGACGAACTGGATCATCGGTTCGCTGCTGTTCTGGGTCGGCTTCCTGGCCGGCTTCACCGGCTACTCGCTGCCGGACGACGGCCTCTCCGGCACCGGTCTGCGGATCGCCTCCGGCATCATGCTCTCGATCCCGGTGATCGGCTCCTGGCTGACCTCGTCGATCTTCGGCGGTGAGTTCCCCGGCACGATCATCATCAGCCGGTTCTACATCGCCCACGTGTTGCTGATCCCGGGTCTGCTGCTCGCGCTGATCGGCGCCCACCTGGGCCTGGTCTTCAAGCAGAAGCACACCCAGTGGCCCGGCCCCGGCCGGACCAACGAGAACGTGGTCGGCGAGCGGATGTTCCCGCGCTACGCGCTCAAGCAGGGCGGCTTCTTCATGGTCGTCTTCGGCGTGATCGCGCTGATGGGCGGTCTGTTCCAGATCAACCCGATCTGGTACTTCGGCCCGTACGAGGCGTGGGTGGTCTCGGCCGCCAGCCAGCCCGACTGGTACGTCATGTTCCTCGACGGCTCGACCCGCCTCATGCCGGCCTGGGAGATCAACATCCCGATCGGCGACGGGTACGTCATCCCGCCGCTGTTCTGGCCCACGGTCGTGCTGCCGGGCATCCTGGTCGGCCTGTCGACGATGTACCCGTTCCTGGAGGCCCGCCGCCTCAAGGACCACAAGCACCACAACCTGCTCCAGCGGCCGCGGGACGTTCCGGCCCGTACCGCGGTGGGCGCCATGGCGGTGTCGTTCTACATCGTGCTGACCCTCTCCGGCGGCAACGACGTGATCGCCGACAAGTTCCAGATCAGCCTCAACGCGATGACCTGGGCGGGCCGGGTCGGCCTGCTGGTGATCCCGCCGCTGGCGTACTACGTCACGTACCGGATCTGCCTCGGCCTCCAGCAGCACGACCGGGAGGTGCTGGCCCACGGCGTGGAGACCGGCATCATCCGGCGCCTGCCGGACGGCCGGTTCGTCGAGGTGCACCAGCCACTGACCTCGGCCGACGGTCACGACGGACACGCCGAGCTGGACTACGTCGGCTGGGTGGTGCCGAAGAAGATGAACCGGCTCGGGGCCCTCGGCCCGGCGATCCGGGGCTTCTTCTACCCGATCGAGAAGCCGGCCGAGGCGCCGGTCTCGCCGGGACACCCGCCGGTCGAGCCGCGCGCCGAGCGCGAGGAGATCGGCAGCGGCGAGAGCCGTCGCTGACACACCTGCTGCACCGTGGCGCCCGCCGGAGTCCTCCGGCGGGCGCCACGCCCGTTTCCGGGCCGGTCGTCCCGGCTGTCCCGACGCGCCGGGCGAGCCTCCACCGACGGGTGGTAGGGCAGGAATAACCCCCGTCAGCCGGGTATCCGTGCGGTCCAACGGAAACGGGGAGGGAAACATGTTGGGTATCAAACGCCTGGGACTGCTGGCCGCGCTGGTCCTGGTCGGCATCGCGCCGGCCGCGGCCGCGCAGGCCGCCGCCCAGCCGTCACAGCAGGACACGCAGTATCTGCAGGCGGTTCACCAGGTGAACCTGTTCGAGATCGCGGCGGGCGACCTGGCCCAGCAGAAGGGCCAGAACGCGGACGTCAAGCGGCTCGGCGAGATGTTCAAGACGGACCACACCCAGCTCGACCAGACGGTGCAGAGCACCGCGCAGCAGTTGGGTGTGACCCTGCCGAATGAGCCCACCGCCGACCAGCAGCGGGTCGCCGACGAGCTGAACAACCTCAGCGGCGCCGAGTTCGACCGGGCGTGGGTGACGGCCCAGCTGGCCGGTCACGTGCAGGCCATCCAGGCCACCCAGACCGAGATCTCGCAGGGTTCCGAGCAGTCGGTGATCCAGCTGGCCCAGGACGCGCTGCCGGTCCTGCAGGCCCACTACGACGAACTGGTCGCCCTGGCCCAGCAGCTGGGCATCCCGGTCCCGCAGGCCAGCGCCAGCGGCACCCCGAGCCCGGGTGGCACCACCACGCCGGCTCCGGGCGGCACCACCGAGTCCCCGGCTCCGGGCGGCACGACCGAGCAGCCCGCTCCGGGTGGCACCACCGAGACGCCGGCTCCGGGTAACAGCTGACGTCACGGCACGACACACGGCCGGCCCGCCCTTCGGGGCGGGCCGGTCGCCGTACGTGGGTCGGTCAGTCGGCGTTGGCGAGACCGATCGCGAACGCCTCCTCCAGGTCGTGCTGGGAGTAGGCGCGGAACGCGATGTGCGACTCGGTGTCGATCACGCCGGGCACCTTGGAGATGCGGCCGGCGATGACCTCGGCGATCTGCTCGAACTCGCGGACCCGGACCACGGCGATCAGGTCCACGTGCCCGGCCACCGAGTAGACCTCGCTGACGCCGGGCAGGTTGGCCAGAGTCTCGGCCACCTCGGGGATCGAGTCGGTGGCGCAGTCGATCAGGACGATCGCGGTGATCACTGGACGATTCTCCGTTCGTCGACGTCGTGGCTCATGCTAGATGTTCGCCCGCCGGCCCGGACCGGGACGGCGGCTCAGCGCCGCTGCCCGGGCCCCGGTGCGCCGGCCGGCACGGTCAGGTCGTCGCCGGCCCGGATCACGTCGCGCAGCCGCTCGTGCGGCCCGACGGTCGCGCCGGGCCAGACCACCACCCGTTCCACGTCGCCGCGCACCACCGCTCCGGCCCCGACCACCGCCCGGCGTACCCGGCCGGTCACCGTGGCCGCCGGATCGACGAGGGCGCCGTCGCCGGCGGCGTGCAGGTTGGCGGCCAGGTAGTCGCCCGGGGTGCCGGTGTCGTAGAACGTGCCCGGGTAGGCCATCACCTCCAGCGCGCCCGCCGCCTCCGCCGGCCGCCACACCGCCCGGACCAGGTCGCCGAAGGTGGGCGGCAGGTCGCGGACCAGCCGCCACGGCAGCAGCGAGAACCCGGTGAAGACGTGCCCGGCGAAGGTGCCGGGAGCCGCCGGGTCCGCGGCCGGTCGACCGAGCAGTCGTACGCCGTGCCCGTCCCAGCCGTCGAGCAGCGCGGCGACGTCCGGGCCCGGGGCCGCGTGCGGATCGGCGAGGTACGCGTCGGCGTTGCCGACCAGCACCCCGCGTCCGTCGATCCAGTCGCGCAGGTTGCCCAGCCCACCGGCGGTGCCCAGCGGCTCGCCCGGCTCCACCGAGAGATGGGCCCGCTCACCGACGTGCGCGACCACCTGATCGGCCAGGTAGCAGGCGTTCACCGCGACCCGCCCGGGCCCGGCCAGGCCCAGCCCGGCGAGCCGGGCCAGCGCCCGGTCGAGCAGCGGCACGTTGCCGACGGGACAGAGCGCCTTGGGCACCCGCGCGGTCAGCGGGCGGAGCCGGGTCCCCTCACCGGCGGCGAGCACCACCGCACAGATCCCCGGGTACGCCTCGCCGCCGGCCGTCGCAGTGTCGGGCTCCGATGCCGTGCGGTGTGCGTGGTTCGGGCCTGGGGTCCTCGGGTGTGCGGTGCCCGGGCTCGGCGGTGTCGGGGGCGCGGGGTGCGGCCCCGGCTGCGCCCGGTGCGGGGCGTCCGGGGCGGTGGCGTGCCCGGGACCGGTCACGCCGGGGGCCGGCCGGCGGGCGGGGTCTGCCCGGCCAACGGACCGATGCCGTAGTGACCGAGGAGGAAGGCGGTGGCCCGGCTGAGCCGGGGCAGGTCGTCCAGCGAGTGCCAGGCGGCCTCGAAGACCTCCGCGCCGTCCACCTTGAGCGTGGTGGTCGACGCCGGCACCTCCGTCTCGAAGACCATGTCGACCCAGCCCTTGGCGTGCACCAGCGCGTTCGGCACGGCCGGGCGCAGCCGGTCGGGAGCCAGCCGGATGCCCGACTCCTCGTACAGCTCGCGGGCGGCGCCCACGACGGGGGCCTCGGCGCGCTGGAGCAGGCCGGCGGGCAGGGTCCAGCTGTAGCCGGGAGGCTGGCGCAGCAGCAGGATGCGGCCCACACCCTCGGCTTCGCTGTCCCGGACGAGGGTGACCGCGCCGACGACGTACTTCGGCACGGCGAGCCGGACCAGCCGCCGCCGCATCGTCACCGGCAGGCGGTAGAAGACCTTGTAGGCGACGGCCCGGCCGGTGGCGCGCGAGCGGGGGATCATGGGTCCAGGCTAGGCGGTCCACCCCCGCCCGTCATGCCGGGCCCCACACCACCCGCCCTGGCACCCATCCTCACCCCGCCCCCGCCCCCGCCCACCCGCCCCGTCACCCTGCTCCCTGCCCTGTCACCTGCTCCCTCGCCCCGTCACCCGCCTCCGCCCCGCCCGTCACCCACCCCTCTCGCCCAATCACCCACCTCCCTCGCCCTGTCAGCTGCTCCGTCCCGGTGATCAAGAAGTTTGGGGTCAGGATTCCGGCGGTGGAGGACGCATACCTCTTGATCACCGACGGCAGGCCGGCAGGGTGGACGACGTTCGGTGCCGGCGGGGCCGGCAGGGGGTGGTGTGGGTGGAGACGCTACGGACTTGAGCGCATGAATGGATCGGGGTCGGGCCAGGGGACGGTCGGGATGCGCGGCGTGCTGGTCGGTCGGCAGTGCGGCTGGGCATGGTGGTGCGGCGGTCGGGTGCGCTGAGGGCGCCGGGGTGGGCCCCGTCCGGGGCAGTGGGGTCCGTCGGGTGTGTCGGTGGATCCGAGCGGGGTGAGGCGGCCGCCGCTGCGATTCATTGGTGTGCTCAAGTCTGTAGCGGCCAGCCAGGTGCTGTGGTCAGCCCTGATGCTGCCTGAGTTGCTGGCCGGCCTGGTGCTGCGATCCATCCGCTGCGGCGGCCTGCTGCCGCAGCCAGCCCGCTGCAACCTGAGCTCGTGCCCTGGGAGCCAGTTGGGGCGTGCACATCTGGGGGCCTGGTTTCGCCGGGCCGGTGTCGTTGACCTGGGCGGGCTGAAGGCGCGTGCGTGCTGCGGGAGCCGGCCGGCGGGTACGAGGCAGGCCGGACAGCGGGAACCCAGGGCTGGCGGTGGGCTGCGGATGCCGGGAGGGTGGCTGGCGCGGTGTTCGGGCCTGGATCGGGGCCGGCCAGTGGGCTGCGGATGCCGGGAGGACGGCCGGCGCGGTGTTCGGGCCCGGAGCGGGGGCGGTGCGGTGGGCTGCGGACGCCAGGAGGGCGGCTGGCGCGTTGCTCCGGCCTGGATCGGGACCGGTGCGCGGGCTGCGGACACCGGGACGGCGGCCGGGCGCTGGTCCGGCCTGGACCGGGCGGGTGCGGCGGGCTGCCGGAGGTGCGTTACTGGCGGTGGTCCACCAGGTCGATGAGCTGCCGGACCACCTCGTCCGGCTCGACCGCCCGGTCGAAGACCGCGACCAGCAGGGTCTCCAGGTCGGGGTAGCCGAGTTCCTCGGACAGCCGCAGCAGCGGCAGGTCGCTGGCCAGACCCCGGTCGTGCTTGCGCAGCGCCAGGCCGATGGTGGCCCGGCCCAGGCGTACCTTGTCGGCGATGGAGATACCCGGCTCGGTGTGCTCGGCGAACCAGCGGTTGATCTGCATCTGGGCCTGGGGCGACTTGACGAAGCCGAGCCACTCCCGGCGTGGGCCGCGCGGGGCGGCCGTCGCCTCGAACCCGGTCTCGGCGTCGTTCTCGGTGAAGATCTCCACCACGTCGCCGTCCTCCAGTTCGGAGGAGAGCGGGGCCAGCCGCCCGTTGATCCGGGCGGCGAGACAGTGGTCGCCGCGTTCGGTGCCCAGCTCGTACGCCAGGTCGACCGGGGTGGCCCCGGCCGGGAGGACGACCTGACGGCCGTCGGCGACCACCTGGATCTGCGCCTCGGCCAGGTCGCAGCGCAACGACTCGAGGAACTGGGCCGGGTCGGGCGCCTCGTGTTCCCAGTCGAGCACCCGGCGCAGCCAGGCCAGCTGGTCGACCCGCACCGCGTCCGGACCGGCGGAGCGGGGGAAGCGGAAGTCCGCGGCGATGCCGTACTCCGCCCAGCGGTGCATCTCCCGGGTACGGATCAGCACCTCGACGGTGCGGTCCTGCGGACCACGGACGCTGGTGTGCAGGGACCGGTAGAGGTTGTTCTTCGGCGAGGCGATGAAGTCCTTGAACCGGCCGGGGATCGGCCGCCAGCGGCCGTGCACGGCGCCGAGGGCGGCGTAGCAGTCGGTGGCCGGACCGTCCACCACGATCACGATGCGCGGCAGGTCGAACGGGGCGGTGTGGCCGCCGGCCACGGTGTCCTTCCAGATCGAGTAGAGGTGCCGGGGGCGGGGGCTCACCTCGGCGTCCACCCGGCTGCGGCGCAGCGCCACCTTCGCCTGGGCGACCACCTCGTCGAGGTACGTGTTCCAGCCGGGCCGGTCGTGCACGTGCCGGGCGATGCGGGCGTGCTCGTCGGGCTCCAGGTGCAGCAGCACCACGTCGTCCAGCTCGCGTTTGAGGGTCTGGATGCCCAACCGGTCGCAGAGCGGGACGAGCACCTCCTGGGTCTTGCGGGCGATCCGCTCCCGGGAGGCGGCGGAGCGGACGCCGAGGGTGCGCATGTTGTGCAGCCGGTCGGCCAGCTTGATGATCAGCACCCGGACGTCCTTGCCGGCCGCGATGATCATCTTGCGGATCGTCTCCGCCTCGGCGGCCTTGCCGTAGAACGCCTTGTCGAACTTGGTCACCCCGTCGACCAGGTGGGCCACCTCGCGGCCGAAGTCCTCGGCGAGCGCCTGCAACGTGTAGCGGGTGTCCTCCACCGTGTCGTGCAGCAGCGCCGCGACCAGGGTGGTGGTGTCCATGCCGAGGTCGGCGCAGATCTCGGCGACCGCCAGCGGATGGGTGATGTACGGCTCGCCGCTCTTGCGGAACTGACCGCGGTGCATGTTCTCCGCGATCGTGTACGCCCGGCGCAGCACCGACGGGTCGGCGTTCGGGTGGATGCCACGGTGGCTGCGGACCAGCGGGCTGACCGGGTCGGTGTCGTTGGTCGGCCAGCTGAGCAGGGACCGCAGCCGGCGGGCCAGCGGCAGCTCCCCGGGCTGGGTCGGGAGCGCGCCCCCCAGGGCGGCGCCGTGTCCGGCGTCGACGTCCACGAGGGACACCTCCTCACCCCGGCTCCGCGGTCACCGTCGCCGGCAACCGGAAGCAGGCCCACGAAACGGGCAGGACTGCACTCCCTTAACAGCCTAAGTGAGGCGAGGTCGTCCGATCGGTTACTTGCTCATGAGCGTTCGGTCGAGAGTTGGTGGGATCCTCCGTTCTCGGCCTTCGCCAGGAGGTCGCGGAAGCGGGCCGCGCCGGAGATCGGCGAGGACCACTCGTCGGTCATCTCCACCAGGCGGGTCTCCGGTCGTTCCAACCAGGACAGGATGCGTTCGGTCTCCTCGGCGGAGGCCCGGGGCACCGGTCCGTGCCCCGGTGGCACCGTCTCGGCGGTCGCCCGGATCGCGGCGATGGTCGGTCGGGGGTGGACGCCGGGCGGGGAGACCCCGGCCCCGGCCAGCCGGCCGTGCCGGACCAGCGCCAGCTCCCAGCCACCGCCGGCGGCGGGCCGGGCGGCGGCCAGCTCGGCGATCCGGGTCAGCGCGGCCAGCCGCTGCATCCGTACGGTGGCCCGCAGCACCGCCGCCAGCCGGGAGCGCACCACCGCGGCCTCCTCGTAGCGCTGGGCCGCCGAGAGCGTCTCGATCCGGGCGAGCAGGGCGTCGACCACCACCTGCGGGTCGTTCGTGGTCGCGGTGCGGAACGGGGCGGCGGCGCGGTGGTCGTACTCGTCGGGGGTGATCCGGTGCTCGCAGGGCGCCGGGCAGCGGCCCAGCTCGGCCAGCGCGCAGGCCGGCGTGACCGTGCGCAGCGAGAGCCGGTGGGTGCACTGGCGCAGCGGGACCGCGTCGTGGAACCCCGCGGCGGCCAGCTCGGCGGCCTGCTTGGAGCGGAACGGCCCGAGGTACGCGGTGTCGGTCACGGAGAGGGCGCGCACCACGGACAGCCGCGGGTACGCCTCGTCGGTCAGCTTGAGCCAGACCATCCGCTCCGGGAACTTGGAGCGGCGGTTGTACGGCGGCGCGTGCGCGGCGATCAGCCGCAGCTCGCGGACCTCCGCCTCGAGCGGGTGGGCGCACTCGACCGCCTCCACCCGCTCGGCGGCGGCCAGCATCTCCGACATCCGGGCCCGCTTCTCGGCGGCGGTGAAGTAGCTGCGCACCCGGGTGGCGATGTCGCCGGAGGTGCCGACGTAGAGCGGCCGGTCGTCGGCGGCCCGGAAGATGTAGACCCCGGGCGCCTTGGGCAGCCCTTCGGCGAGGTGCCGCTTGCGCCGCTGGGTCGGGGTGACCGCCCGGGCGAACTCGATCGCCTCGCCGACCGTGTCGACCCGGTGCCCGCCGAGCCGGGCGATCAGCCCGTGCAGCACGTCGACGGTGGCCTTAGCGTCGTCCAGCGCCCGGTGGGTCGGCTGGGTGGCGGTGCGGAAGTACGCGGCGAGGGTGCCGAGCTTGCGGTTGGGCACCTCGTCGCGGGTGAGCACCCGCCGGGCCAGCGCCGCGGTGTCGAGCACCCGGGGGTTGGGCCAGCGGTAGCCGTGCTTGGCGCAGGCGGCCTTGAGGAAGCCCACGTCGTAGGGGGCGTTGTGGGCGACCAGCACCGCGTCGGAGATGAACTCCAGAAAGCTCGGCAGCACCTGCTCGATCGGCGGGGCGGGCACCAGCATGGCCTGGGTGATGCCGGTCAGGACGGTGATGAACGGCGGGATCGGCACCCCCGGGTTGACCAGGGTGGCGAGCACCCCCAGCTCCTCGCCGCCGCGCACCTTGACCGCGCCGATCTCGGTGATCCCGCCGCCGTCCGGCGCCCCGCCGGTGGTCTCCAGGTCGACCACCACGAAGGTGGTCGCGTAGAGCGGCAGGGTCGGGTCGACCCCGCCGCCCGCCGTCGGATCCAGACCGGCCAGCGTCTGCTGGACGTACTCCCCAGGTGCCACGGGCGGCACGGTAACCGGCCGGTCCGACACTCCCGGCACACCGGTCCCAGCAGTTACCACGAGGCTAGGATGAGAGATCGGCTCACTCATCCGGCGGTGGGCCCGGTCGCGGTGGGAGACTTGCCACATGCCCCTCACCGAGCCGTACGACGACCACCTCCCCGAGGAGAGGTCGTCCGCCGCCGCGCCCGAGGCCGGCGTCGACCCGGGTGCGGGGGCGCCCGAGCCGGAGCCGGTCCTGCCGGAGCCGGTCCTGCCGGAGCCGGTCCGCCAGCGCATCGTGGCGCTGACCGCCGCCGTGCTGCCCGGCCTGCCCGCCGACGAGGTGCCGGTGCCGCTGCGCCGGGTGGCCAAGTTCGCCCCGAACCGCCGGGCCCGCCTCGGCGCCCCGGCGATCGCCGCCCAGCTCACCGCCGATCCGCTGTTCCGGCAGCGGGTCACCGCCCGGGTGCTCGCCGACGCCGGCGACCTGGGCGCGGCCGTGGTCGACGGGACCGCCCCGGCCGCCGCCGACCCGGTCGAGGTGGCCGCGCTGGCGTACCTTGCCCGGCCCCGGGGCTGGCGGGAGCTGATCGACGCCAGTGGCGCGGCGGTGCGCGCCGAGGCGGACAGCGCCGTCGTCGCCGAGCTGGTCCGCGAGGCCGAGCAGCGGGCCGGCCGCGCCGAGCACGACCGGGCGGTGGCCCGGGTCGAGGCGGAGAAGCTCCGCGACGAGCTGGCCCGGGTCCGCGAGGAGCTGGGCCAGCTGCGGGAGGAGGCCCGGCAGCTCAGCCGGACGCTGCGGGAGACCCAGGCGCGCGAGCGCAAGGCCAACGAGCTGCTCGCCACCGAGCGGGGCCGGGCCGCCCGGGCGGCCGCCGACGCCGACGCCGAGCTGCGCCGGGCACGGGCCCGCCTCGCCGAGGCCGAGGCGGCGGCCGGGGTGGCCCGGGCCAGCGCCAAGGAGGCCCGCTCCGTCGACGACGCCCGGCTCTGGCTGCTGCTGGAGACCATCGGGCAGGCCGCCGTCGGGCTCCGCCGGGAGCTGGCGCTGGACCCGGTGGACAAGCTGCCCGCCGACTTCGTGGCCGACGCCTTCGCCGAGAACCCGGCGGCGGCGCCCGCCGGCGGACCGGCGGCCCGGGCCCGCGACACCGACGACCCGGCCCGGCTGGACCAGCTCCTCGCCCTGCCCCGGGCCCACCTGGTGGTGGACGGCTACAACGTCACCAAACGCGGCTTCGGCGAGATGTCCCTCGAACAGCAGCGCAAACGCCTGATCACCGGGCTCGGCGGGATCGCCGCGCAGACCGGCGACGAGGTGACCGTCGTGTTCGACGGGGCCGAGCGGATGCACGGGCTGCCGCCCACCCCGCGCGGGGTCCGGGTGCTCTTCTCCCGCAAGGGGGAGACCGCCGACGAGCTGATCCGCCGGCTGGTGCGGGCCGAGCCGGCCGGGCGGCCGGTGGTGGTGGTCTCCTCCGACCGGGAGGTCGCCGACGGGGTGCGCCGGCACGGGGCGTACCCGCTCGGCGCGGACTCGCTGCTGCGCCGGCTGTCCCGCTCCTAGGTGTTGATCACCGGTTGTCCGTTTCTGTCGTACCCGGTGTCTAGTGTCCGACCTGACCGACGGTGCTCGGGTGGTGACGACGGAGTCTCGCCCGTCCACCGCCGCACTGCGTCAGGAGGCACGATGCTCATCGACTGCGACAGGTGCGGGATCCGGGGCGCCGGCTGCTCCGGCTGCCTGGTGACCGCCCTGCTCGACGCCGACTCGCCGGCCGCCGGGCTGGGCTCCGCCGAGCACCGGGCGATCGAGATGTTCGCCCGCGCCGGGTTCGAGGTGGAGGTGCTGGCCCACGAGACCGGCCGCGCCCGTCCCGCCCGCCGCCGCCGGGTGGCCTGACCGCCGCGTCCCACCCGCGTCGCGGTGCGTGGGCACCCCGCCGGGCCTGCGGCCGGTGGGCAATAGGATGGTCGCTCACGGCGGGAGGAGCGGCGGCATGACGCGGGTACGGCGTGGTGGCGGCAGGCCGGCGTCCGGAGTGCCGGCGTGACCCCCCGGGGATGGGCGGTGCTGACCCTGGCCGCCCTGGTGACAGCCCTGCTGGTGGCCGGTGCCCTGCTGGTGCCGTGGAGCCGCCCGCCGGCGCCGCGCGCCGACCAGCTCGCCGCGCTGCGCGACCTGCCGGCCGAGCAGGTCGCCCGGGGGCGGGAGTTCCGTGCCGCGCTGCGCCCCGGGGCGTACGGCGCGCTGGCGCTCGGGCTGCTGGTGGCGCTGCTGCTCGGGCTCACCCCGCTCGGCGCGCGCCTGGTCGAGCTGGCCGGCCGGCCCTTCGGCGACCACTGGATCGCCCGCGCGGTGCTCGGCGGTCTCGCCGTCGTGCTCGTCGCCGACCTGCTCACCCTGCCCTTCGCCGCCTGGCGGCACGCCGTGCTCACCCGCTACGGGCTGAGCACCCACGGCTGGGGCGGCTGGACCGTCGACCTGCTCAAGTCGTACGCGGTCAGCGCGGTGATCGGCGCGGTCGCGCTGCTCGGCTTCTACACCGTCACCCGGCTCGCCCCGCGCTGGTGGTGGGCGTTCGGCGCGGCCGGGGCGGCCGGGCTGGTGGTGCTGCTGTCCTTCGTGCTGCCGGTGCTGGTGGAGCCGGTGTTCAACCGGTTCACCCCGATGGAGCAGGGTCCACTGCGTACCGAGCTGATGGCCATGGCGGAGCGTGACGGCGTGCCGGTGCGCGACGTGCTGGTCGCCGACGCCTCCCGCCGCACGAAGGCGGTCAACGCGTACGTCTCCGGGCTGGGGCCGACCCGGCGGGTGGTCGTCTACGACACCCTGCTGCGCGAGGCCACCCCGGCCGAGGTGACCAGCGTCGTCGCGCACGAGCTGGGGCACGCCCGGGACCGGGACGTCGCCGTCGGCACCCTCACCGGGGCGCTCGGCGCCGCCGCCGTGGTCGTCGGGCTCTACCTGCTCGGCTCGTGGCGGCCGCTGACCCGGCTGGCCGGGGTCGACTCGGTCGCCGAGCCCCGCGCCTTCGGGCTGCTGATCGCCCTGGTGACGCTCGCCGGGCTGATCGCCGCGCCGGTGCAGGCGGCGGTCTCCCGCCGGGTCGAGGCCCGCGCCGACGCGCACGCCCTGGCGCTGACCGGCGACCCGGCCACCTTCGAGGCGATGCAGCGCCGGCTGGCCGGGGTCAACCTGGCCGACCCCGACCCGCCGCGCTGGGAGTACCTCTGGTCGGCGTCGCACCCGTCCACCGTGGAGCGGATGGCCGCCGCCCGCGCCTACGCCAGGGAGGCCGGCAGATGAGCCGGACGTTGCTGATCACGAACGACTTCCCGCCCCGCCCCGGCGGCATCCAGTCCTTCGTGCACAACCTCGCCGTCCGCCAGCCCGCCGGCTCGGTGGTGGTCTACGCCTCCAGTTGGCGGGGCGCGGCGGCCTTCGACGCCGCGCAGCCGTTCGAGGTGGTCCGGGAGCGTACCCGGGTGTTGCTGCCCACCCCGCTGATCGCCCGCCGGGCCGCCCGGCTGGCCCGCGCCCACGACTGCGACACCGTCTGGTTCGGCGCCGCCGCGCCGCTGGGCCTGCTCGCCGCCGGGCTGCGCCGCCGGGCCGGTGTCCGCCGGGTCGTCGCGCAGACCCACGGCCACGAGGTCGGCTGGGCCGCGCTGCCCGCCGCCCGGGCCGCGCTGCGCCGCATCGGCCGGGGCACCGACGTGGTCACCTACCTCGGCGACTACACCCGGGTACGGCTGGAGCGCGCCCTGCACGGGGTGACCGAGCTGCAACGGCTGGCCCCCGGCGTGGACGTGGACACCTACCACCCGTCGGTGGACGGTGAGCCGGTGCGCGTCCGGCTGGGGCTCGCCGACCGGCCCGTGGTGGTCTGCGTCTCCCGGCTGGTGCCGCGCAAGGGGCAGGACATGCTCATCCGCGCCATGCCGGAGATCCGCCGCCGGGTGCCCGACGCGGCGCTGCTGGTCGTCGGCGGCGGGCCGTACCGGGCGGCGCTGGAGAAGCTGGCCCGGCAGACCGGTGTGGAGCGGGACGTGGTGTTCACCGGCTCGGTGCCCTCGGCGGAGCTGCCCGCGCACTACGCCGCCGGTGACGTCTACGCGATGCCCTGCCGGACCCGTAACCGGGGCCTGGACGTGGAGGGTCTGGGCATCGTCTACCTGGAGGCCTCGGCGACCGGGCTGCCGGTGGTGGCCGGGGACTCGGGCGGGGCTCCCGACGCCGTCCGCGAGGGCGAGACCGGGTACGTGGTGGGCGGGCGGGACGTCGCGCAGCTCGCCGACCGGGTGGCCACCCTGCTCGCCGACCGGGACCTGGCCCGCCAGCTCGGCGCGGCCGGCCGGGCGTGGGTGGAGAAGGAGTGGCGCTGGGAGACCCAGGCCGAGCGGATGGCGGCGCTGCTGAAAGCCTGACGGCCCGCGCGGCGGTCGGGATCGCCCGACCGCCGCGCGGGCCCGGTGCCGGTCAGGAGCCGGCCAGCACCCGCCGCGCCGGGGGCGCCGGGGGAGTGGGGCGGGCCGCCGGGCGGGCCGGCCTCCCCGGCCACCAGGTGCGCGCGCCCAGGTCGAGAGCGAGCGCCGGGATCAGCAGGCTGCGCACCAGCAGCGTGTCGAGCAGGATGCCGACCGCCACGATCACGCCCATCTGGATCGACGGCACCAGCGGCAGCACGCCCAGCGCGCCGAACGTCGCCGCCAGCACCACGCCCGCGCTGGTGATCACCCCGCCGGTGACGGTCAGCGCCCGCAGCACCCCGGCCCGGTGCCCGAGTACCGCCGTCTCCTCCCGGGCCCGGGTCATCAGGAAGATCGTGTAGTCGACGCCGAGCGCGACGAGGAACAGGAACGCCTGCAACGGGACGCCCACGAAGAGCCGGGGATGACCGAGCGCCGCCAGCAGCAGCCCGGCGGCCCCCATCGCGGCGGCGTACGACAGCACCACGCTCACCATCAGCAGCAGCGGCGCGACCAGCGCCCGCAGCAGCAGCACCAGGATCACCAGCACCACGGCGAGCACCAGCGGGATCACCACCCGGTTGTCCCGGGCGACCGTCCGCTCCTCGTCGACGAGGGTGGCGGTCTGCCCACCGACCAGCGCGTCGGCCCCGGGCACCGCGTGCACCGCCGCGCGCAGCCGCTGCACGGTCGTGCGGGCGGCGTCGCTGTCCGGGGTGTCGGCCAGCACCGCCGGCACCCGTACCCAGGTCCCGTCGGGGGAGGGCTGCGCCGCCTCCACCCGGGCCACGCCCGGCACCGCCCGGGCGGCGGCGACCACCTCGTCGGCCGTACCCGCGGTGGCCAGGATCTCGGCGGGCGCGGTGGCGCCGCCCGGGTAGTGCGCCGCGATCAGCTTCTGGCCGGTGACCGAGCCGACCTCGGTGGTGAAGGACTCCTCGCCGGGCAGGCCGATGCTGAGGTTGCCGATGCCGACGGTCAGCGCGACCAGGGCGGCGGCGGTGCCGATCCAGACCGCGCGGGGCCGGCCGCCGACGGCGGCGGCGACCCGCCGCCAGATCCCGTGGTCGACGGTCACGTCGTCGGTGGCGGCGGTGGGCGACCAGCGGGGCACGAACGGCCAGAACAGCCACCGTCCGCAGAGGACCAGCACCGCCGGCAGCAGGGTGGTCATGGCGAGCAGCGCGGCGACGATGCCGACCGCGCCGACCGGGCCGAGCCCCCGGGTGGACGGCAGGTCGGCGGCGAGCAGGCAGAGCAGGCCGACGGCGACGGTCGCCGCCGAGGCGCAGATCGCGCCGAACGAGCGGCGCAGCGCCACCCGCATCGCCTCGTGCCGGTCGGCGTGTCGGCGCAGCTCCTCGCGGTACCGGGCGATCAGCAGCAGGGCGTAGTCCACGCCGACGCCGAAGACCAGCACGGTCAGGATGGTCTGGCTCTGGAAGTCGACGGCCAGCCCGCCGTACCGCGCCATCAGGTAGACCACACCGCCGGCGAACTGGTTGGCCACGCCGACGGTGACCAGCGGGACCAGCCACAGCACCGGGCTGCGGTAGGTGAGCAGCAGCAGCACCGCGACCGTCGCCGCGGTCGCCAGCAGCAGGGCCACGTCCATTCCGGCGAACGCGTCGAACACGTCGCTCTCGGCGGCGGCGTCACCGGTCAGCGCCGTCCGCAGGCCGCCCGGCGCGTCGACGTCGAGCCGTTCCTTCACCTCGCTCACCGCCGTCGCGCGCCGCTCGTCGTCCCCGGCGACGGGGAAGGAGACCAGCAGCGCCCGGCCGTCCTCGCTGGGCACCGCGGGTGACACCGCGCCGCCGTCGGCGTACCGGGCGAACGCGGTGCGGTCGGCGTCCGCCTTGGCGCGGTCGGCGGCGGTGAGGCCGCCGTCGCGGACGTAGACGGCGACCGCGAGCGGCCGGTCCGAGTCGGGGAAGGCGGCCTCGGCACGGGCGGTGGCCCGGCTGCTCTCCACCCCGACGGGCAGCGCGCCGAGCGTGGCGTTGTCCTGCACCTCGCTCAGCTTCACCGAGAGCGGGCCGGCCACCGCGACGAGGACGAGCCAGAGGACGAGGACGGCGTACTTGCCTCGTCGACCGGACGGCAGACCGGTCAGTCGTTGCCGGGACATGTGGGGTTCCTCCAGGATCGACGTCAGTGGGAGCGGGAGCGGACGGGCGGTGGCCACGACGCGTCACCGCTCCCGACGTCGATCCTCGGGGCCGGCCGGGGCGGGGACAGGAGTGCCAACTCCCCGAGCACGGTGGTGCCAGCACCACCGTCGTCCGGTGGGCGGTGCCCGAGAATGGACGCCGTGGACAGCTCGGTACGCGAGGTCGTCAGGCACACCGTCCGCCCCGGCGCGGTGGCCGCCGGCCAGGGGCTGCTGGTGTCCCTGCTCTGCCTGACCACCAACCTGCCGCTGTTCGTCCTGTCGGTGGTCGCGCTGCTGCTCATCCCCGTCTTCGGCATCGGGTTCGCGCTGTTCCCGGTGGTGACCGCGCTGGTCCGGATCTCGACCGGGCTGCAACGCCGGATGGCCGGGTGGGCCGGTCTGCCGATCGCCAGGCCGTACCTGCCGCGCCCGGAGGACGCGCAGCTCGGCACCTGGCGGCGCTTCCGGTGGGTGGTGGGCGATCCGGCCACCTGGCGGGACTTCGCCTGGCTGCTGCCGGGCGCCTTCACCGGCGGGGCCTGCCTGCTGGCGTTCGTGATGCCGGTGTACGGCCTGGAGGGCGTGCTCGGCGTCCCGGTCGTGCTCCATCTGACCGTCGACTGGTACGGCTACGGTCTCTTCTGGCCGATGGACAACCTGTTCGAGGCGCTGTTCGCGCTGCCCACCGGCGCGCTGCTGCTGGCCGGTGGGCTGGCCGTCGCGCCGTGGCTGCTCTGGCTGCACCAGCGCTTCGCGGCACTGCTGCTCGCGCCGACCGAGGCGGCTCGGCTGGCGCTGCGGGTCGCGCACCTGACCGCCACCCGGGCCGACACCGTCGACGCGCAGGCCGCCGAGCTGCGCCGCATCGAGCGGGACCTGCACGACGGGGCGCAGGCCCGGCTCGTCGCGCTGAGCATGAGCATCGGGCTGGCCGAGGAACTCGTCGAGCGCGACCCGACGGCGGTGCGGCGGCTGCTCGCCGAGGCGCGGGAGACCAGCGGGCAGGCCCTGGCGGAGCTGCGCGACCTGGTCCGGGGCATCCACCCGCCGGTGCTGGCCGAGCGGGGGCTGGACGGCGCGGTCCGGGCGCTCGCCCTGGCGGTGCCGATGCCGGTGGAGGTGGACGTCGACCTGTCCGGCCGGCTGCTGGCCCCGGTGGAGTCGGCGGCGTACTTCGCGGTGGCCGAGGGACTGGCGAACGCCACCCGGCACAGTGGCGCGACGCGTGCCTGGATCCACCTCCGCCACGACGGGGAGCGGCTGACCATCGTGGTCGGTGACGACGGTCGGGGCGGCGCCGACCCGGCGGCGGGCAGTGGTCTGGCGGGCATCGGGCGTCGGCTCGCCGTCTTCGATGGCACGATGTCGGTGGCCAGTCCACCCGGCGGGCCCACCGTGCTGACCATGGAGCTGCCGTGCGCGTCGTCATCGCCGAGGACCTCGCCCTCCTCCGGGACGGCCTGACCCGCATCCTGGACGCGTTCGGCTTCGAGGTCGTCGCGGCCGTCGACAACGGACCGTCGGTGCTGCCCGCGCTGGTCACCCATCGGCCCGACGTGGCGGTCGTCGACGTGCGGCTGCCGCCCACCTTCACCGACGAGGGCCTGCAGGCGGCGATCCGCGCCCGTACGGAGCTGCCCGGGCTGCCGGTCCTCGTCCTGTCCCAGCACGTCGAGCAGCTGTACGCCCGGGAACTGCTCTCCGACCGGGCCGGCGGGGTCGGCTACCTGCTCAAGGACCGGGTGTCGCACGTGGCCCAGTTCGTCGACGCGGTGCGCCGGGTGGCCGAGGGCGGCACGGTGATGGACCCGGAGGTGGTCGCCCAGCTGCTGGCCGGTCGGGTGGAGGCCCGGCCGCTGCGGGAGCTGACCGCGCGGGAACGCGAGGTGCTGGGCCTGATGGCCGAGGGCCGCTCCAACGCGGCGATCGCCGCCCGGCTCTTCGTCACCGAGAAGGCGGTCAGCAAGCACATCAACAACATCTTCAGCAAGCTGGGGATGCCGCCGTCGGACGACGACAACCGGCGGGTGCTGGCGGTGCTGGCGTACCTGCACGACGACGGCACGGTGTCGGCCCGGCCGGCGTCCGGCGGCGGGTCACCCGCCGGCTGAGCCGTCTGCGCCGACGGCGGCGGTGGAGAGCGCGGGGGCGCGGCCGAGCAGCTGCTCCGCCGGCCCCGGCCGCCCGAAGTACCAGCCCTGGCCGGCGTCGCAGCCGATCGCGCGCAGCCGGTCGGCCTGCCCGGCCGTCTCCACGCCCTCGGCGGTGACGGTCAGGTCCAGCGCGTGCGCCAGCGAGACCAGCGAGGCGAGGATCCGCTCGTCGGTCCGGCTGGCCGGGTCGACCGTCGGGGCGCGCAACCCGGTGACGAACTCCCCGGCCACCTTCAGCTCGGTCACCGGCAGGTCCCGCAGGTACGCCAGGTTGCAGTAACCGGTGCCGAAGTCGTCGATGGCGATCCGTACGCCCAGGTCGGCCAGCACCCGCAGCGCCCGCACCGGCTCCTCGGCGGTGCTCATCATGGTGCTCTCGGTGATCTCCAGCTGGAGCCGTTCCGGGGGCAGCCCGGTCCGCGCCAGCAGGGCCCGCACCTCCTGCACCAGGCCGGGCCGGTGCACCTGCCGGACGGCCAGGTTGACGCTCACGAAGGGCGCCGGCGTGGGCCCGCCGGACCAGCTCTCTGCCTCCCGGCACGCCTCGGCGAGCACCCACCCGCCGAGCCGGACGATCAGGCCGGTCTCCTCGGCCAGCGAGATGAACCGGCCGGGCCCGAGGATCCCCAGCTCGGGGTGGCGCCAGCGGACCAGCGCCTCCACGCCGAGCACCGTGCCGTCGCGCAGCGAGGTCAGCGGCTGGTAGTCGAGGAAGAACTCGCCCCGGTCGATGGCGGCGGGGATGGCCGCGGAGAGGGCGTACCGGGCCAGCTCGGTGCGGTGCCGCTCCGGGTCGAACAGCGACCAGCGCGCGCCCCCGGCCGCCTTGGCCCAGTGCAGGGTGCTGTCGGCCGCCCGCATCAGCTCACCGGGGGTGGTGCCGGCCACCGGACGCTCGACGATGCCGATGCTGGCGGTCACGGTCAGCTCGTGCCCGTCCACCCGGACCGGCTCACCCACGGCCGCGAGCGCCGCCTCGGCGACCTGCACGACGTCGTCGACCCGGGTGGTGCGCTCGACCAGGACGACGAACTCGTCGCCGCCGAGCCGGGCGACCAGGTGCTCCGGCAGGGCCAGGCGCAGCCGCCGGGCGACCTGTACCAGCAGCTCGTCGCCCACCTGGTGGCCGAGCGAGTCGTTGACCACCTTGAACCGGTCGAGGTCGAGGAAGCAGACACCGACCCGGTCGGCGCCCCGGGCCGGCTCGCCGATCGCGGCGCTGAGCCGCTCGGTGAACAGCGTCCGGTTGGGCAGGTCGGTCAGCGGATCGTGGGTGGCCTGGTGGCGGAACCGGGACTCGCTGTCGCGCAGCGCCCGTTCGGCCTGGGCGCGGGCCATCATCGCGGCCCGCCGGATCGACTCCTGCTCGTCCAGCGTCCGGTCCCGCAGCGCGCGGGCGTAGCCGGTGGTGACGGTCGACAGCAGCCGCGCCATCCGGTCCTCGACGTCGTCGGCGACCAGGCCCAGGTCCCGGACCAGACGGAGCTGGATGACCTCCACGGTGCGCCCCAGCCCCTCGGCGGAGGCGATGTGCGCGGCGACCAGCTCCGCGCCCACCTGGTGACCGACCCGCGCGTCGAACGGCTCCGCGCGCAGGGCGGCGGCCAGCCGCTCGGTGAGCCGTTGCAGCAGCGCCTCCAGCTGCGCCTGCGTCATCGGCAGGTAGCTGGTCCCCGACACCGCCTTGGCCCAGGCCCGGGCGAACGTCCCGGGGCGGGACGGCTGCCGCGGGACGGCCGCCGCCTCACCCACCGAGTCGTCCGACGCCACCGATGAAGATCGCCTGCTCGGCGTCCTCGGCGCTCTCCGGCGACTCGGGCCGCCACTGCGGCACCCAGACCACGCCCGGCTCGACCAGCTCGAAGCCGTCGAAGAAGGCGGTCAGCTCGGCCCGGTCGCGGATCCAGAGCGGGTTGTCGGTGCGTCGGTAGACCCGCTCCGCCTCGGCCCGCTGACCGGTGTCGCTGCGGCTCTCGTCGCTGGCCTGGGAGAGGACCAGGTGGCTGCCGGGCGCCAGCGCCGCGCGCAGCGTCCGCAGGATCTCCTCCGGCCGGTCGGCGTACGGGATGAAGTGCAGCACGGCCACGACGAGCACCGCGACCGGCCGGTTGAAGTCCAGCAGCCGGGTGACCTCGGGGTGGCGCAGGATGGCCTCCGGCCGGCGCAGGTCCTCCTGGATCACCGTGGCGCCGGGGTTGCCGTCGAGGATCTCCCGGCTGTGCGCCACGGCCACCGGGTCGACGTCGACGTAGACCACCCGGGCGTCCGGGGCGGCCCGCTGGGCGATCTCGTGCACGTTGCCGACCGTGGGGATGCCGGAGCCGATGTCGAGGAACTGCCGGATCCCCTGGTCGATCAGGTACTGCACGGCCCGGCGCATGAAGGCGCGGTTGGCCTGGGCCATCAGCGGGGCGTCCGGCACGGCCTCCATCATGGCCCGGGCCGCCGCCCGGTCCGCCGCGAAGTTGTGCGATCCGCCGAGGTAGTAGTCGTACATGCGGGCGACGCTGGGGCGTTCGATGTCGATGTCGTCGGGTGCCCAGTCCGGCCGCTGCATCCCTACCCCTTGTCGACAGATGCGAGTTTCGTCGCCCGCGCGGGCCACCCGGGTATTCTGCCCGCCGCTTGCTCTGGTGCAAAGACCACGATCGCTGCGCGACGACACCCTCACTCAGGGCGTTCGTCGCGCTCGTACGCTCCCGCCCGCACGGCGGAGGGCCCGCGACCGACGGACGGACGCGGGCCCTCGACGAAGGGTGGACGCCTCAGAACTTCGGCGCGTCCGGAGCCTCCAGCAGGCCGAGCCGCAGCGCCGTCATCAGCGCCTGGGCCCGGTTGGCCGCGCCCAGCTTCTCGTAGAGCTTCGAGATGTGCGTCTTGGCGGTGGACTCGCTGACGAAGAGCTGCTTGGCGATGCCGGCCACGCTCATGCCGTCGGCCAGCAGCCGCAGCACCTGCCCCTCGCGGGGGGAGAGCTGCGGGCCGGACGGGGCCAGCCGGCGCTTCATCGCCTCGGCCAGGTCGGCCGCGGTGAACGCGCTGGGGGAGGAGGCGGCGTGCCGGGCGGCGGCCACCACCTCGTCGGCCGGCGCGGTCTTCGGCACGAACGCGCTGGCCCCCGCCTCCAGGGCGCCGAAGAGCTGGTCGTCACCGGCGTACATGGTGAGCACGACGATGCCCATCGAGGCGCTGGACTTGCGCAGCGCGCGGGTGGCCTCCAGGCCGCTGCCGTCGGGAAGCCGCAGATCCATGATCACGACGTCCGGCTGCAGCGCGCCCGCCTGGCGTACCCCCTCCGCGGCCGTGGCGGCCTCACCGACGACCTCGAACTGCCGGTCACGCTCGAAGGCGTGCCGCAGGCCCTTGCGGATCAGATCGTGATCGTCGACAAGGAGGACCTTGGTACGGGTGGCCGGTGTCGGGCTTGTGGTCATCCTCGGGTTACTCCCCTTCTGCTGCTGCGCTGCCACGCACGTTATCTCGCCGGGGCGACGAACCGACCACCACCGCCACGGTCGTGCCGCTGGGCTGCCGCGGCCTGATCTCCAACCGGCCCCGGATACGTTCCGCCCTCTCGGCCATGATCGCAAGACCGTAGTGTCCCTCGGCGCGCTGGTCACCGATGCCGTGACCGTCATCCGACACTTCGATCTGCGCGTACGGCGGGTCCACCTCGCAGGTGACCCACAGATTGGCCGCGCCGGCGTGCTTGCGGGCGTTGGTGACCGCCTCCTGCGCGATGCGCAGCAGTTCCGCCTCGGTGGCGGCGGGCAGCCGGGCGGTGGACTCGTCCAGCGACAGGTGCACCCGCAGCCCGCCGGACGCGCCGACGGTGCGGGCGTACTCGGCGATCGCGGCGGCCAGGCCGCCGTGCCGGTCCACCTCGCTGCGCAGCTCGAACAGGCTCAGCCGCAGCTCGGTGATCACCCGGGTGACCTCGCCGCGCAGGGTGCGCAGCGCCTCGGCGGTCTCCTTCGGGTCCTCGTCGACGTAGGCCAGCGCGTTGTCGATGCCGTAGCCGACCATCACCAGCTCCTGGGCCACCCCGTCGTGGATCTCCCGGGCCAGCCGCTGCCGCTCCTCGTTGGTGGCCAGCGAGCGCACCTCGTCGAAGAGCAGCGCCGCCTCCAGCCGCAGCGCGGCCGGGCCGGTCAGCGCGGTCACCCGGGACACCACCGGCGGCGGGTACGCGTGCGGGGCGTCCGCCTCCAGCACCACCAGGCCGACCGTGCGCACCCCGGCGACCAGCGGGACGATCAGCGCCGACACGTCACCGCCGCGGTGCGAGCGGGCCTGCGAGCGGGCCGCCGTCTGCGGCTGCTGGCTGGCCCAGGCGTCGGCGATCGCCGAGTCGGCGTCGAGCGTGGTCTCCCAGTCCACCCGGTCCACCCCGACCTGGGCGAGGACGACCAGCCGGCCGCCGCCGCTGGCGGAGAGCACCGCCGCCCGGGTGGTCGGCGCCACCGTGCGCAGCTCCTCCAGCAGGTGCTCGGAGATGCCGCCCGGGTCGAGGGTGGCCCCGGGCAGCTGGCGGGCCACCGTGCGCAGCTGGGTGAGCAGCCGGGTGGCCTCCGCGTACGGCTGGGGCTTGCCCTCGCCGCGCACCCGCATCACCTGGTGCAGCGTGCCGGCCGCGTAGAGGCCGAGCGCGGCCAGGATCAGCCACTGCGCGCAGACCGCCAGGTAACCCGGCTGGCCGAGCTGCCGCCCGCCGTCCACCTCGGTGAACGCGCCCGCCACCAGCAGCGTGGCGGCGGTGACCCCGAGCAGCGCCGCGCCCTCGGCGAAGCGGCGACGCAGCGCGGTCACCGTGACCGGCACCGCCAGGTACGGCAGCACCGCGGACGCGCCGAGCCCGCCGACCGCCCCGCCGAGGGCGGACTCGACGGCGACCTGGCTGGCGGCCAGCCCCAGCACCACCGCCTCGGCCACCCGGCTCACCGGCCCGATCAGCCGGTGCTCGGGGGCGAGCAGGGCGGGCAGGCCGGCGACCGCGAGCAGCACGATCCACCACAGCTGGGCGGGGTCGCGGGTGGCGATCAGGGTCAGGACGGCGACCAGCGCCAGCATCACCACGCGCGCGACGGCGGCGAGCGGACGGGTCTGGGGCCGGACAGGTGTGGAGGCGGGCACGTGACGGATCGTAGTCAGCCGCGGTAGATGTCGGCGATCTCGGACTCGTACGTCTTGTGCACGACCTGGCGCTTGACCTTGAGCGACGGGGTGAGTTCGCCGGTCGCCTCGGTGAAGTCGCGGGGCAGGATCCGGAACACCTTGATCGCCTCGGCCTTGGAGACCGACTGGTTGGCCTGGTCGATCGCGCCCTGGATGTCGGCGCGCAGCGCCTCGTCGTCGCAGAGGGTGTGCACCGGGGTGTCCTCGGGCCGCCCGTGCGCGGCCAGCCACTTCGGCAGCGCCTCCTCGTCGACGGTGACCAGCGCGGCGATGAACGGCTGCCGGTCGCCGACCACCAGGCACTGGCTGATCAGCGGGTGCGCCCGGACCTGGTCCTCCAGCACGGCCGGGGCGACGTTCTTGCCGCCGGCCGTCACGATGATCTCCTTCTTCCGGCCGGTGATGCTGAGGAAGCCCTCGTTGTCGAGCCGCCCCAGGTCGCCGGTGCGGAACCAGCCGTCGGTGGTGAGCGCCTCGGCGCTGGCCGCCTCGTTCTTCCAGTAGCCCTGGAAGATCAGGTCGCCGGCGATCAGGATCTCGCCGTCGTCGTCGATCCGGATGGTCACGCCGGGCAGCGGACGGCCGACGGTGCCGATCCGGGTGGCGCCGGGCAGGTTCGCCGCCGCCGCGGGGGAGGTCTCGGTGAGGCCGTACCCCTCGCAGATGGTCACCCCGATGCCGCGGAAGAAGTGCCCGAGGCGGGCGCCGAGCGGCGCGCCCCCGGAGATCGCGTCGCGGCACCGGCCGCCGAGCGCGGCGCGCAGCTTGCGGTAGACCAGCTTGTCGAAGAGCGCGTGCTGGGCCCGCAGGGCCAGGCCCGGCCCGTCGGCGGTCTCCAGCGCCTCGCTGTAGGCGATGGCGACCCGCTCCGCCTTGTCGAAGATCTTGCCCTTGCCCTCGGACTCGGCCTTCTGCCGGGCGCCGTTGTAGACCTTCTCGAAGACCCGGGGCACGGAGAGCACGAAGGTCGGCCGGAACTCCTGGAGTTCGGCGACCAGGTTCTTGGTGTCGGGGCAGTGCGCCATGGTGGCCCGGGCCTGCACCACGCCGATCTGGATGAGCCGGGCGAAGGCGTGCGCGAGCGGCAGGAAGAGCAGCGTCGACGCGCCGGGCCGGAAGAGGTTCGGCAGCACCGGCACCGCGTTGGCGATGTCGGCGTACATGTTGCGGTGGGTCAGCACGCAGCCCTTGGGCCGCCCGGTGGTGCCGCTGGTGTAGATGATCGTGGCGACGTCGCCGGCGTGGACCGCCTTGCGCCGCCGCTCGATCTCGACCGGGTCCACCGCGGCGCCCAGCGCGACGATCTCGTCCACCCCGGCCAGCTCGATCTGCCACACGTGGCGCAGCTCGGGCAGCCGGTCACGGATCCCGGCGACCAGGGTGGCGTGCGCGTTCGACTCGACCACGACGGCGACGGCCCCGGAGTCGGCGAGGATCCAGGCGGCCTGCTCGGCGCTGGAGGTCTCGTAGATCGGCACGGTGACCGCGCCGGCCGCCCAGATGGCGTAGTCCAGCAGGGTCCACTCGTAGCGGGTACGGCTCATCAGCGCCACCCGGTCGCCGGGGTTGACCCCGGCCGCGGCCAGGCCCCGGGCCACCGCGACGACCTCGTCGCGGAACTCGCGGCAGGTCACGTCCGCCCAGCGGGCGCCGGCGCCGGCCGGGGCGGGACGGACGAACTGCACCGCGTCCGGGGCGACCTCGGCGTTGTCCCAGACCGGGTCGGTCAGGTTGGCCGCGTCGCCGATGGTGACGATCGGCGGAACGGAGAACTCGCGCACCTGCACTCCCTCGTGCTCGCACTGTCCGGGCCGGCCGCCACGGCGGGTCGGCTCTGACGAAACCTACCCGCACACCCGGGTGGGTTGGCCAGGGAGGTTGCCTGCCCGCTAGGTGGGACGTCGCGGCGTCGGGTGGGCCGGGACCCCGGGCGGTCCCCGCCGGGCGCGGCGCGGCGGCGTCGCCGGGGGTGGAGCGGCGCGCTCCGGGGTCGCTCCGGGTAGCCTCCCCCCATGGCGGACTCCTCCACCCAGTCGATCGTCATCGGCGCGTCACCGGAGCGCGTGGCGGCGGTCATCTGCGACTTCCCGAGCTACCCCGAATGGACCGAGGCGGTGCGGCGGGCGGAGGTGATCGAGGAGTACGAGGACGGCTACGCCAGCCAGGTCCGGTTCACCATCGACGCCGGGGTGATGGCCGACGAGTACGTGCTCGCCTACGAGTACGCCGAGGACCTGTCCCGGGTCGAGTGGCACCTGGTCGAGCCGTCGACGATGCAGAAGTCGCAGCGCGGGTCGTACGACATCGTCGGCAACCCGGACGGCACCTCCACCGTGACGTACACCCTGGAGGTGGAGCTGTCGGTGGGGATGCTCGGGATGTTCCGCCGCAAGGCCGAGAAAATGATCATGGATACGGCGTTGAAGCAGCTCAAGCGCCGGGTAGAAGCACCCGGTACGGCACAGTGACACGCCGGCCGGCCGCACGGTAGGGGAGCCCGACATGGGGGGTACGGAACCGGGCTCGGCCCGGGAGGAGGCCGAGCGGCTGGTCGCCACGCTGCTCGCCACGGCGCGGCTGGCCTCGGCCGGCCGCGGGGCGGGCGGATGGGGTCCGCTCGGTGGGATGCTCTCGGGTGTCCTCGGTCACAGCGTCGGCCCGTCCCGGCCTGCGGGGGAGGGCGCCGGGGCCGGGGGATTCGCCACCGGAACGCCGGAGTGCTGCATCTGTCCGGTCTGCCGCGGTATCACGGCGTTGCGTGATCCGAGTCCGGAATTCGCCGAGCGGCTCGCCACCGGCGCGGGCGATCTGGCGGCCGGGATCGCGAGCCTGATGCGGGCGTTCGCTTCCGCCACTGACGGGGAAGCCTCCCACCGGACGTCCGGCGGCGCCACCGGAGCCACCGGGCCCGCCGCCGGGACCGGTCCCGACGCCGACCACGTGTGGCGCGAGGCCACCCGTACCGGGCATGATTCTCCGTCGGCGCCGGAGCGGGACGTCTGGTCCGCCGCCACCCGGGCGGAGGACGCGGTCGTGCCGGCCGCCGCCGCCCCGCCCGTCGACGACGCCGGGCCGGTCGCGCCGGCCCAGGTCCGGCCGACGGCCGACCGTCCGGTGGTGCCCGCCTCGCGTGCGCCGGCCGGCGCGGGCGGGGACGCACCAGGCGACGGGGCCTGATCACCGGACATCCGACATCGCACGGCCGGTTCGGCCGATGTCGGGCAGCACAGCAGAGGGGAGTGGCAGCGGTGACGCTGACCATCGGAGTCGACGTCGGTGGCACGAAGGTGGCCGGCGGTGTCGTGGACGACACCGGCAAGGTTCTCGTGCAGGCCCGACGGGACACCCCCGCGGACGACGTCGGCAAGACCCGTGACGTCATCATCGAGCTGGTCACCGAGCTCGCCGCCGGGTACCGGGTCGACGCGGTCGGCATCGGCGCGGCCGGTTGGATCGACGCCTCCCGCTCCACCGTGCTCTTCGCCCCCAACCTGGCCTGGCGGGACGAGCCGCTGCGCGAGTACGTCAGCGCCGCCACCGGCCTGCCGGCGATCGTGGAGAACGACGGCAACGTCGCCGCCTGGGCGGAGTTCCGCTACGGCGCGGCCCGCGACGCCGAGGACTCGATGGTCATGTTCACCATCGGCACCGGCGTCGGCGGCGGCATCGTGCTCGGCGGCGAGCTGGTCCGCGGCGCCAACGGCATCGCCGCCGAGCTGGGCCACATGCTCACCGTCCCGGACGGGCACCAGTGCGGCTGCGGCCGGCTCGGCTGCATCGAGCAGTACGCCAGCGGCAGCGCCCTGGTCCGCTTCGCCCGGGCCGCCGCCCGCCAGGAGCCGCAGCGGGCCACCGCCCTGCTCGAACTGGCCGGCGGAGAGGCCGAGGCCGTCACCGGCCCCATGGTCACCGCCGCCGCGCAGGCCGGCGACCCCGTCTCCACCGAGGCGTTCGCCCAGGTCGGCCGCTGGCTCGGCACCAGCCTCGCCGACATGGCCCAGATCCTCGACCCGCAGGTCCTGGTCGTCGGCGGTGGCGTGATCGAGGCCGGTGACCTGCTGCTCGGCCCGACCCGGCGCTCGTTCAACGACGCGCTGGCGCAGCGCAGCCGGCTGCCCGTGGCCGAGGTGCGCCCGGCCGAGCTGGGCAACAGCGCCGGCGTCATCGGCGCCGCCGACCTCGCCCGTCGGCTGTGACCGCCGCCGGAACCCCGGCCGTCGACAGGGCCGGGGAGCCGGCCGGCGGGGTGCGACTGCGGGTGGTGTCGTACAACATCCACAGCCAGCGGGACGACACGGCCGCGCTGGCGGCCGTGGTCCGCGAGGCCGAGCCCGACGTGGTGATCGTGCAGGAGGCCCCGCGCCGGTTCCGCTGGCGGCAGAAGTCCGCCGCGCTGGCCGAGTCGTTCGGGCTGGTGGTGGCCGCCGGAGGCCTGCCCTCGCTGGGCAACCTCCTGCTGACCAGCCTCCGGGTGCGGGTGACCGCGACCCGGTGCCAGCGCTTCCCGCTCACCCCCGGGCGGCACCTGCGCGGCGCCGCGTACGCCGAGTGCCGCATCAGCGGGGCACGCTTCCTGCTCGCCGGCTCGCACCTGTCCACCGACCCGGCGGAGCGTCCCGGCCAGGCCGCGCTGCTCAAGCGGGAGGTGGCGGGCGCGCGGCTGCCGGTGGTCCTCGGCGCGGACCTCAACGACGGCCCGGACTCGGTGGCCTGGCGGACGGTGGGGGAGGGGTTGATCGACGCGGCGGTGGCCGCCGACGCCGCCGACCGGTGCACCTACTCGTGCGCCGACCCTCGCCGGCGCATCGACGCGCTCTTCGTCGACCCCCGGGTGACGGTGCTCGACTACGACGTGGTGGACACCCCGACGACCCGCCGGGCCAGCGACCACTTCCCGGTCCTGGCCGACCTGCTCCTGCCGGTCACCGACTGACGGCACGCCCCCGGGCCCGGCCGTCCGCCGCGCGGCGACCGCCGGACCCGGAGCCGCCGTCCCGGGCTGGACAACGGACTGCGGGTACGGGGAGGATTGCCCGTCGAACCGGCGTTCGTGCCGCACATAAGGAGATTCCCCGGTGCCCCCCTCCACCGAGCACGGCCGGCCCGATCCGGAGACCACCACGCTCGCCCTGAGCCGGGACGGCCGCCCGGTCTCCGACCGGGGCGACACGGTCTGCGTGATCGGGGCCGGCGCCAGCGGCCTCACCGCGATCAAGAACCTCACCGAGCACGGCTTCGGCGTCGACTGCTACGAGCGGGAGACCGGCGTCGGCGGCGCGTGGAACTGGCGGCACGACCGCAGCCCGGTGTACGCCAGTACCCACCTGATCTCGTCGCGGCCGTTCACCCAGTTCCCCGACTTCCCGATGCCGGACTCCTGGCCGGACTACCCGCACCACAGCCAGCTGCTGTCCTACTTCGAGCGGTACGCCGACCACTTCGACCTGCGCCGGCACATCTGGTTCGGCACCGAGGTGGTCCGGGTCGAGCCGGTGGCCGGTGACCGCTGGGACGTCACCACCCGCAGCACCGGTGGGTACGGCCCGGAGCGCACCTCCCGGTACGCGGCCGTGGTGGTCGCCAACGGGCACAACTGGTCGCCGAAGCTGCCCTCCTACGAGGGTCTGGAGGAGTACCGGGGCGAGGTCATGCACGCCTCGTCCTACAAGGACCCGGCGCAGCTGCGCGGCAAGCGGGTGCTGGTGGTCGGCGCCGGCAACACCGGCTGCGACATCGCGGTCGAGGCCGCGCAGCAGGCGTCGCGCTGCTGGCACTCCACCCGCCGCGGCTACTGGTACGCCCCGAAGTACGTCTTCGGCCGCCCCGCCGACCAGGTCAACGACCTGCTGTTGATGCTGCGGGTCCCGCTGCGCGTGCGGCAGTGGCTCTACCACCGGACGCTGCGGCTGACCGTCGGCGACCTGACCCGCTTCGGCCTGCCGAAGCCGGACCACCGGGTGTACGAGACCCACCCGATCGCCAACAGCCAGCTCGTCTACTACGTCGGCCACGGCCGGATCGCCCCGGTGCCCGACGTCGCCCGGTTCCACGGCGGCGGCGTCACCCTCACCGACGGTCGGGAGATCGATCCCGAGCTGGTCGTCTTCGCCACCGGTTACCTGCCGCGCTTCGAGTTCCTGGACCCGAAGGTGCTCGGCGACGAGGACGCCTCGGGCCGTCCGAGGCTGTGGCTCAACGCCTTCACCCCCGGGCACCCGACCCTGGCGGTGGCCGGCCTGTTGCAGCCCGACTCCGGCGTGTTCACCCTGTCGCACTGGCAGACCGTCCTCTTCGCCCGGCTGCTCCAGGCCCGCCTGGCCCGGCCGGAGCGGGCCGCCGCGTTCGCGTCCCGGGTGGAGGCCGGCGCGGGGGAGCGGTACTCGGGCAAGGTCAAGGACAGCAGCCGGCACTGGTTCGAGGTGGGCCACGCCGACTACCTGCGGGCGGTGCAGCGCGCCCTCGACGAGCTGGAGGCCGGCCGGTGAGCGGGTCCCGCGGTCGTGGACGAGAGGCGGGCCCGGTGAGCGCGAGGAACGCGGCACGGCGGAGTCCCGCAGTCGCGAACGAGAGGCGGCCAGGATGAGCGCGACGAACGAGCGGGTGCGGATCCTGCGGGGGCGGGAGTGGGCCCGCCCGGTCCGCCCGGTCCGACGCGAGGTGCTGGGCGCCGCGCCGGAGTTGGAGGAGGGGCGACCGCCGCTGCTCTTCGTACCCGGGTTCGGGCACGGGGCCTGGGCGTTCGCCGAGCACTGGCTGGAGCACGCCGCGTCGCGCGGGTTCCCGGCGTACGCGCTGAGCCTGCGCGGGCACGGCGGCAGCGAGCGGGCGCCGGAGGCGACGCTGCGGGCGTACACCCATGACGTGGTCCAGGTGGCGGCGGGCCTGCCGCGCCGGGCGGTGCTGGTGGGGCACGGCGCCGGCGCCCTGGTGGTGTCCCACGCGTTGGCGCGTTACCCGGCCCGGGCCGCGGTCCTGGTCGCGCCGGTGATGGGCGGCTGGTCGACGGCCGTCACCGCGCTGCGCCGTAATCCGGTCGGCACCCTGCCGGCGCTGGTCGGTGGCCCGCTCAAGCTGCACCGCCGGCAGTTGTTCAGCCGCGAGCTGCCCGACGCCGACGCCCGGCGCCACGCCGCGCGGCTCGGCCGGGCCTCCCGGCGGGCGCAGTGGCAGCTGCTGGCCGGTCGGGAGGCGGAGCCGGCGGTGGGTCGCCCGCCGGTGCTGGTGCTGGGCAGCCCGGACGACCGGGTGGTGCCGCCGGCGGCGCTGGTCCGCGCCGCCCGCCGGTACGGCTCGGCCCCGCTGCTCTTCCCGGGCATGGGACACGACCTGATGCTCGACGCCCGGTGGCGGGAGCCGATCGACGCGATCCTCGACTGGCTGGTCAAGGAGCCGCAGCGGGCGTGACCGGCACGGGTTGCTCCCCGGTCGGGTGATGACGGCCGGCAGGCCGGTGTCGGCGCTGCCGGCGGTCGGGCGGGTGGAGTGGGATCGCCCGGGCGTCGCCGTTGCGGAAGAGCGCCACCTGCACCGGGCTCAGCCGGAGCTGCTGAGTCGGCGTACCAGCGAGCCGGTCTCGTCCAGGGCGCTGAGGTAGGAGCGGGCCCAGGCCCGGATGTCGTGCCGGTGCAGGTGCGCGCGCATGGCGCGCATCCGTTCGCCGGCGTCCTCCGGGGCGGCCCGCAGCGCCGAGAGCAGCATCCGCTTGAGTTCCTCCAGGTCGTGCGGGTTGACCAGGTACGCCTGCTCCAGCTCGGCGGCGGAGCCGGCGAACTCGCTGAGCAGCAGCGCGCCGGAGTCGTCCACCCGGGCGGCGACGTACTCCTTGGCGACCAGGTTCATCCCGTCGCGCAGCGGGGTCACCGCCATCACGTCGGCGACCCGGTAGAGGGCGGCCAGCTCGGTGCGGTCGAACGGTTGGGTGAGGTAGTGGATCGCCGGCTCGCCGACCCGGCCGAACTCGCCGTTGATCCGTCCGACCTCGCGCTCGACCCGCTCCCGCAGGATCTGGTACTGCGCGACCCGTTCCCGGCTCGGCACCGCCACCTGGACCAGCACGGTGTCGCGGACCTTGACGTCCCCGCTGGCCAGCAGCTCGCTGTACGCCTTGAGCCGCTGCTCGATGCCCTTGGTGTAGTCCATCCGGTCGACGCTGAGGATCACGTGCTCCGGGTCGCCCAGGTCGTGCCGCAGCCGGCGGGCGCGGGCGGTGACGTCGGGACGGCCCGCCAGCGCGGCCATCTCGGCGGTGTCGATGGAAACCGGGTACGCCCCGATCCGCACCACCCGGTCGTCGACGCCGATGCGCCGGTCGGTGGCCGGCAGGCCGAGCACCTTGGCGACGAGTTGGGCGAAGTTGTGCGAGGCCTGGGCGCGCTGGAAGCCGATCAGGTCGGCGCCGAGCATCCCGCGCAACAGTTCGGCGCGGCGCGGCAGCTGCATGAACAGCTCCGGCGGCGGGAACGGCACGTGCAGGAAGAAGCCGATCCGCAGGTCGGGGCGGAGCTCGCGGAGCATCCCGGGGACGAGTTGCAGGTGGTAGTCCTGCACCCAGACCAGGCCGCCCGGCTCGGCCACCCCGGCGGCCGCCTCCGCGAACCGCTGGTTGACCCGCTGGTACGCCTCCCACCAGCGGCGGTGGTACTCGGGCTGCTCGACGGCGTCGTGGTAGAGCGGCCAGAGTGTGGCGTTGGCGAATCCCTCGTAGTGGTCGCGCAGGTCCTGCGCGTCGAGCGGGACGGTGTGCATGCGCACGCCGTCGACGTCGGGGAGGTCGGGCGCGGGGCCGGTCCCGCCGGCCCAGCCCACCCAGGTGGCCGGGGTGTGCCGCAGCAGCGGGTGCAGCGCGCTGACCAGACCTCCGGGGCTGCGGCGCCACTCGCAGGCGCCGTCGGGGGCCACGCTGTCGTCGATGGGAAGCCGGTTGGCCACCACCACGAGGGAACTCTGTCGCATCTCGGGCATTCCGATCCGCAGTGGCCGACCGCCACGAGGAACAGGAACAACCGGGCAGTCGGTGGGGGAAGTGACGTACAGCCGTATTCCTACTGACCGTAAGTTACACCTCTGTTACGTGGCACGGGGCACCCGGTAGCGTCCCGCGATACGGGCGCCGCGCAGCGTGACGGCCCCGGCCGCCCCAGGCAGCCGCGGTGGCGGGCTCAGACGACCGCGCCGTCGTCGGGATCGTGGTCGTCCTCGTCGCCGGGGCGCAGCCGCCAGATCAGCGTGACGAAGCCGGCGAGGATGCCGGTGAAGCCGAGCAGGGTGACCACCGAGGCGTCCACCGGCAGCAGCGACGGGTTCAGGAACAGGACGAAGCCGAGGACGATCGACAGCGCGCCGACCACGGCGTACTTGGAGATCCGGGGCAGCGGCGGCGGTGGGGGCGGGGTGTAGCCCTCCTCCGGGTCGCCCGGCAGGTCGGCGCCGAAGGTGTCCAGCCCGTCCAGCAGGGAGGGCTCGTCGTGCCGCTCCCGCCCGAGCGAGATCCCCGAGATGTCCGCCGCGTACGGCAGCCGCCGCACGTCGGTGGCGGTGGGGCCGGTGGCCTCCTCGGCCCGGGTCGCCGTGGCGCCGGTGCGGCCGGGCTGCTCGGCGGGGTCGTCGACGTCCTCGGCCTCCGGCCAGGGGCGGCTGCCGGCGGCCGGAGCGGTGTGGAACGCGGCGACGATGCGGTCCCACTCGGCGTCGACGTCCGGCTCGGCGCGCGGCGGCTCGGGGGTCGCCTCGTCGGCCAGCTGGGTGAGGTAGTCGCGCGCGGTGGTCAGGTGGGAGCGGTCGACGTAGAGCCGGTCCACCGGCCGGGCCGGCACGGTGGTCGTCCGGGTGACCGGGTTCAGGTCGGCGGAGGGCTGCAGGTACGCGGCGATGCCACCGGCGGCGAGCACGTCGAGCAGATGCTCGCCGACACGCGGATCGACATCGCCCGCGACGGCGTACTCGCTCGCGTCGAGCCCGTTGTCCCGCCGTCCCCGGCGGGCCCCACCCGCTGACACCGGACATCCTCCTCGGCGGTTGTGTCGGCGCCCCGTACGCCGTGCCCTGAATCGTGACACGTCAGGACCCTGTTCCGGGAGTGCGTTGTGGCGTGCCGCTCCCGGTTCGTAGGCTCAGAGCCGACGATCCCGCCCGCCGAGGCGCCTCCGGCCGGGTCGCCGGGGTCCCCGGCGCCCGTCCGGCGACCGGCGGTGGTGTCGCCCGCCACCTGCTGCCCCGGAAGGACCCCCTTGCTGTACTGGCTGATGAAGCACATTCTCCTCGGCCCACTGCTCAGGCTGATCTTCCGTCCGCAGGTCGAGGGGCTGCACCACCTGCCGGACAGCGGACCGGTGATCCTCGCCAGCAACCACCTCTCCTTCTCCGACTCGATCTTCACGCCGCTGGTCGTCCCGCGAAAAGTCACTTTCATCGCCAAAGCGGAATACTTCACCGGTAGGGGCATCAAAGGCTGGCTGACCAAGGCGTTCTTCGCCGGCACCGGCTGCATCCCGGTCGACCGCTCCGGCGGCCGGGCCGCCCAGGCGGCGTTGGACACCCAGCTGACGGTGCTGCGGGCCGGCGGGATCGCCGGCATCTACCCGGAGGGGACCCGGTCGCCCGACGGGCGGCTCTTCCGGGGCAAGACCGGGGTG
Source organism: Micromonospora coxensis (assembly GCF_900090295.1). Classification (NCBI taxonomy): domain Bacteria; kingdom Bacillati; phylum Actinomycetota; class Actinomycetes; order Micromonosporales; family Micromonosporaceae; genus Micromonospora; species Micromonospora coxensis. Next base: position 1,764,723 of record NZ_LT607753.1, on the reverse strand, counting down.
GCCCGGCTGGCCCTGGAGAGCGGTGCCCCGGTGGTGCCGATGGCGATGCTCAACTCCGACGAGATCCAGCCCACCGGCAAGCTCATCCCCAAGATCGCCCGGGTGCGGATCCGCTTCGGCGCGCCGCTGGACTTCTCCCGCTACGCCGGGATGTCCGGCGACCGGTACGTCGAGCGCGCGGTCACCGACGAGATCATGTACGAGCTGATGGAGCTCTCCGGCCGCGAGTACGTCGACATGTACGCCGCCAAGCTGAAGAACCAGCCGCCGGCCGAGCCCGTGCCGCGCCAGCCCGTCGCGGCCTGAGCGCCGCCCCGGGCGCGAGTGCGGCCCGACGCCGCCTCCCGGTCGGCGGCAGCACGGGGGAGGCAGCGCCGGCCCGGGCGTGAGGCGCGCGCCGGGATCAGGCGGGTCCGGCCGGGCCCGCCTGGGCGAGCTGGAGCAGCCCGGACGCCCCGGTACGCGCGGCGAAGTCGCGTACCCGGGTCAGGGCCTCCGCCGCCCGCACCGGGTCGTCGGCGGCCAGCGCGGGCACCGACAGCGTGGTGGTGAGCACGTGGTCCGTGGTGTCGGTCATCCGGGCGTAGCTGTCGGCGGCCGTCCGGAACAGCCGGCCGGCGGTGGCGGCGTCCCCCTCGGCCAGCGCCAGGGTGGCGTCGGCGACCTGCCCGGCGGCCAGCGCCCACGGGGTCATCCGCGGGGCCCGCGCCAGCATGTCGCGCACCAGCCGGGCCGCCTCCGGCCCGAGCACGACCGCGACGTGGCCGACCGCCGGCACCCACTCCGCGAACGGGATCATCCGGCTGCGCCGCCAGTCCTCGTCCAGCTCGGTGAGCAGCTGCATCGCCTCCTCGCGCAGGCCGCGCACCGCCCGGCAGAGGGCGGCGTGCGCCAGCGTCGACCGGAGCACCCGGTGGAAGCCGCTGCGCCGGGCGGCGGCCACCGCCCGCGCCACCAGGTCCGGCTCACCGTCGCCGGGCGGCGAAGCGGCCGGGGCGTCGGCCCGCAGCTGCCGCATCCAGCCGGAGACGGCGACGATGTGCAGGTCCCACTCCGCGGTCGGACGGCGGGTGGACTCGTCGGCCATCTCCAGCGCGGCCACCCAGTCCCCGGCGTAGTACGCCCGCGCCCACTGGTCGGCGAAGCTCGTCGCGATGCCGTGCCCGCCCCCGGGGTCCAGGGACCGCTGCTCCTGCACCAGCCGTGCCGAACCGGTGAGGTCGCCCTCCTCCTGCGTGGCCCAGGCCAGGTTCTGCAACGCCCGCCGCCGGCTGCTCAGCCGCTCCACCCGACAGTGCCGCGCGACGTCCTCCAACGCGGCGTACGCGTCCTGCTCACCGGCCAGGTACCGGGCCACCGCCAGGGTGATCCGGGCGTTCGCCTGCACCTCCGGCAGGGCCATCCGCTCGGCCAGCTCGGCAGCCGAGCGGGCGGCTTCGCAGGCCGGGTCGGTCTCGGCGTTGAGCATCCGCACCCGGGCCAGCTCCAGCAGCGCCTCCGCCTTCTCCTCGGTGTCCGGCAGCCCGGCGTAGATGCCGATGGCCCGGTCCAGGCAGCGCAGCGTCTCGGCCCGGTCGGCGCGGCTCCACGCCGCGGTGGCCAGCAGTGTCCAGGCCCGGGCCTCGCCGGTGCGGTCACCGGCGTCGGCGAGCCGGTCGGCCAGCGCGGTCAGCGTCCGGGTGCCGCCGTCCACCAGGAACGTGTCGCCGTCGCGGTAGAGGGCCAGCTCGGCGTCGAACAGCTCCAGCGCCGGGTCCGGCTCGCCGCCGACCGAGAGCGCCCGGGAGACCAGCGTCGCGGCGTTGTCGAGCGCGTGCAGGGCGTACGCCCGGCGGGCGGCCCGGTGCAGGGCGGTGCGGGCGTCGCGCGCGTACGGCGTGGGGTCCAGGCCGACCATGCGGGCGATCTCGTGCGCCGTCCAGCGGTGGTTGGCCAGCACCTCGGCCAGGTCCTGCTGGCGACCCTCGGCGAGCTGCTCCAGCCAGTCGGCGGTGCGCTGGTGCCGCAGCACCCGCTCGGCGCGGGGGAGCCGCTGGTAGCAGACGTCGCGGACCAGGATGTGCCGGAACCGGTACTCCGGCTGCCCGGGCATCGTCGAGCTGGGCAGCTCGTAGACCATGTCGCGGCGCTGGAGGCGGTCCAGCGCCCGCTCGACCCACTCCGCCGGCCGGCCCAGCGCGGCGGCCACCGGCGCCGGCCAGAACTGCACGCCGACCACGGCGGCGGCCTGCAGCACCGCCCGGTCGGCCGGGTCGAGCAGGTCGAGCCGGTTGGCGATGACCGCCTGCACGGTACGCGGCATGCCCGACGTCCCGGCCGGGTCGAGCCGGACGGCCGGCTCCAGCAGCCCGCCGTCGAGCAGCATCCGGGCGTACTCCTGGGCGTAGAGCGGGTTGCCGTCGGCGAACTCGATCAGCGGGGCCCGGGCGGACGCCGGCAGGGTGGCGTGGCCCAGCAGCAACGAGTAGAGGGTGTCGATGTCGGCGTCGTGCATCGGCGGCACCGAGATGGACATGGTGCCGCTGATCGTGCCGGTCCAGGCCGGGTGCCGCTCCCGCAGCTCCGGCCGCGCGGTCGCCACCACCAGCAGGGGTACGCCCCGGGCGGACGCGCCGAGCTGCTCGACGAAGGTGAGCATCGCCTGGTCGGCCCAGTGCATGTCCTCGAAGACCAGCACCGTCGGGCCCTGGGCGGCCAGGGCGAGCAGGAACCGTCGCCAGGCGGCCTCCGCCTCGCCCGGGACCAGCCGCTCCCCGGGCACGCCGAGCAGCGGGCCGAGCGCACCGGCCAGCCGGCTGCCGTGCGCGTCACCGAGCTGCGCCAGCCGGGTGCGCAGCCGCTCGGGCAGCGCCTCCGGATCGTCGCCCTCGGGCAGCCCCACCCAGCTCTTGACGATGTCGGCCAGGGCGGCGTACGTGACGTTCTCGCCGAACGGCGGGCACTGCCCGACCAGCCAGGTGACCCGGTGCCCGGGGAGGTTGGCGGCGTGCCGGGACAACTCCCGCAGCAGCCGGCTCTTGCCCACCCCGGCCGGCCCGAAGACGGTCACCAGCTGCGACACCCGCTCGGTGACGGTGCGGTGCAGGGCGCTGACGAGCAGGCCACGCTCGTGCTCCCGGTTGATCATCGGGGTCAGCTCGGCGGCCTGCGGGTCGGTGCGCGGCCGGGCCTGGACGGCGAGCCAGATCCGGCTGACCGCCGAGCGCCCGCGCAGTGTCACGGGTGGACGGTCGGCGTACTCCATCTCGTGCCGGGTGGCCGACCAGGTGCTCTCGTCGACGACCACCCCGCCCGGCGGGGCGAGCGCCTGCAACCGGGAGGCGGTGTTGACCACGTCCCCGGTGACGAAGGCCTGGCCGCCGTCGCGGGTGGCGGAGAGGTCGACCAGCGCCTCGCCGGTGGCCACCCCGACCCGGAAGCCCAGCGGTTGCTGCGGGCCGGCGGCCTGCCGGGCCAGGCTGCGTTGCAGTTCCAGCCCGGCCCGTACGCAGCGCAGCGCGTCGTTGTCGGTGGCGACCGGGGCGCCGAAGAGCGCCATCACCGCGTCGCCGATGTACTTCTCCACCACCCCGCCGTACTGGTGGACCAGCCGGCGGACGGTGGCGAAGTAGGCCTGCTGGAGGCTGCGCGCCTGCTCCGGGTCGGCCCGTTCGGCGTACGCGGTGAAGTCGACGATGTCGATGAACAGCACGCTGACCTGGCGTCGGTCCTCCTGCACCGCCACCGCGTGGTCGCGCAGCGGCTCGCCGCAGTTGGTGCAGAAGTTCGCCTCGGGGCTGTTGCCGTGCCCGCACGACGCGCAGCCGAGCGTCAGCGCCTGTCCGCAGCCGCCACAGAAGCGGTCGTCCGGCCCTGCCACCCGGGAGCAGTGTCCACACTTGAGGTCGATGTCGAACTCCGTACGTGAGGAGACCCCAGTATCGCGCCGGGCTGTTCCAGTCGGGTACCCGACGGGTGGCCCGACCCCACGGCTGATCAGCCGACACTAGTGTTCCTCACGAGACAAGTTCGCCGTCAGGAGAGTGCCGTGCAGATCCGGTTGTCCGCCTACTGGACCGACCCGGGCGGGACCGTCCGGTCACCGGGCGAGACGGTCGACGTCGACGCGGTCACTCTCGCCAGACTGGAGGAGCAGGGCATGGTGGAGAACCCCGACGGCCAGACGGCCTCGGACACCGGCACGACCACGAGCACCACGACCGATCCGCAGAAGATCGGTCCGGGGCCGGGCACACCGCCGGAGAAGATCGGTCCCGGACCGGGCGCCCCGCCCGCGGACGACACGACCAACTGACAACCCCGGCGCGGCCGGTGGACCCGTGCGGTCCGCCGGCCGCGTCTTCACGTACCTGCGGGCCGGTCGGCCGGGGCTACCTGCGGGCCGGTCGAGGCTCGCGGGCCCGGCTCACCGGGCCGCGACGGTCAGCGCTCGGCCATCCCCGCGCGGCGCTGGTCGGCGCTCGGCCATCCCCGCGCGGCGACGGTCAGCGCTCGGCCATCCCCGCGCGGCGCCGTAGCGCCGAGACGTCGGTGACCACGATCCGCCGGCCCTCGGTGCGCAGCCAGCCCCGGTTGGCGAAGGAGCCGATCGCCTGGTTGACGCTCTGCCGGGAGCCGCCGGCCATCTCGGCCAGCTGGCTCTGGTTCAGCTCAATGGTGATCATCGGGGCCTGGCTCTCGCCGGCGAGGCGGACCAGGGTCTTGGCCACCCGGCCGGGCAGGTCCAGGAAGACGTGGTCGGCGTTCTGCTCGGTGAGCCGGCGGATCAGCCCGCCCAGCGACCGCATCACCGCGTCGAGGATGCGCGGGTTGGAGTGCACCAGCTCCATGAAGGCGGGCCGGGACAGGGCGAGCGCCGCGCAGTCCTCGATCGCCTCGGCGGAGGCCGAGCGGGTCGAGGCGTCCAGCAGGGAGACCTCGCCGAGCACGTCCGGCGGTCGGATGACCGACAGCACCGCCCGCTCGCCGGTCGGCGCGGTGCGGAAGACCGCCACCGCCCCACGGCGCAGCACGATCAGCGACTCGCCCGGGTCGTTCTCCACGAAGAGCAGCTGGCCCTTGCGGTAGGTGCGCGGCACCGCCGCGGCGATGACCCGCTGGCGTACCTCCGGTTCGAGCCCGGCGAACATCTCCACGCCCGTGAGGGCGTCACCCGGCTCCGGCAGGCGCATCTCCACGGCCCAACCCCTCCCCGGTCACGGACCCACAACTCGCTCACCGGGTGAACCTGACGGCCCCTGGCGAGGTGCGAAGACCCCGTCGGCGTCCGGTAGCGGTACACATCAGATCATGACGGCCCGGTAGCGTGCTGTACACCCCTCAAATCGTCTCCGTGACAGTCCCGAGCTGCGACGGACCACCTGGCCGAGGCGCGGTCGGGCCGATCGGCCGGGTCCGCTCCGCCCCCGCCCGGCGGCCTCGACCGGTAATGGGCGAGGATGGGGACGATGGCCTACCGCTACTTCTACGACTGCGAATTCATCGAGGACGGCCGGATCGTCGACCTCGTCTCGATCGGTGTCGTCGACGAGTACGGCCGCGAGTTCTACGCGGTCTCCACCGAGTTCGACGACTCCCGCGCCGTGCCCTGGGTGCGCCGCAACGTGCTGGACAAGCTCCCGTCCCCGGCCGACCGGGCCTGGCGTTCCCGGGAGCGGATCCGCGACGAGCTGTACGACTTCCTGATGGAGCCGATCCGCGACCGCCCGGGCGAGCAGCTCGAACTCTGGGCCTGGTACGCCGCGTACGACCACGTGGTGCTGGCCCAGCTCTGGGGGGCGATGCCGGCGCTGCCCCGGGAGATCCCCCGGTTCACCAAGGACCTGCGCCAGCTCTGGGACGACCGGGGCCGGCCGAGGCTGCCCGACGCCGACGCCGACCGGCACGACGCCCTGGTCGACGCCCGGCACAACCTGGCCCGCTGGCGGGCGATGACGGGCTGAGTCCCGATCGCTGCATTCCCGCAGGTTTGACCCCATCCGTCCTGGGCACCGTTCGGCGAACCGCACCGAAGGGGGTTGCGACATGACCGGGGCACCGACCGACACCGCCGACGCCCGCCGTCGGGTGACCGAGCTGATCCGCGACGCCCGGATCGGCATGCTGACCACGATCGGGGTGGACGGCCGGCTGGTGAGCCGCCCGATGGCGCTGCAGGAGGCCGAGTTCGACGGCGACCTGTGGTTCTTCGCCTACGCCGACTCGGCCAAGGTGCGTCAGATCCGGGTCAACCCGGAGGTCGACGTCGCCTTCTCCGACCCGAAGCACCACTCGTGGGTGTCCGTCTCCGGCACCGCCCAGGAGGCGTACGACCGGGCGAAGGCCGAGCAGCTGTGGAACCCGACGCTCAAGGCGTGGTTCCCCGACGGGCTGGACACGCCCGGCCTGACCCTGATCAAGGTGCACGCCAGCTCGGCGGAGTACTGGGACTCCCCGGGCGGCACGGTGGTCAACCTGCTGGGCTTCGCCAAGGCGGCGGTGACCGGCCGGCCGCCGAAGGCGGGGGAGAACCACGAGGTCAGCTACTGACCGGTAGCCCGCCCGGCGGGTGGGACTGCTCGGGGCGCGGTGTCGGCGTACACCCGCGGCGACTACAGTTCGCACTGACGGCCCGCCCCGGGCCGGCAACGGCGCCGATGGTCTGATCTGACACATATCCTGGGGCTTATCCGGGCTTCACCTGATGCTCCAGGAGGATGAGCAGATCATGCGTATCGGCGTGCTCACCGGCGGCGGCGACTGCCCAGGTCTCAACGCGGTCATTCGGGCGGTGGTCCGCAAGGGCGTCGCCAGCTACGGTCACGAGTTCGTGGGCTTCCAGGACGGTTGGAAGGGTCCGCTGGAGGGCCTGTCCAAGCCGCTGGGCATCGCGGAGGTCCGCGGCATCCTGCCGCGCGGCGGCACCATCCTCGGCTCGTCCCGCACCAACCCGTTCAAGATCGAGAACGGCGTGGAGCGGATCAAGGAGAACCTCGCCGCGCAGGGCGTGGACGCCCTGATCGCGATCGGCGGCGAGGACACCCTCGGTGTCGCCACCAAGCTGCACGAGCTCGGCGTCAACGTCATCGGCGTGCCGAAGACGATCGACAACGACCTCGGCGCCACCGACTACACCTTCGGCTTCGACACCGCCGTCAACATCGCGATGGAGGCGATCGACCGGCTGCACACCACCGCCGAGAGCCACCACCGCACCCTGGTGGTCGAGGTGATGGGCCGGCACGCCGGCTGGATCGCCCTGCACGCCGGCCTGGCCGGTGGCGCCAACGTGATCCTGCTGCCGGAGCGGCAGTTCGACGTCGAGCAGGTCGCCGGCTACGTCGAGAAGCGCTTCCAGCACCAGTACGCCCCGATCGTGGTGGTCGCCGAGGGCGCGCAGCCGCTGGATGGCCAGATGGTGCTGCACAACCAGGAGCTGGACGCGTTCGGCCACGTCCGCCTCGGCGGCATCGGCCAGTGGCTCGCCGAGCAGCTGGAGGCCAAGACCGGCAAGGAGGCCCGCACCGTCGTGCTCGGCCACATCCAGCGCGGCGGCACCCCGACCGCGTTCGACCGGGTGCTCGCCACCCGGCTGGGCCTGCAGGCCATCGACGCCGCCCACGAGGGCGACTGGGGCAAGATGGTCGCGATGCAGAGCACGGACATCGTCCGGGTCCCGCTGGCCGAGGCCACCCGCGAGCTGAAGACCGTGCCGCTGGAGCGGTACGCCGAGGCCGAGGTCTTCTTCGGCAGCTGATCGCCCGTGGACCGGCGGCGCGGCAGGGACACCCGCCGCGCCGCCGGCCCCCGCGACGGAAGGGGTACGACCGATGGCACCCGCCCGGCACACGGTCGCGGTGATCGGCGCCGGCAAGATCGGCGAGCTGATGCTCTCCGGGCTGCTGCGCTCCGGCTGGCCGGTGGAGCGGCTGCTGGCCACCGCCCGCCGCCCGGCCCGCGCCGAGGAACTGACCGCCCGCTACGGCGTACGGGTGGTGGACAACCTCACCGCGGTCGAGGAGGCGGCGGTGCTGGCGATCTCGGTGAAGCCGCAGGACGCGGGCGTGCTGCTGGACGAGATCGGCCCGAAGGTGCCGGCCGACAAGCTGGTCATCTCGCTCTGCGCCGGCCTGCCCACCACCTTCTTCGCCCGCCGGCTGCCCGAGGGCACCCCGGTGGTGCGGGTGATGACCAACACCCCGGCCCTGGTCGACCAGGCGATGAGCGCGATCTCGGCGGGCGCGCACGCCACCGGCGAGCACCTCGCCCTCGCCGAGGAGATGTTCTCACCGCTCGGGTCCACCGTCCGGGTGCCCGAGTCCCAGCAGGACGCGGTGACCGCGCTCTCCGGCTCCGGTCCGGCGTACTTCTACCTGCTGGTCGAGGCCATGATCGACGCCGGCATCCTGCTCGGCCTGCCCCGGCAGGTGGCGCACGAGCTGATCGTGCAGACCGCGATCGGCTCGGCGGTGATGCTGCGCGACTCCGGCGAGCACCCGGTCAAGCTGCGCGAGGCGGTCACCTCGCCCGCCGGCACCACCATCTCCGCCGTGCGCGAGCTGGAGAAGCACGGCGTACGGGCGGCGCTGCTGGCCGCGCTGGAGGCCGCCCGGGACCGGGCCCGCGAACTGGCCGCCCAGGCCGACTGAGGTCGGGCGTTCCGCGCGGCGGTGTCCCTCGACCGGCCATCGTGACGTTGCGGTACCGGCGAACCCGGCGCGTCCGGGCTCAGGTTCCGGTGGACGCCGGCTTCAGACGCCTGCGTTCGACGGCGCTCGTCGCCGTCACCACACTCAGCGGCGGCACGTCCTTCGCGACGACGGCGCCCGCGCCGACGACCGAGCCCCGACCGATCGTCACTCCGGGGGTGATCGTGGCGGCGGCGCCGATCCACACGTCGTCCTCGACGCGGATGGGCGCGTGCGTGACGAAGTCGTAGCGCTCGTCGAGCTCGACGGGGTGTCCGGCCGTGCTCAGGGTCACCCGAGGGCCGATCATGACCCGGTCGCCGATGCTGATGCCCCCGTAGTCGAGGAAGAAGCAGCCCTGGTTGATGAACACCCGCTCCCCGAACGACGCGCCGAGCCCGTAGTCGCAGTGGAACGGCGGCAGGATGGACAGCGAGTCGGGGACGGGTCCACCGAAGATCTCGGTGAGCACCGTCCGGCGCGCGTCGAGGTCGTCGAACGGCAGCGCGTTGAGGCGCGCGGTCAGGCTCATGACGAGCTGTACGCGCTGCGCGAAGGCACGGGACTCGGGCGTCCGGGTTCGTAGGCGTCGCTCGTTGCGCACGAGGCGATCGTGGCACGGCCGGCCGGAGACCGGGTGACGCCCCACCGGCAGGGCCCCCATACTGGCCCGGTGTTCACTCTCGCCCAGGCGCGCCATCTGGTGGCCACTCTGCGTCCCCGCGTCGACGAGCTGATCCGGCTCCGCGCCGACCTGGCCGAACTCCGCGCCGACCTGGCCGCCCACGGCGTCTCGGTGCTCGGCGGGGTGGCCGAGGTGAAGGCCCTGGAGGCCCGGCTGCACGCCGTGCTGGAGGAGTTGAACTCGCACGACATCCAGGTCAAGGGCATCGCCCCGGTGCTGCTGGACTTCCCCGGCGAGCGGGACGGCCGACCGGTGCTCTGGTGCTGGCTGGAGGGGGACACCGACGTGCGCTGGTACCACCGGGTGGAGTGCGGCTTCGCCGGCCGCCGCCCGGTCTGAGGAGCGACCGGTCGCGCCGGGTCCCCATCCGTCCGACCTCGTCGGGTACGGTCCGGTCATGATCACGGTACGGCGGGCCGGGGGCGCGGACGCGGCGGAGATCGTCCGGCTGCGCGGGGTGATGCTCGCGTCGATGAGCGGTACGGCGCCGTCGCCCGGGCCCTGGCAGGAGGCGGCCCGGCAGGTGCTGCGCGACCACCTCGACGCCGCCGACGCGACGATGGCCGTGTTCGTGGTCGACGCGCCGGAGCGGCCCGGCGTCCTCGCCGCCTGCGCCACCGGCACCGTGGAGCAGCGCCTGGGTGGACCGGCCAACCCCGACGGCCGGGTCGGGTACGTCTTCAACGTCGTCACCGACCCCGGGCACCGGCGGCGCGGCTATTCCCGGGCCTGCCTGACGGCGCTGCTCGACTGGTACCGCGACCGGGGCGTACGCAAGATCGACCTGCGGGCGTCGGCGGAGGGCGAGCCGCTCTACCGCTCGCTCGGCTTCGCCGACGTCTCCGGCCCCACCCTGCGGCTGAGCCTGCCGCCGTCCTGAGGAGGACCATGTTCGCCCTGCCGTTGACCGACACCGCCGAGCTGCGGCCGCTCTCGCCGTGGCACGCGGAGGAGTTCCTGGCCAACCTGGACCGCTGCCGGGAGCACATCTCGCCCTGGGTCGGCGCGTCCTTCGTGGCCACCGACCTCGACTCGGCCCGCAACGTGCTCCAGCGCTACGCCGACCGGTGGGCGCGCGACGGCGGCGGCATCTGGGGGATCTGGGACGGCGGCGTGCTCGTCGGCGGCGTGCTGTTCGTCTCGTTCGACGTGGCGCAGGGCGTCTGCGAGGCCGGCTGCTGGCTGGAGCCGGCCGCCGAGGGGCAGGGGCTGGTCACCCGCGCCGCGAGCCGGATCATCGACTGGGCGATCCGGGAGCGCGGCATCGCGCGGGTCGAGTGGCACACCAACCCGGCGAACGCGCGCAGCATCGCGGTGGCCCGGCGGCTGGGCATGAGCCACGACGGGACGCTGCGGCAGCACTACCCGGGCCCGTCCGGGCGGGTCGACTCGGCGATCTGGTCGGTGCTCGCCTCGGAGTGGCGCGCCCCCGCCTGACCGCGCGGCGTCCTCCGGGGCTGGAGCGGCTCACCAGCCAGGTGCACCGGGACGAGGTGGTCCGCGCGGAGTGACGCCGTGGCAGCCCCGGCCGTTGCCGGGGCCACCAGGCGTCACCGTCGGTCAGCTGTCGGCGTAGCGGCGGGCGGCGGCCAGGGCGGCGCGCACCGTGTCCGCGTCGGCCGGGGCGGCCTGTCCCCAGACGTCCGCCGGGTCGGCCGCGTAGACGAGCCCGTACGCGGCGGTGTCCCGCTGGAACCGCCAGCCCTCGGCGAGCGGCCCGGCGTCGACCGCGTCGTACCCGATGGAGTCGAGGAACGCGGTCACCTCGGCCTTGGCGGCGGTGTCGTCCCCGGCGATCGGCAGGGCGCTGCGGTCGGCCGCGCCGGCCGGGCGGGCCAGGGTCAGCAGGTGCGCGAAGTAGATGTTGTTGAAGACCTTGACCACCCGGGACTCCGGCAGGTGCCGCTGGAGCAGTTCGCTGGTGGTGGTGGATTCGTCGTCCAGTTCGGGGAAGCGCCCGTCCCGTTCGGCGGGGTAGTAGTTGTTGGTGTCGAGCACCGTCTTGCCGGCGAGCGGCGCGACCGGCACCTCGCGGTAGGCCCGCAGCGGAATGGTGACCACGACCAGGTCACCGGCGGCCGCCGCCTCGGCCGGGGTGGCCGCCCGGGCCCGGGGGCCGAGTTCCTCCACCAGGTCCTCGAGCGTCTCCGGTCCGCGCGAGTTGCTGAGCACCACGTCGTGACCGGCGGCCACCGCGAGCCGGGCCACGGTGCCACCGATGTTGCCACTGCCGATCAGTCCCACAGTCGTCATGTCCGGTGCCAACCCGGCTCCCGGCGGAGGGATTCCCGACCAGATAGGTGGGTTGGATCACGTCCGTTGTGGACGGGTCCGCGCGATGCGTCCCGCTGACGGAAACCTTCATCCGATAAAGATCGTCCGGCAAGCTTTTGTATCCAAACGGATCTATGGACAGCAGGCGCGGAAACGGTGATCTTCCGACCCTGTGAGATTCGCTGATATCAATCTCCCACCACCACTTCCGACCCCCAGGAGTGCGACGTGCGGAGATCCCGTCTCGTAACCTTCGCCCTGAGCATGGCCGCCTCCCTCGGCGCCACGCTCGTCCTCGCGGTGCCCGCCCAGGCGTCGCCGGCCGACCACTACGTCGCCCTCGGCGACTCGTACGCCTCCGGCGTCGGCGCCGGCAGCTACACCGCCGAGAGCGGTTCCTGTCAGCGCAGCACCAAGGCGTATCCGGCGCTCTACCAGGCCAACATCAGGCCCGCGTCGTACCGCTCGGTGGCCTGCTCCGGGGCCCGGACCACGGACGTGACCAACAACCAGCTCTCCGCGCTCTCCTCGACCACCACCCTGGTCAGCGTCACGGTCGGCGGCAACGACGTCGGCTTCGCCAACATCATGACCACCTGCGTGCTCTACGGGGAGACGCAGTGCGTGGCCGCCGTCCAGGCCGCCCAGGACAAGGCCCGCGCCCAACTGCCCGGCCTGCTCTCCACCGTCTACAAGGGCATCCGGGCCAAGGCGCCCAGCGCCCGGGTGGTCGTGGTCGGCTACCCGGTCTTCTACCAGCTCGGCACCTTCTGCGTCGGGCTGACCGCCACCTCCCGGGCGAAGATCAACGAGGGCATCAACCTGGTCGACGACATCACCCGCAGCGCCGCCCAGGCCGCCGGCTTCACGTTCGCCGACGTCCGGTCGATCTTCGTCGGGCACCAGTTGTGCAGCTACGGCGAGAAGTGGCTGCACGCGTTGAACTACGCCAACATCGGCATCTCGTACCACCCGACGGCGGCCGGCCAGTCGGGCGGCTACTACCCGGTCTTCCGCTCCGCCGCCGGCTGACCCGCCCGCGCTCGGCCGCGCCGCCCACCGTCCACGGTGGTCCGGCGCGGCCTCGGCGTGCCCGCGGCCTCGCCGTGCCCGCGGCCGTCCGCCGGACGAATTTCCGGAAGTTGATCGCCGCCCCGCCGCTGACCAGGGGGATTCGAATCGAATCGACATGATCGTCAGGGCGCTCGGCGGCGTTGACGGGTGGTGAGGAAAGCGCAATCCTGTGTGGAAGCGCTCCCATCGGCGGGCTCGAATCCCCTGCGTGAGAGGAAAGCTCGTGCGTCCCACCACAGCACTGCTGCCGGTCGCCCTGGCCGTCACCCTCGGCGGCCTCGCCCTGCCGCAACCCGCCCACGCCGCGGCCGGTCCGGCGCTGGCCGTCGACACCACCGCCGGCCGGCACGCGATCAGCCCGTACGTCTACGGCATGAACTTCGCCGACGAGGCGCTGGCCCGCGACATCCGGCTGCCGATCCACCGCTACGGCGGCAACCACACCACCCGCTACAACTTCCGGCACGACATCACCAACCGCGCGTCCGACTGGTACTTCGAGAACCTGCCGAACGAGAACGCGGACCCGGCGAGCCTGCCGAAGGGCTCGGAGACGGACAGGTTCGTCACGCAGGACAGGGCGACCGGGGCCGAGACCATCATGACCGTGCCGATGCTCGGCTGGGTCGCCAAGGACCGCACCCGGTCGTGCTCCTTCAGCGTGGCCAGGTACGGCCCGCAGCAGTCGACCGATCCGTGGTGGCCGGACTGCGGCAACGGCAAGAAGCCCGACGGCACGCCGATCACCACCAACGACCCGAAGGACACCAGCGTCGCGGTCGGCCCGGAGTACGCCACCGACTTCGTCGACCACCTCACGAGCCAGTTCGGTAGCGCGGCGAACGGCGGGGTCGAGTTCTACAACCTCGACAACGAGCCCGACCTGTGGCACTCCACCCACCGCGACGTGCGCCGGCAGGGGCTCGGCTACGACGAGCTGCGTGACCGCACCTACGCGTACGCCGCCGCGATCAAGGCGGCCGACCCGGGCGCGAAGACCCTCGGGCCGGTGGGCTGGGGCCTGAACTCGATCCACTTCTCCGGCCTCGACCAGGACACCTGCAGCCGCACCGGCTGCTGGGGCAACCCGCCGGACCGGGCCGCGCACGGCGGCAAGGAGCTGGGGCCGTGGTACCTGGAGCAGATGCGCGCCTACGAGCAGCAGCACGGCACGCGGATCCTGGACTACTTCGACATCCACATCTACCCGCAGCAGGCCGGCGTGCACCACAAGGAGGCCGGTGACGCGGCCACCCAGGAGCGGCGGCTGCGCTCCACCCGGCAACTGTGGGACCCGACCTACGTGGACGAGAGCTGGATCAACAAGCCGGTCCGGATGATCCCCCGGATGCGGGAACTCGTCGACCAGCACTACCCGGGTACGAAGATCGCGATGACCGAGTACAGCTGGGGCGCGTACGGGCACCTCAACGGGGCGCTCACCCAGGCGGACATCCTCGGCATCTTCGGCCGCGAGGGTCTGGACATGGCCAACCTGTGGACCGCGCCGGAGGGCGACGAGCCGGTGGCGCACGCCTTCCGGATCTACCGGAACTACGACGGAAAGGGCGGCGCGTTCGGGGATACCTCGGTCAAGGCCACCAGCGCCGACCAGGGCAAGCTGGCGATCTACGCGGCCGAGCGCAGCAGTGACAAGGCGCTCACCATGGTCGTGGTGAACAAGACCGGCGACGAGCTGACCAGCCCGGTCGCGCTCACCGGCGCCTCCGCCGGCACCGCCCAGGTCTACCGCTACAGCGGCGCGAACCTCGCCGGCATCGTCCGGCAGGCCGACCAGGCGGTCGGCGCGGGTGGCTTCACCGCCACCTTCCCGGCCAACTCGATCACCCACATCGTGCTGCCGCGCGGTGACGGCAACGGTGGCGACACCCAGGCCCCGACCGCCCCCGGCAAGCCGGTCGCCGGCGCGGTCACCAGCGGCAGCGTCGCGTTGAGCTGGGCGCCGTCGACCGACGACGTGGGCGTCACCGGGTACGACGTGCACCGCGTCGAGGGCGCCGGCACGGTGAAGCTGGGCAGCGCCACCGGCACCTCGTTCACCGCGACCGGTTTGACGGCCGACACGTCGTACACCTTCGTGGTGACCGCGCGGGACGCGGCGGGCAACGTCTCGGCGGCCTCGCCGGGGCTGACCGTGAAGACCGCGCCGTCGACCACCCCGACCGCCGGCTGCACGGTGAGGTACGCGGCGAACACCTGGCCGGGTGGGTTCACCGCGAACGTCACCGTCACCAACTCCGGGACCACCCCGATCGACGGGTGGAAGCTGGCCTTCGACTTCCCGACCACCGGGCAGAAGCTCGGCCAGGGCTGGTCGGCGACCTGGAAGCAGGAAGGGGCCACGGTGACCGCGCAGAGCATGAGCTGGAACGCGAAGCTCGCGCCGGGCGCGTCCACCGGGATCGGCTTCAACGGGTCGTGGACCGGGTCGAACCCGGCGCCGACCGGCTTCACCCTGAACGGATCGACGTGCGCGCTCGGCTGACCTGATCGCCGCCGGCGTGCGCGCCGGGGCGCCGACCGACGAGCCCGGGGTGGCCCACCACCCCGGGCTCGTCCCGTGCCACGCTCCGGAGCGCCGCCCGGATCCCGCTCTCGGAACGCCGCCGGATCCCGCTCCCGGAGCGCCGCCCGGATCCGGCCCCGACGGCGGCGAAGGGATCGGACGGCGGGCGGCCGGCTCCGCCGGGGCGGGTCAGGCCGGCAGGACCTTCTCGACGGCGGCGCGCAGCTCGGGGGAGTCCGGGGTGACCGTCGGGGCGAACCGGGCGGCCACCGTGCCGTCCGGGGCCACCAGGAACTTCTCGAAGTTCCAGCGCACGTCGCCGGTGTGTCCCTCGGCGTCCGGGGTGTCGACGAGAGCCGCGTAGAGCGGGTGCCGGGCCGGGCCGTTGACGTCGACCTTCTCCGTCAGCGGGAACGTGACGCCGTAGTTGACCTGGCAGAACTCGCCGATCTCGTCGGCCGTCCCCGGCTCCTGCCCGGCGAACTGGTTGCACGGCACCCCGAGTACCACCAGGCCCCGGTCGGCGTACTCGCGGTGCAGTTGCTCCAGGCCGGCGTACTGCGGGGTGAGCCCGCAACGCGACGCCACGTTCACCACCAGCAGGGCCTTGCCGCGGTACGCGTCCAGGTGTGCCGGGCCGCCGGCCAGCGCGTCGATCTCGATGTCGAAGACGGTCATGCCGCGAGGCTACGCGCCCGCGGGGGCGGTGCGGAGCGGGCCGCGACAAATCGACGCATGCACATCTTGACGAAGTGATGACAGCGTGAGTAGCGTCTCCCCATCCTTCTGGAAAGTTTCCTAACTGTTTGGGGAGGTGCCACATGAAGAGATCGCTCCGCCGTGCCCTCTGGGCCGGCGCCGTGGCCGCGCTGACCATCGCCGCGGTCCCGGTGACCTCGGCGTTCGGCGCCGGCAGCGTCACCGCCACGTTCACCAGGGCGCAGGACTGGGGGACCGGCCACGAGACCCGGGTGACCGTCGCCAACGGCTCCAGCGCCAACGTCGACACCTGGCGCATCGAGTTCGACCTGCCCGCCGGCACCACCATCAGCAGCTCCTGGGACGCCGACGTCACCAGCAGCGGCAACCACTACGTCGCGGTCAAGAAGAGCTGGGCCGGCCCGCTCGCCCCGGGCGCGACCTTCAGCTGGGGCTACAACGGCACCGGGCCGTACAAGGCGCCGCTGAACTGCACGATCAACGGCGCGCCGTGCGGCGGTGGCGGCACCCCGACGACCTCCCCGACGGCCTCGCCCACGGTGTCGCCGACCGCCTCGCCCACCACGCCCCCGCCGACCACGCCGCCGCCCACGACCACCCCGCCGCCCAACCCGGGCGGCAAGAAGGTCGTCGGCTACTTCGCCCAGTGGGGCGTCTACGGCCGCAACTACCACGTCAAGAACATCCACACCAGCGGCTCGGCCGCGAAGCTGACCCACATCCTGTACGCCTTCGGCAACACCACCGGCGGGCGCTGCACGATCGGTGACAGCTACGCCGACTACGAGAAGGCGTACACCGCCGCGGACAGCGTCGACGGCGTCGCCGACACCTGGGACCAGCCGCTGCGCGGCAGCTTCAACCAGCTGCGCAAGCTCAAGAAGATGTACCCGCACCTGAAGGTGATCTGGTCCTTCGGTGGCTGGACCTGGTCCGGCGGCTTCACCCAGGCCGCGCAGAACCCGGCCGCCTTCGCCGACTCCTGCCACAAGCTGGTCGAGGACCCGCGCTGGGCGGACGTCTTCGACGGCATCGACGTCGACTGGGAGTATCCGAACGCCTGCGGCCTGACCTGTGACTCCAGCGGCCCGAACGCCTTCAAGAACCTGGTCGGCGCGCTGCGGACGAAGTTCGGCTCGTCGGCGCTGGTCACCGCCGCGATCACCGCGGACGGCAGCAACGGCGGCAAGATCGACGCCACCGACTACGCGGGCGCCGCGCCGCAGCTCAACTGGATCATGCCGATGACGTACGACTACTTCGGCGCCTTCAACGCGCAGGGCCCGACCGCCCCGCACTCCCCGCTCTACTCCTACGCCGGCATCCCGCAGCAGGGCTTCTGGTCCGACGCGGCGATCCAGAAGCTCAAGTCCAAGGGCATCCCGTCCGACAAGCTGCTGCTCGGCATCGGCTTCTACGGACGCGGCTGGACCGGGGTGACCCAGACCGCCCCCGGCGGCACCGCCACCGGCCCCGCCCCGGGCACGTACGAGCAGGGCATCGAGGACTACAAGGTGCTCAAGAACACCTGCCCGGCCACCGGCACCGTGGCCGGCACCGCGTACGCCAAGTGCGGCGCCAACTGGTGGAGCTACGACACCCCGGCCACCATCGGCGGCAAGATGACGTACGCGAAGAACCAGGGCCTCGGTGGCGCCTTCTTCTGGGAGCTCTCCGGTGACACCGGCAACGGCGAGCTGATCGGCGCCATCAAGGGCGGTCTCGGCTGAGCCGAGCCGACGCACCACCCACACGGCGGGGAGGGACCACGGTCCCTCCCCGCCCGGCGCCGTCCCCGCCCGGCCGGCGGGGCCGTGCTGGTCGGCGCGGCATGGATGTGACAGACTCGCCGCTCGGCATCTCGACGTCCCCAGCGAGGGGAGGACCCATGCGCCCGAGGCACCGCGCGACCGCCGTCGCCGTGCTCGCGCTCCTGCCGCTGTCCCTGCTCGGCTGCGGCATCGGCGACGACGACGAGGACGCGGTCCCCCTCGACCGCGCCCCCGCCGAGGAGGCCGCCGTCAAGTCCCGGGAGCGGGTGCAGGCGTACCTCGACGCGATGTCGGCCAAGGACGTCGACGCCGGACGCAGCCAGCTCTGCGCCCCCATGCACGCCGCCTTCGACGCGGCGGCCACCGGCCCCAACGGTGACTTCGCCGACCACTTCGAGGTGCCCAAGGCGGCGATCACCGACGTGCGCACCGGCCCGGCCGGGCAGGAGGTCAGCACCTCCGTGACCGTGTCGGTCGGCGCGAAGGAGGTGGTCCGGCCGCTGCTGTTCACCGTCACCCGGATCGGCGCCGACTGGTGCATCTCGGGCGAGGCGCCCGGTACGCCGACCCCCGAGACGTCGGTCACCCCCTGACGCTCCCATCTGCCGGAACCGTCACCCTCCATGACGGGTCGGTCGGGCTGTCGCCGTACGCTTTCTCCCATGCGCCATGAGTGGCATCAGCTGAGCTACCCCGCCGTGAGCAGCCCCGCGCTGCAGACCAGCCGTCCCACGGTCGACTCCGCCGAGGACGCCGCCCTCGGCCTGGACCGCTGGCGGGACCTGCCCCGGGCGCAGACCCCGCCGTGGCCGGATCCGGCGGAGGTCGCCGAGGTCTGCAAGGTGCTCGACACCGTCCCGTCGATCGTCGCCCCCTACGAGGTCGACCAGCTCCGCCAGCGCCTCGCGCTGGTCTGCGAGGGCAAGGCGTTCCTGCTCCAGGGCGGCGACTGCGCCGAGACCTTCGCCGACAACACCGAGAGCCACCTGCTGGCCAACGCCCGCACCCTGCTCCAGATGGCCATCGTGCTGACCTACGGCGCCTCGCTGCCGGTGGTCAAGGTCGCCCGGGTCGCCGGGCAGTACACCAAGCCGCGGTCGCTGCCGACCGACGCGCGGGGGCTGCCGGCGTACCGCGGGGACATGATCAACGGCCTGGAGGCGACGCCGGAGGCGCGGGTCGCCGACCCGCAGCGCATGATCCGGGCGTACGCGAACTCGGCCGCCGCGATGAACATGCTGCGCGCGTACCTGGCCGGTGGGCTGGCCGACCTGCACGCGGTGCACGACTGGAACAAGGGCTTCGTCCGCAACTCCCCGGCCGGCGAGCGCTACGAGGCGATCGCCCGCGAGATCGACCGGGCGCTGGCCTTCATCCGCGCCTGCGGGATGACCGACGAGGAGGCGCTGCGCACGGTCACCCTGCACTGCTCCCACGAGGCCCTCGCCCTGGAGTACGACCGGGCGCTCACCCGGGTCTCCGGCAACCGGGCGTACGGGCTGTCCGGGCACTTCCTCTGGATCGGCGAGCGGACCCGGCAGATCGACGGCGCGCACATCGACTTCATCTCCCGCATCGCCAACCCGATCGGGGTCAAGCTCGGCCCCACCACCACCCCGGACGAGGCGATCGAGCTCTGCGAGAAGCTCAACCCGGACAACATCCCCGGCCGGCTCACCCTGATCAGCCGGATGGGCAACCACAAGGTCCGCGACGCCCTGCCGCCGATCGTGGCGAAGGTGACCGCCGCCGGGGCCAAGGTCGTCTGGCAGTGCGACCCGATGCACGGCAACACCCACGAGTCCTCCAACGGCTACAAGACCCGGCACTTCGACCGGATCGTCGACGAGGTGCTCGGCTACTTCGAGGTGCACCGCGGCCTGGAGACCCACCCCGGCGGCCTGCACGTCGAGCTGACCGGCGAGGACGTCACCGAGTGCCTCGGCGGGGCCCAGAACATCGCCGACCTCGACCTGCCCGACCGGTACGAGACGGCCTGCGACCCCCGGCTGAACACCCAGCAGTCGCTGGAGCTGGCCTTCCTGGTGGCGGAGATGCTGCGTGGCTGACGCTGCGGACCGCGCGCGGGCCGGCGACGGGCCGGTCGACCTGCGGTCGGACACCGTCACCCGGCCCACCGCCGGGATGCGGGAGGCGATGGCCACCGCCGAGGTCGGCGACGACGTCTACGGCGAGGACCCGACGGTCACCGCGCTGGAGGCGGAGGTCGCCGCGCTCTTCGGGCACGAGGCGGCGCTCTTCGCCCCGACCGGCTCGATGGCCAACCAGATCGCCCTCCAACTCGTCGTGCCCGCCGGGGACGAACTGCTCTGCGACGCCGACGCGCACATCGTCACGTACGAGATCGGCGCCGCCGCCGCGTACGGTGGGATCTCCTCGCGGACCTGGCTGGCGGTCGGCGCGGAGATCGACCCGGACGTGGTCGCCGGCATGGTCCGGCCGGACGGCTACTTCGCGGTGCCGACCCGGGCGATCGCCGTGGAGCAGACCCACAACCGGGGCGGCGGCGGGGTGATCCCGCTGGCGACCCTGCGGGAGCTGCGCCGGGTCGCCGACGACAACGGCCTCGCCCTGCACTGCGACGGGGCCCGGATCTGGCACGCGCACGTCGCCGACGGCGTCCCGCTGATCGAGTACGGCCGGCTCTTCGACACCCTGTCGGTCTGCCTCTCCAAGGGGCTCGGCGCCCCGGTCGGCTCGCTCGTCGTGGGCAGCGCCGAGAAGATCGCCCGGGCCCGGTTCCTGCGCAAGCGGATGGGGGGCGGGATGCGCCAGGTCGGCGTGCTCGCCGCCGCCGGCCGGTACGCCCTCGCCCACCACGTCGAGCGGCTCGCCGCCGACCACGCCAAGGCGGCCCGGCTGGCCGAGGCGGTCGCCCCGTACGGGGTGCTGGCCGCCCCGGTGCGCACCAACATCGTCCCGCTGGACCTGACCAAGCACCCGCTGGACGCGAAGGCGCTCGCCGCTGCCGCCCGCGCGGAGGGCGTGCTGGTGTCGGTCCTCGGCCCGCGGACCGCCCGGCTGGTCACGCACCTGGACGTCGACGACGCGGCGATCGACCGCGCCGCCGAAGCCCTCACCCGCATCCTGCGCGCCTGACCCTCGGCGTCCGGCGAGCCCGTGCCCGGCTGGGCCCGGGCTCGCCGCGCTTCCGCCTCGCCGCGCTCTCGCCCCGGCTAGGTGATCAAGAAGTTTTCGGACCCCCAGGTGCCATATCGCTACCCAAACTTCTTGATCACCTGGACAGGCGGGAGCGGGACAGGGAGCGGGACAGGCGGGAGCGGGACAGGGGAGTGCGACGGGGTGGGTCGGGTGGTTGGGTGGGTCAGGGGTGGAGGCGTTTGAGGGTGGCGATGTCGGTGGCGTGGCCCTCGTGCTTCTCCGTGGGGGTCTCCACCACGACGGGGACGCCGGCGGTGGCCGGGTGGGTCATCAGTTCGGCGAACGCCGGCTCGCCGATGCTGCCCTTGCCGATGTTCTCGTGCCGGTCCCGGGTGGAGCCCAGCAGGTCCTTGGAGTCGTTGGCGTGGACCAGCCGCAGCCGCTCCGCCCCCACGGTGGCCACCAGGGCGTCCAGGGTGGCGGTCATGCCGCCCTCGGCGGCCAGGTCGTGCCCCGCCGCCCAGGCGTGGCAGGTGTCGAAGCAGACGCCCAGACCGGGGTGGCGGTCCACCGCGTCCAGGTAGGGGCCGAGGTGCTCGACCCGGGAGGCGAGTGAACGGCCGCCGCCCGCGCTCGGCTCGACCAGCAGCATCGGCCCGCCGGCCGCCGCCGTCTCGTCCAGCAGCGGCAGCAGCGTCTCGCGTACCTGCCGCATGGCCGCCTCGACGTGCCCGGCGTCGACGGCGCTGCCGGCGTGGAACACCACGCCCCGCGCGCCGATCGCCCGGCCCCGGCGCAGCGCGTGGGCCAGGGTCTCCGCCGAGCGTTGCACGGTCGCCGGGGTGGGCGAGCCGATGTTCACCAGCAGGGAGGCGTGGACGAAGACGGGGACGCCCCGCTCGCCGCAGCCGTCGCGGAACAGCCCGTCCTGGATCGGGTCACCGGCCGGCAGCGCCCAGCCGCGCGAGTTGGAGACGTAGACCTGCACCACCTCGGAGCCGGCCGCGTCCAGGTACGGCAGCGCCGCCTTGGCCAGGCCACCCGAGGTGGGGGTGTGCGAGCCGACCGGACGACGGGTCGCGGTCATCACAGGCACCCGATGGTGATCGTGGTGCCCGGCGGCACGGGGGAGTTCTCCGGCGGGTTCTGGAACCGGGCGATGCCGTTCGGGTTGAACTGCACGGTCACCGGGAAGCCCTGGCTCTCCAGCTGCTGCTTCGCCTGCGGGCACGGCAGGTCCACCACCCGGGGCACGATCACCTGCGCGGGGCCCTTGCTGACGTCGAGGCGGACCTGCGCGCCCTTCTCGACGCCGGCGCCGGTGGCGGGGCTCTGCCCGAGGATCTCGTCCTTGGGCTTGTCGGAGTCCTTGTACGTCTCCACCGGCACCAGGCCGAGCTGCGCCAGCGCCGCCCGCGCGTCGTTGACGTTCCGGCCGACCAGGTTGGGCACCGAGATCGGCGCCTTGCCCTTGCTCAGCACGAGGGTGATCTTCGTGCCCGGCTTCACCTCGGCGCCCACCTTGGGGTTGGTGTCCACCACCACGCCCGCGGGCAGGTTGTCGTCGTAGCGTGAGGAGCCCTTGACCACCACCAGGTTGGCGCTGGTCAGATCCGCCTCGGCCAGCTCGAAGTCCTTGCCGACCACGTCCGGTACGGGGAAGCGCTCCGGACCCAGGGACAGGGTCAGGGTGATCGTGCCGCCCTTGAGGATCTTCGCGGCCGAGGTGGGGCTCTGCGCCACGACGCTGTCCCGGGGGACGGTCTCGTCGTAGCGGGGCTGGGCGTACGTGACGGTGAAGCCGCCCCGGTCGGCCTGGGCCTGCGCCTCGGCCTTGGTCAGGCTCACCAGCTGCGGGGCAACCGTGTAGCGGCCCACCCCGACCCACCAGCCGCCGACCGCGGCGAGCAGGCCGAGGGCCACCACCGCGGCGGCGATCGACAGCCGGCCCCGGGAGCCGGCCGCCACCTGCGCCCAGAGCGCGGTGAGCCGGGCCCACAGGTCGGACTCCGGGGCGGCGCGACGCCGGTGCGGCCGCTGCGGGCCGCCCTCGGGAAGCTTGGCCCAGGCGGGACGCGTGGCCGGCGCGACCGCCGCGACCACCATGGTCGGCTGGGCGACCGCCGGCGCGTCGTCGGTCACCCGGCGCAGCACGGCGGTGTGCGAGTTGTTCGGGTTGCCCAGGTCGTCCCGGGCCACCTGCACCTCGGCCAGCAGGGCGCCGGCGTCGGTCGGTCGCGCCCCCGGGTCCCGCCGGGTGGCCCGGGCCACCAGGTCGTCGAGCACCTTGGGCAGCCCGGGCACCAGGGTCGACGGGGCCGGTACATCCCGGTCGACGTGCTGCCAGGCCACCTCCACCGGCCGGTCGCCGTCGTACGGGACCCGGCCGGTGAGCATCTCGAACAGCACGATGCCGGCGGAGTAGACGTCGGTACGCGGGTCGGCGTGACCGTCGGTGACCAGCTCCGGCGCGACGTACGCCACGGTCGCCATGAGCTGGTTGCCGTCGGCCTCGTCGGCGCTGGCCTCGACGGCACGGGCCAGCCCGAAGTCGGCGACCTTGACGACGCTGTCGACGAGGTTGGCCGCGCCGCCGGTGGGCGCCTCGGCGACCAGCACGTTCTCCGGCTTGACGTCGCGGTGGACCAGCCCGGCCCGGTGCGCGGCGGCGACCGCGGCGAGCATCTGCTCCATGATCGCCAGCGCCTCGTCCGGGTTGAGCCGGCGTCGCTCGGCCAGCACGTCGCGCAGGGTGCGGCCCCGGACGTACTCCATCACCAGGTAGGGAAGGCCGGCGTGGACGCCCTGGTCGTAGACCGCCACCACGTTCGGGTGGGTCAACCGGGCGATCGTCTTGGCCTCGTCGGTGAAGCGCTCCATGAACCCGGCGGTGCGGGCGCGGGCGTCCGGGGCCTGCGACGGGTGAATGATCTTGACCGCCACGGTGCGCTCCAGGCGCTCGTCGGTGGCGGTGTACACGGTCGCCATCCCGCCGCGCGCGACGCGTCCGCGAATGCGGTAGCGCCCGTCGAGCAGCGAGCCCAGCAACGTGTCGGCGACCTGTGTGTCCATCGGCAGGCAGTCTATGTGTCCGGAGGGTGAAGGTTGAACAGGATGCTACAGCCCGGGCCCCGTTCCGGACCGTCCCGCCGCGCTCGCCCAGGCCACCCGGGGTGCCGCTGCGGTCGGTGCGGGGCGACGTGGCAGGGTGTTCGGGTGACCGATTCCGTACCCGCCGACCGGGCCTCCGGCGCCGGCCTTCCCGGCCCGACCGACCCGGCCGCCTGGCTGACCCTGCCCGAGGTCGCCGAGCGCCTGGACCTGAACATCAGCAAGGTCCACCAGATGATCCGCGACCGGGAGTTGATCGCGGTCCGCCGTGACGGCGTCCGCCGGATCCCGGCCGACCTGGTGGCGAACAAGACGGTGCTCAAGCACCTGCCGGGCGTGCTGAACCTGCTGACCGACGCCGGCTACGACGACGAGGAGTCGCTGGCCTGGCTCTACGCCCCCGACGACACCCTCCCCGGCGGCTCCGCGGCCACCGCCCTCGGCGGCGACCAGGCCCGCGAGGTCAAACGCCGCGCCCAAGCCCTCGGCTTCTGACTCGAAGATCGATCGTGACCAGACGCGCGGCAGCATCCCCGTCGGCGTTGGGCGTGGCGCGGGCACCGATGACGTTTGCGTGGTGGTGCCTGCTGGGTGGGTCCGCGGCGGCGTACGCGGCTACGTGACGCGGCGCGCCAGGCGGGTCTGCCGAGAGGCCCCGCTGGCGGCCGTCGCGCACGTGTCGGGATCCGCTGACAGGTCCACGGCCATAACGCCGGCGATTGATGCGGCGCGGAGTGCGAAGTGACCGTGGTGGCGTAGAGAATTTCATGATCACCAATTTGATTCCACTCGCCACCTGAGCCTCCGCAGGTGCCACTCACCCTGCGAATACCCAGCTCAGGGCTCCGTCATCGGACTGCGCAATGCCCCTGTGTGGTGGACGGACATGAATCTTGACGAACAGAGCGCGGTCTCGTAGTGTATCTACACATCCAAGTATTTAAGTGCAGAATTATCAACGGGGGCTAGACATTCCATGACTCGACAAACAAACCGCGGTCGGGCAGCTGGCGTCGTGATCGCGTTGACCGCTCTGATGCCTGCGGTCGCCTTGATGTCGGCGACCCCGTCGTTCGCTGCCGGGGTTCCGTGCGACTCGACCCTGTCGCCAAGTGAAATCAAGGCGGTCGGCATTTCTTGCCGATTGGCTCCGGCGACGGTCGTCCGAGTCGCCGAGGATCTCGAGGTTGCGGTTCCAGAGCCAGGCACGGTCGCCACGGTGCAGCTTCTCCGGACGCACGGTTCGGCGAGTCCGAGTGCGGCGTCCGTCTATCGGGCGGCCGACGGTCAGCTGGCGCTGCGGATCGACGGAGAGGCTGCGCTGGGATCCACAGCCACGGCGGGTGCTCTCAACCGCATTCTTGCCAAACCAGAACCAGCTGGGGCGACGAAGACTCAGGCTTCCCTGCTGGCAGCCGCGCCTGCATGGTGTGGAAGCTATACGCAATACGCCTTCAGTGGCGGGGTGTGGGTCAACTCTACATATCCCTGGACCTACAACAGTAAGTCACAGCCAGCCTCAGATGCGCTTCAAGCCATTCAGTACGGCTTCAAGTTCATAACTGACGATTCTTCCGCATGCGGCACGGACTGGACGGCCGCCACTTCCGACTACCGCGGGTCGACCACTCGTTACACGTGGGGAACGAGAGACAACGGAAATGTGGTCGGGTGGGCCGGATTTGATCCGGGCATCTTGGGGGCTACCTACTCGTGGGTCGACGGCTCCGGCTTCCGGGTGGAAGTCGACATAGCATTCAACAATCGGGTCACGAATTGGTTCACCGGCCTCTCCGGAACCGTCCCTTCGGGGCGGTACGATCTCATCTCCGTTGCCACGCACGAGGCTGGGCACGGCTTTGGCTTGGCGCACTACACGTCCTCCTCCTATCCGGTGATGTATCCGACGCTCGGTACGGGAGTGAACAAGCGAGTCAAGCGGAGCGGTGATCTCACGGGGATGGGTGTCCTGTACTGACAGGGACGCCTCTGGTCGGTACTCCGACGTCAGCTGGCTTCGGCGTCGGGCGTGGCGCGCGCATGAGGACGGCTAGCCGCGTTGATCATCGATGGTTCGTGAGGGCAACCGAAGATCGTGCGGTGGCCGCGTGCACAGCGGAGACCCTGGCCGTTGGCGCGTCCTCCTGAACGAGGCGGTGGAACGTGAGACCTGTCGGTCCCTCGCGGGACGGGCGGGTCGCGATGATCCGCAGGCGATGCAGCGACTGCTGCGTACGGCGGTGTCGGCACGGGCCGATGATCATGAAGTTGGCGGCAGTGGAGACCCACAACTGCCGTCAACTTCATGATCACCCCCCTCGGGTGGGCGGGAGACCGGCAGGTGGGAGCCCGGGGAGGCAGCAGGCGTCAGTCGGCCCGGCGGGTGGCGGCGATGGCGAGGTCGACCAGGGACTGGCGGGCCTCGGTGTCGAGGTCGACGGTGGTGAGGGCGGCCAGGGCGGCGTCGGTCAGGGTGACGATCCGCTGTTCGGTACGCGCCAGCGCGCCGCACCCGGCGATCAGCTCGCGCAGCTCGGCCACCCCGTCCTCGTCCAGCTCCGGGTCGCCCAGCCGGGACAGCAGCAGCTCACGGCCGGCGTCGTCGGTCGCCTCCACGGTCGCCGCCACCAGATAGGTGCGCTTGCCCTCGCGCAGGTCGTCGCCGGCCGGCTTGCCGGTCAGGGCCGGGTCGCCGAAGACCCCGAGCACGTCGTCGCGGAGCTGGAACGCCTCGCCCAGCGGCAGCCCGTACGCCGAGTAGGCCGCGCGGACGTCCGCCGACGCCTCGGCCAGCGCCCCGCCGACCAGCAGCGGCCGTTCGACGGTGTACTTCGCCGACTTGTACCGGGCCACCTTGCCGGCCCGCTCCAGCGAGGTGTCCCCGGTGGCCTGGGTCAGCACGTCCAGGTACTGCCCGACGGTCACCTCGGTGCGCATCTCGTCGAAGACCGGGCGGGCCCGCGCCACCGTGCGCGGCTCCAGGCCGGCGGAGTGCAGCAGCTCGTCGGACCAGACCAGGCAGAGGTCGCCGAGCAGCACCGCCGCCGCGTCGCCGAAGCCGTCCGGGTCGCCGCCCCAGCCCGCCGCGCGGTGCCGGGCAGCGAACCGCCGGTGCACCGAGGGCTCGCCGCGCCGGGTGTCCGACCGGTCCATCAGGTCGTCGTGGATCAGGGCGCTGGCCTGGACGAACTCCAGCGCCGCCAGGGCGGTCACCACCTGGTCGGAGTCCACCCCGCCGGCTCCCCGGAACCCCCAGTACGCGAACGCCGGGCGCAGCCGCTTGCCGCCGCCCAGCACGAACGCCTCGATCGCCTCGGCGACCGGCGTCAGCGCGTCGTCGACGAGGGCCAGCCGGGCGCGCTGGTGCGTCAGGAACTCGGCGAGGGCCTTGTCGACCCGCTGCCGCAGGCCGGCACGGTCGACGGGGGAGACGGGAGCAGCGTGGGTCACGCCAGAACGCTAGCCGGTCCGGGCCGGTCCCGCCCGACCACGGGGTCGGCGCGTCGTCGCTCGTCGGTGAGGCGTGGGCGGCCGGGGCAGGTAGGGGCGGGCGTCGGCGAGCAGCGCGCGCCAGCGCCGTACCGCCGGCTCGGCGCGATGTGCGGTGAGCCGCCGGTCCACCTCCACCAGCGCGGCGGCGGCCCGCGTCGAGCCGGCCCGGACGGCGTCGTGCAGCGCGGCCCCGGCCACGGCGGCGGCCCGGTCGACCTCGCCGAGCCGGAGCAGTCCCCGGGCCAGCCAGCCGCCGTAGACGGCCGCGCTGCGTGGGCCCCGGCCGGAGCCGGCGGCGTGCAGCAGCGGCACCGCCGGCCCGGGGCGGCCCAGCGCGACCAGGGTGCGGCCGGTCATCGCGGCCAGCTCGTCGCCGTCCAGCCAGTAGAGCCACGCCGGTTCGGTGGCCGGCTCGACGGCCTCGGCCGTGCGCCGGGCGGCGTCCAGCGCCTGCCGCCCGGCCGGGGCGCGGCCGGCGAGCGCGGCGGCCAGCGCCACCCGGTGCAGCAGCAGCGTCCGGAGTCCCGGGCTGCCCGCGCGGCGGGCCCCGGCGTACCCGGCGCGGGCCAGCAGCAGCGCGCCCTCGGCATCGCCGGCCCCGGCCAGCAGGTGACTGGCGGAGCCGAGCACGTGCCCGGCGAACGCCCGGTCGCCGGTCGCGGCGGCGGCCCGCAACCCGAGACGGTGCGCGTCCAGCCCGGCGGCCAGGTCACCGGCGTCGCCGTCGAGCCACCCGGCGAACTGGGCGGCCTCGGCCAGCGCCGGCAGCAACCGCCGCCGCCCGGTCGGCCCGGCGCGGCGCAGCGCCCGGGCGACCCGCCGCAGCCGGTACGCCCCGGCCGGGGCCAGGTCCGCGCCGCCGGCCAGGTCGTCGAGCCGGCGCAGCTCGGCGAGCCCGAAGGCGTCGGACAGGTGGTCGCCCGGTGGTGGCCCCGCCGGGTCACCGTCGGCCGCCGACCCGTCGGGTGACGGCCCGGCGACGTGGTCGATCGTGGCCGGGTTGAGCAGCAGGGGCGCGGACGGGTCCGCCGCCCAACGCCGGGCCAGGGCCAGCAACGCCGACCGGGAGCGGGTTGCCGGGGCGGGACCGGGCGGGCGGCGGCGGGACGGCGCGTCGGCGAGCGGCCCGGCCGGCGCGTCCAGCACGGCGGCGAGGTGACGCCGCCAGCGTTCGCCCGGCACCCGTACCGCCCGCTCCCAGCGGGACACCTCGTGCCGGGTCAGGGTGGGCGTGCCGGCGGCGGCGCAGAGCGCGTCGGCGAGGTGCTGCTGGCTCCAGCCACGGGCCAGGCGCAGCTGGGCGATCAGCGGCCCGAGCAGGCTCGGGTCGGGCGGGGTCATCGGTCCTCCGGCACGGGTGTCGGCGCGGCCACGCCCGCCCGCCCAACCAGGACGGGCCGGCACGCCGCCGGTCGGTGCTGACCCCCGCGCACGACCCCCGGCACCCGCCCCCGACCGGCACCGTCCGCGCTGGTCCCTGTTCTACCCCGGGGGTACGACGCTTCGCCGCCACCCGACGTCGAGGGCGAGACCGGTGTGCCGACCGGCCGACCACATCGGGCTGACCCTGTTCGCCGCCGCTCAGGGGCGGCGGGTTCCCAGGTCGTACCGGTTTCCGGCGACGCCGTCGGACGCGAACGGCTCGCGCTGATGCTCACGTCCGCGCGAGTACCGGAGGTCATGTCGCCTCGATGGTTGACCCTGACGCTGGGTCAACCTCTCACCATGGTCGACATGACTACGAGAACCAGTGCGATCGAGGTCAGCGGACCTCGCAGGTCGTATGGCGCAGGCGGACCGGGGGTCGGCGGGAGCGATGGGACGACGCGGCAGTTCACGGTCCAGCACGACGGTGTCGCGATCCCGGTGTTTCGCGGTGGACGGGGACGACCGCTGGTCCTGTGTCCCGGGCTGAATTCGACGTACGCCGATCTGCATGAGCTGATCGAGCTGCTGCGGCGCGACCACGACGTGGTGACCTTCGACCTGCGGGGTCACGGCCTCGCCTCGGCCGCCGACCGGTACTCCTTCGAGGCGTTCCTCAGCGATCTCGTCGCCGTGATGGCGGAGCTGGGGCGCCTCGACCTGCCTGCGCCACCCGTGCTTGCGGGCTATTCGTTGGGCGCGGACCTCGCCGTGCACTACGCCTCCGAGCACCCGGGCGCGGTCGCCGAGCTTGTTCTCATCGACGGGGCGAACCCGGTGCCCGAACCGTTCATCACCGAGGACGTCCTGGCGGAGTTCCGCTCAGCGTGGGAGGACCTGGCGACGGAGCAGGAGGCCGTGCGGGGCACCCCGCGTCAGGTGCTGCTCACTGCTGAGGAAACCCTCGCTCTGACCATGGAGATCGACGTGGTCCGGTCCAGAATCCTCGATCGGTACCGGAAGATCGATCAGCCGATCAACATGATCATGTCGGCCTCGATGGCCGGCGGTGGCGAAGGGCATGCGTTGCGGCTCAATCAGAACTGGCGGGCCGGCATCGAGCGGCTCGTCCGGGAGCAGCCGCACATCGCCACGTCCTGGCTCGATGCCGACCACCGGCTGGTCTTCACTCACGCTTCGGAAATCGCCCACATCATCCGGAGTGCGCAACGCCCAGCGGACAGGGCCGGCTCCATGATCACCCCGTAGGAGACTGATGCGATGCTGACCATCGGCGAGCTGGCGTCGTACGCCGGAGTGACGGTGCGCACGGTGCGGCACTATCACGCCAAGGGGCTGTTGCCGGAGCCGGAGCGGGACCACTCCGGCTACCGCAGGTACGACGCCGGCGCCGTGGTCGAGCTGATCAAGATCCGGTCCCTCGCCGAGGCCGGGGTGCCGCTGGCGCGGGTGCGGGCGCTGCTACAGGCCGACGCGGAGGAGTTCGCCTCGGCGGTCGCAGACATCGACGAGCGGCTGCGGGCGGAGATCCGGCAGCGGCAGCACCACCGGGCGCAGATCGCCCGGCTCACCGCTGGGGACAACCTGGCGCTGCCGCCAGCGGTGGTCGAGTATCTCGACCGATTGCGGGCACTCGGGGTCGACGAGCGAATCGTCCAGGCCGAACGCGACGGCTGGATCGTGCTGGCCGCGCACTCGTCCGAGCGGGTTGCGGATTGGATAGCACGAAAGCAGGACCAGATTGCCGACCCGCAGCTCATGGACCTCTACCTCGCCCTGGGGAAGGCTTTCGACCGGACCGCCGACGACCCACGGCTGGTCGAGCTGGCCGACAAACTGGCCGCCTACCTCACGCAGCTGGCCGACGAAAAGGGTGGGGACTACGTCGACGACACCGACGTCGAGCCACCGCTGGTCGAACTGATGGACAAGCTGGCGTTCGACACCGTGCCGCGGGCCCGTCGGCTGATCGAGCTGCTGAGGAAACGGGGCTGGACCGGCTGGACCAAGCTTGAGCGCAGTGCACCCACCGCGGGGTGCGACCGGATCACGCCATGAAGTACCGCGCAATGCGGCGTGCCAGATCCGGATGCGCGCCTGATCCATGCCGGAACGCGTCCCCAACTCGTGACGGTTCCTCCCGTCGGTTTCATCGCTCGATCGCCGCGACCAGTGGGGTTTCGCCGGTGACGGTGACGGCCCGCACGAGGACCACGCCGATGTCGTAGTCGAAGCCGGTCGCCGTCGTAGTCCACTGCTCGATCGTGAAGGTGCGATCAGGGTCCGATCGGGTCCACTGCTGCCGATGCGCGTCGGAGTCGGCGGTGGTCGTGACGGGGCGGATCTCGACGAACGCCCGCCGGGCCGGTCCGGAGGCGGGCACCTCGGTCACCAACCGCCGGCCGAGGCGCAGCGCGGTCAGCATGGCGGTGGGCCACCGCCCGTGTCCGCGCTGCGATCCGACATGTCGGGCGCTCTCCCGGGTGGGTCAGGGCGCCGGGTGGAGGGCGTCGGCCCGGACGGCCCGGGTGAAGGCGCGCCACTGTTCGTGCGTGAAGACGAGTGCCGGACCGGTGGCGTCCTTGCTGTCCCGGACCCCCACCACACCGGGCAGGTTGTCCGCCACCTCGACGCAGTTGCCCTGATCACTGCTGCGACTGCTCTTGCGCCATCTTGCACCGCTCAGCTCAGCCATGTCGCCTCTCCCTGATCTCTCGCATGAGTTCGCGCGATTCCTCCACGCCCAAGGCTCGGGCAGCGAGCTTGCCCCATTCCTGGGCGTATTCCCGGACCTCTTCGACGCGGTCAAGGTAGAGGGCTCCGGAGAGCCCTTCTTTGTAGACCGTCGTCGGTTCAGCGGATCGTGCCCCCTTGGTGGGGAAATCGAGAATGACGAAGCTTCCCGCCACACATGCCCGGCTTAGCTCGGTAGCCAGGGGGAGCACACGGAGGGTGATGTTGGGCTCCCCACTCGCCGCAAGAAGCTTGTCGATCTGTCCCGTCATGGCCGGCACCCGCTTGTGCAGCAGTGCTTCATCGAGAATCGCCTCGAAGACGGGAGGCACAGGACGTTTCCTGCTGAGCACTCGCTGACGTTCCACTCGGAGATCGACGAGCTTAGCAATGTCATCGTCGGTGGCCCCTGGTCTGTGCCGGGCGATCTCGGTGGCGTATTCCGGTGTCTGGAGCAATCCGGGCACCAGGGCGTGTTCGTAGGTGCGGATGCGGCTGGCGGCAGATTCCAGGCCGACGTACAACTGGAACCAGCGGGGGATGACCTCCCCGTAGGCGTGGTACCAGCCCTTGCTCTTCGACTCCTTGGCGAGGCTGACCAGGACTTCGGTCAGCTCCGGGGCGGCCTGGTAGAGCCGGCACATCTGGTCCACGTCCAGCGCGCGCACCGGGGTCTGTCCGGCCTCGATGCGGTACATCTTGGCGCGGGACCACTCAAGATCAGCGGCTGCGGCCTCCAGCCCGATCCCCGCCTGCTCCCTGGTCTGCCGCAGCAACCGGCCGAGTTCCCGCCTCGGCACGGTCGAGCCGATTTCCGTCACGGCCACCATCCTCTCTGTCTCATGCCGACACGTCATCCGACGTGCCGTGAGACGGCTCGCGCATCACGACTCGAAAGATGCGTCTCTCCCCATGAATGTCTCACGTGGAGTGTTGCAGCGAGTGCCCACCACTCCGGATCGTGGCTGGCAGACAGTCGTCCGTCGATCAGGAGGTGCCGTGGTGGCCCGGTGGAAGTGGTTCCGGAGGAAGGATCGATCCGTGGACGTGGTGCGGCGTCCGCGCTACGCCAACCGGGCCGGCGCGTACCGCCCGCCGGCCGGTGACAAGCCGGCCTGGAACGCCCCCACCGCCGTTCTCCCGCAGGACCGGCCGTTGATGACCATGGCCGCGCAGTGGCGTACCCGCAACGCGGTGAAGGGCTCCCGGTGGTGAGCGGACACCTGCCCCGTCGGCCGAGCTGGGCGTGCCGGGGCTGCGCCGAGCCGTGGCCGTGCCCCGCGTACCGTCGGCGGCTGCGCCCGGCGCAGCAGCCGCTGGCGGTGGTGGTGCTGACCACCCAGGCCGTCGACGCGATCCGCGACCTGGCCGAGCCGCCGGAGCGGGTGCTGCGCCGGTTCCTCTGGTTCACCCCGCTGACCGAGGCCGACTGCCTCGCCGTCCTGCGGAGCACCGGCCATGCGTGAGGGGCGCGTCGAGCCGCCGTTCGCGGTGCTCATGGCCGGCTACGTGATCGACTTCCACCACCGGAACGTCTGCTCCCGGTGCCGGCCGGACGGCACGTGCCCCCGGCTGGCGGCGGCGGGGGAGACCCTGCGGGCGTGGCGGGACCGCCGCGATGCGCGCCGGTGACCTGCTGCTGGTGACCCGGGCGGCCAGCGTGCAGTTCGTCCGCCCGATCAGGTTCCGGGTGATCCGGGTGCTCGACCTGCCCACGTACGCGGGATGGGTCTGGCTCGACGGGTACCAGCTCGACGACCGGGACCAGGCGGTGGCCCGGCGCTCGATCTACGTACAGCGGGCAGGGTTGCGGAAAGCGGACACCGCGCGGCGCGGACGCCCCCGGACCCCGGCGGTGCCGGCCCGCCGACGCCGGCACTGACGACGGCGGTCGATACCCCGATGGGAAGGTCATGGGTACGGCCGCCGTCGCCCGCTAGAGTCGGGGCGTGGCGCTCGGTCTTCCCTCCGTCCTCCCCAATCCGCAGCCGGCGATCGGGGAGCTGATCCGTGACCGCCAGCCGACCTTCTCGTTCGAGTTCTTCCCCCCGAAGACACCCGAGGGGGAGCGCCTGCTCTGGCAGGCCATCCGCGAGCTGGAGTCGCTGCGACCCTCGTTCGTCTCAATCACCTACGGCGCCGGCGGGTCGACCCGGGACACCACCGTCGCGGTGACCGAGCGGATCGCCACCGAGACCACGCTGCTGCCGATGGCGCACCTGACCGCGGTCAACCACTCCGTCGCCGAGCTGCGCCACGTCATCGGCCGGCTGGCCGGCGTCGGGGTGCGCAACGTGCTCGCCGTGCGGGGTGACCCGCCGGGCGACCCGGGCGGCGAGTGGGTCCGCCACCCCGAGGGCGTGCTGTACGCCGAGGAGCTGGTGCGGCTGGTCCGCGACTCCGGCGACTTCAGCGTCGGGGTGGCCGCCTTCCCCTACAAGCACCCGCGCTCGCCCGACATCGCCAGCGACACCGCGCACTTCGTCCGCAAGTGCCGGGCCGGCGCGGAGTTCGCGGTCACCCAGATGTTCTTCGACGCCGACGACTACCTGCGGCTGCGGGACCGGGTCGCCGCCGCCGGCTGCGACACCCCGATCCTGGCCGGGGTGATGCCGGTCACCCAGATGGGCACCATCGAGCGGTCGGTGCAGCTCTCCGGCGCGCCGTTCCCGCCCGCCCTGGCGGAGCGGTTCGCCCGGGTCGCCCACGACCCGGAGGCGGTCCGCCGGCTCGGCATCGAGCAGGCCAGCGAGATGTGCGCCAAGCTGCTCGACGAGGGCGTGCCGGGCATCCACTTCATCACCCTCAACCGGTCCACCGCGACCCGGGAGGTGTGGCGCAGCATCCAGGCCGGCGCCCGGGTGTGAACGCCCCGACCCCGACACCAGAACCGCGCCGTGACGGTTGAGGAGATGGTGGGCACACAGCAGCTGAAGTGGGACGACTACGCGACCGCCTGGGCGCGTCTGCACGGTGGCTTCGACCCGCGGGCCGCCGCCCCGGTGGTGCGGGCGTGGCTGCGCTTCGCGTACCACGTCGGGTACATCCTGGGCCGGCTCAAGGTCACCCCGACCGCCGTCACGGTGGCCGGGGTGCTGCTCTGCTTCTGCGTGCCGCTGTTCGCCGTACGGGGGGTGGACGGTCCGATCGTGGGCGCCCTGTTCGTGCTGCTGGCCTCCGTGGCCGACAGCGTCGACGGGGCGGTGGCGGTGGCCACCGGCCGCACCACCCGGCTCGGCTACGTCTACGACTCGATCGCCGACCGGCTCGGTGAGGTCGCCTGGCTGGTGGCGTTCTGGCTGGTCGGGGCGCCGGGGGCGCTGGTGGTGGCCGGCGGCGCGCTCTCCTGGCTGCACGAGTACCTGCGGGCCCGGGCCATCGCCGCCGGAATGCGCGAGATCGGCGTGGTGACCGTGGGGGAGCGCCCCACCCGGGTCTGCGTGGCCCTGGTCGGGCTGCTGCTGGCCGGGCTGACCGGCATGATCGACCTGGACCTGGCCGCCGGCACCATCACCATGGCCACCGCCG
Source organism: Micromonospora coxensis (assembly GCF_900090295.1). NCBI lineage: Bacteria > Bacillati > Actinomycetota > Actinomycetes > Micromonosporales > Micromonosporaceae > Micromonospora > Micromonospora coxensis. The sequence goes on along the minus strand of NZ_LT607753.1, from coordinate 1,729,632 downwards.
TCTGGGTGCTGCTGGCCGGCTTCGGCCTCGGGCAGCTCCTGTCCACCGTCCGCCGGGCGCTGATCGACGCCGGCTGACCGTCCTCATGATCGACGCCGTTTGCGGCGTGTCGCGGTGTCCTCGTCGCCGGACACCGCGACACGCCGCAAACCGCGCGTCGACCCCCCGGGCGGCGGCCGGGTGGGTGGGTGGGGTTACCAGGCGGGGCCGATCTGGTCGGCGACGATCTGCGCCGACAGGGTGACCATCGGCAGGCCGCCGCCCGGGTGGCTGGAGCCGCCGACCAGCCACAGCCCGGCCGCCGGACCCCGGTTGGCCGGGCGGAGCAGCCCGCCGGCCGTGCCGTAGATCGTCCCGCCCGGCGCGCCGGTCGCGGCGTCCAGGTCGGCCGGGGTACGGATCTCGCGGAACAGCAGCCGGTCGCGCACGTCCACGCCCCGCTCGGCGAGCACGTCCAGGATCCGGTCCGCGTACGCCTCGGCCAGCCCCGGCCGCCGCCAGTCCACCGCGCCGGTGGCGGTGCCGTGCCGGGCGGCGTTGACCAGCACGAACCACGCCTCGTGCCCGTCCGGACGGACCATCGGGTCGTCGGCGACGGTGACGAAGACGGTCGGGTCGGCCGCCGGCCGGGCCCGCACCCCCCGCCCCGGGTGGCCGAAGACCGCGTCGAACTCGGCGTCGTAGTCGCGGGGGAAGAAGACGTTGTGGTGGGCCAGGCCGGAGTCGCCGCGTACCCCGAGCAGCAGCACGAAGCCGGCGAGGCTGCGGTCGGTGAGCCCGGCCAGCCGGCGCGGGTGCGGCAGCAGGTCCCGGTAGACGGTGAGCGCGTCGACGTTGGCCACCACCACGTCGGCGGGGACGGGCGCGGCGACGCCGGCCAGGCGTACCCCGTGCACCCGCCCACCCGCGGCGTCGATCCGGGTGACCGTGGCCCCGGTCTGCACCACCACGCCCAGGTCCAGGCAGCGCGACAGCAGCGCGTCGGCCAGGGTGCCCAGCCCGCCGCGCAGGTACCAGCCGCCGTACGTCAGCTCGGCGTAGGGGACGGCGACCAGCGCGGCCGGCGCGCGGCGCGGGTCCGCGCCGGTGTACGTGGCGTACCGGTCGAGCAGCATCCGCAGCCGGGGGTCGGACAGGTGCCGGCGGCCCAGCCCGCGCAGGGAGCGGCCCGGGCCGATCGCGGCCAGGTCGCCCAGCCGCCAGGCCAGCGCGGCCAGGTCGCGGGGGGAGTCGATGGCCCGGCCGAGGATGTCCCGGTGCGACGCCGCCCAGACCCGCGCGGCCCGCCGCCACAGCCCCTCCCAGTCGGCGACGGCCCGGTCGCCGAGGGCCGCGCCGATCCGGGCGGCGAACTCGACCGGGTCGGCGCAGGAGTCCAGGGTGGGCCCGCCACCGGGGAAGACGTGCCGCACGATCGGGTCCAGCGGCACCAGGTCGAGGTACTCGTCGAGCTTCGCCCCGGTCGCCTCGAACAGGTCGTGGAAGACCTGGGGCAGGGTGAACAGGCTTGGCCCGGTGTCGAAGTGGAACGACCCCTGCGGGGTGTCGTGGCTGTACCGGCCGAGCTTGCCGCCGACGGTGTCGGCCCGTTCCAGGACGGTGACCTGATGCCCGGTGACGGCCAGCCGGGCGGCGGTGGCCAGCCCGCCGACTCCGGCGCCGATGACCACGATCCGCGCCATGCCGTGCCCTCCTAGCTGACCGGGCGGCCGCGCCAGGACAGGCGTCGCCGCTTCCGCAGATGGTACGACCGCAGGGTCAGCCAACCGAGGACCACGACCGACACGGGGTGTGCCAGCGCGTCGGGCCAGGCCCGCCCGCCGGTGGCACGGGCGCTGAGCGTCCGCCCGGCGACCCCCAGGGCGTAGGCGGCGCCCGCGAGCGCGGCCGGCCCCGGTGCGCCCGCCGCCAGCGCCGCCACGGCCAGCAGCGGGGGCGCGGTGTAGAGCAGGAGCAGCAGGGCCACCACGGTCGCCGCCGCGCTCGGATGGCCGAACGAGGCCCACAGCGACTTGGTGTAGCCGTCGCGCAGCTGCGGCCAGGTCTCGTACATCCGGCAGGAGGCCAACCGGGAGCCGTCGGCCAGGGCGATCCGCCCGCCGGACCGCTTCACCGCGCGGGCCAGCTCGATGTCCTCCAGCACCTTGTCGGCGACCGCGGCGTGCCCGCCGGCCGCGGCGTAGCCGGCCCGGTCCACCAGCAGGAACTGCCCGCCGGCCGCCGCCAGCGACGGCCGTGGCGAGCGCTCCATCGCGCGCAGCGGCAGGAAGGTCAGCCACAACCACTGCAACAACGGCTGCACCAGCCGGTCGGCCGCCGTCCGCACCACGATCCGGGGGTACGGCGACAGCAGCGCCGCCCCGGCGGCGCGCAGTTCGGTCACCGCCGCCGCCACGGCGTACGGGGTGAGCACCACGTCCGCGTCGACGAAGGCCAGCACCGTGGCGGCCGGGTCGGCGCGGGTGGCGAGCTGGTGGCAGGCGTGCGGCTTGCCCAGCCAGCCCGGCGGCGGGGCGCCGCCGGTGAGCAGGGTGACCCGGGGATCGTCGCCGGCCACCGCGCGGACCACGTCGGCGGTGCCGTCGGTCGAGCCGTCGTCGAGCACCACGATCCGCAGCCCGGGTACGCCCCGCTGGGCGAGCAGCGACCGCAGGCAGGGGGTCACCCGCTCGGCCTCGTCGCGCAGCGGCAGCAGCACCGCCACCGCCTCGGCCACCTCCACCGGCCCGTCGGGCGGGCGGCGCAGCCACCGGCCGGCGTTGAGCGCCGTGTGCGCGGTCAGCGCGGCGACCGCGAGCAGCAGCGCGAGCAGGACGGTCATGCCGTCGCGTCGACGCCCGGCCGCCGCGCCCGGCCGGCCTCCGGTCGATCGGCACGGTCGCGGCGGGCCCGCAGCAGCGTCACCGTCAGCGGCACCGCGGTCACCGCCATGCCGGCCGCGCCCCAGAGCGCCGAGGCGGGCAGGGCGAGGAAGACCGCGTGCGCCAGCACGCTGGAGAAGTACGTCCAGAGGTAGAGCGCGAGCATCGGGTCGTCGCGGCCGTCGGTGACCGCCACCGCCGGCCCGGCGAGGGGACGCAGCGCGCTCATCAGCAGCACCGCGAAGAGCAGCCAGCCCAGGTAGTTGCTGACCGGGATGCCGGGCAGCCCGGGCAGCGCCGGGGTGGCGTCGCGCCAGATCCAGTAGCCCTCGGCCACCATCTGCGGGTCGAGGAAGAGGTCCCAGGCGGCCAGCCCGACGGTGGCCAGCGCGATCCGCCCGGCGTGCCGCGCCCATACCGGCCGGTCACCGGTCCGGGTGTCGCCGGTCCTGGTGTCACCGGTGGTGGTGCCGGCGTTGACGGTGCCGGGGGTCGTGGTGTCGCCGGTGGTGGTCACGGTGCGGGGGGTGGTCAGGCGGACGGCGGCCAGCCAGGCCGGCCAGGCCATCCAGGTCCAGGCCAGCGGGATGATCAGCGGCACCCCGGCCAGCTTCGGGCCCAGCTCGCCGGAGTAGTCGTAGCTGCCGAACGGGAAGCCGGTGGCCACGCCGAGCGCCTCGATGGCGAAACCCCCGCCGGTGGCCACCGCGACCAGCGCCGCCGCCGTACGCGGGCCCCGGCTGAGCAGCGCGTGGCCCACCGAGAGCAGGTAGCCGAGGACGACCGTGGCGACGGTCAGCCGGGCCCGGGTGGTACCGGTGGTGAGCGGGTAGCAGATCTGGGCCAGGACGAGGACGGCCAGCAGCACCCAGGGGACGCGCCGCGCGATCACGACGTGGCCGGGCCGGGCGTGGCGGTCGTGTCGCGGGTCGGCAGCGGCAGGTCCCGGCCGAGCACGCCGAACGGGCGCTCGTCACCGGGGAAGTGGAAGTGCCGCAGCACGTCGACGAAGCCGAACCGGCGGTACAGCCGCCAGGCCCGCGACGTCCGCTCGTCGGCCTCCGGGGTGGAGAGCAGGGTGGTGCTCCCCTCGGCGAGGGTGAGCAGGGCGGTGAGCTGCCGGGTGCCCACCCCGTGCCCCTGCGCCGGTGGCCGGACGTGCAGCTCGACCACCTCGAAGCAGTCGGTCAGCCACCGCCGGCGGGCCTGCGGGTCCAGCGCCCGGTGCACCTGGTCGTGCCACCACTGCCCGGACGCGCCCCGGTAGCCGTACCCGAAGCCGGCCAGGTGGCCCTCGGTGGTGAGGCTGGCGACGGCGCGGAAGCCGGGCCGGCGCACGTGGGTGGCGATGTAGCCGCGGCGGGCCTCCAGCAGGTCGGCGCGGTAGTTCATCGCCTCCCCGTAGACGGCGACCACGTCGTCGAGCCGCCGGACCAGATCGTCCGGCGTCCACCGCACCAACCTCATGCGTGTCCTCTCAGCGTTTCCGGGTCGCCGTCGGCGGCCCACCCCAGCACCGTGCGGTCACCGACCACGCCGCGCACCGCGAACCGCGCGAAGAGTTCCTCCGCGTACCACCCTTCGGAGGGGGTGCGGGCGATCGCGGCGCGGTGCTCCGGGTGACGGTACGCGAACGCCACGAGGTCCGCCGGATCACGCCACACGCTGACGGTGCCCTGCCAGCCCAGCGGGGCCTCGCCGACGCCGAAGCGGGCGAGCAGGCCGGGGGCGGTGTGCAGGGCGGCGGCCACCGGCGGGACCGCCTTCCAGAAGGTGAGCGCCCGGGCGGGGCGCAGCCGGGCCCGGGTCAGCGCCAGCACCGGCCCGTCGGTCCGGCCGCCCGGCGGGTCGCCGAACGGACGCCGGCCCGACCACTCGCCCCGGCTGGTCAGCGGGCGCAGGTCGACCCGGACGGCCGACCGGGCGATCCGGGCCCAGGCCCGCCCGACGGGGGAGGCGTCGAAGCCCTCGGCGGCCTCGGGCGAGTCCCAGACGGTCAGCGCCGCCCACCGGGTCAGGTCGGCGTCGCCCGGCCCGAAGCCGGTGCCGGTCCCGGTGCCGAGCAGCTTGCCGAACCGTACGCCTGCGACGGCGCGCAGCCGGCGCGGGTCGAGCGCCATCCGGGTCAGCGCCCGGGGCAGGGCGGCCCGGGAGGTCCGCCACACGTGCAGGGTGACCAGCTCGGGGACGGTGTTCACGCCACCTCGGCCGGGGTGCCCGAGGTGATCCGCAGCAGGTCCGCGTACGTGGTGGGGAAGACCGCCTGGGGCACCCCGCCGGCCGCCCACACCTCGTCGTACGCCGCCAGCGCGGTGTCCACCAGGGTGCGCAGCGGACGCGGGTGGCCCAACGGCGCGACCCCGCCGATCACCTGCCCGGTGTGCTCCCGGACGAAGTCCGGGGTGGCCCGGCGCAGCCGGGTGACCCCGATGGAGGCGGCCAGGCCGGCGGTGTCCACCCGGTGCGCCCCGGAGGTCAGCACCAGCAACGGCTCGCCGTCGGCCTCGAAGACCAGCGAGTTGGCGATGGCGCCGACCTCGACGCCGAGCGCCTGGGCGGCCGCCGCCGCGGTGTGCACCGCCTCGGGCAGCAGGCGGACCATGCTCGGGTCACCGGCGCCGTCGCGCGCGTCCGCGCCGGCCAGGGCCTCCTGCACCGCGCGCACGTTCGGGTGTGGCTGCATGCCCACCATTCTTCCCGGTGCGCCGCCGTCCGGTTCAGCCGCCCACGCCGGTGTCCCGGGGACGTCGGCGGTCACCGCTGCCCGGCGGTCTCCCGGAAGCGGCGTCCGGACAGCGGCCGGCCGAAGAGCGGGCCCAGGGTGCAGATGTCGAGTACGCCGGTGGCCACCGGCAGCAGACCCACCAGGGCCAGCAGCCACCACCAGCCGCCGAGGGACGCGCTGGCGACGATCAGCCCGATGCCGACGACGACGCGTACGACTCGCCCGGCCGGGGAGTAGAGGAACCGCAGGACCGCCATGACGCCTCCCTCCGGTGGTGCCTCAGGCTCAACGTACCGCCAGGTCAGGTGCCCGGGAGCCGGGTTGTCCGCAGTGGTGCGCCGGTCGGCGGGCGGGCGGCTGCGCCGGCCTCGACACGACGGCGCGCCACACGTTGCGTTTTCGTCGGGGGGAGGGTGTACTGTCAGGGTAGTTAGAACGAGTGTTCGATTGAGTCGCACACCCGTTCCAACGCTCCGGGAGCGGTGTTTCGCGGCGCCGACTCCCGGGCAGGTGCGGTTTCGCGGACCGCACCGGGTTCCGGGCAGTCGCGAGCCCGGTCCCGTCAGGCAGGATCGTCGCCCGCCGCCCACGACCCCCGGGCGGCGGGCGACGAACCCGCCGGTCAGCCGGCCGGGTGTGGTGTGGGGAAGCGTCCACACCCGGCCGGCCCCCATCCGGTGCGTCTTCCTCAGCACCGACCCGCTTCCGGGCGCCCGCCGGTGGATCCCTTCCGCCACGCGCCGCGCCCGACCCGGTCACGCGGAGGAGACAGTCATGCCGACCAACCCGGCCCAGGCACCGACGGTGCCCGCGCACGTGCTGCCGCACCGCACCCCGGCCCAGCTCCTCACGGTGGCCCGGCACGGGCTCGCCGAGGCTGCCCAGACCCGCCCCGACGGCCTGCGGTACGCGGCCGCCCACCTCGCCGCGCTGCGCGCCGCCGCGGCCCTGCTGGCCGCCCGCGCCCGTCCCGCCCCCACCCGACGCCACCGGATCACCAGCGTCTGGGTGCTGCTCTCCACGGTCGCCCCCGAGCTCGACGAGTGGGCCGCCTACTTCGCCGCCGGCGCCGGCAAGCGGGCCGCCGCCGAGGCGGGGATACCCCGGGTGGTGAGCGCCCGGGAGGCCGACGACCTGCTGCGGGCCGCCGAGCAGTTCGTCACGGTGGTGGAGACCGCGCTCGGTCTGGCCCACCAGCCCACCCTCGACGACCTCGCCGCCTGACCCGGCCGTCGCCGGCACCCGCACGGGGCCGGCGCATCCACGCGACACCTGATCCGACAGCACGACGACGGGGGGTTGGTCCGATGGCGGGCCGCATGGTGGTCGGTTCCGCCGCACTGGCCGCTCTGGTACGTCCGGCGAGCGCGCCGGACCCGGCCGGCGGGCACCGGATGCTCCCGGTGGCGCCCGAGCTGACCGGGCTGCTGCCCAATCGGGGGCTGCGCCGGGGCAGCACGGTCGCGGTCTCCGTCGGCCGGCCCCGGCGCAGTGGGGGCACCTCGCTGGTCCTGGCCCTGCTCGCCGAGGCGTCCCGGGCCGGCTCCTGGTGCGCGGTGGTCGGGGTGCCGACCTTCGGCGTGGGCGCCGCCGCCGAGCTGGGGATCGCGCTGGACCGGCTCGCCCTGGTCCCGGACCCGGGCCCCGAGTGGCCCACCGTGGTCGCCGCGCTGATCGACGGGGTCGACGTGGTGGTGACCGCCGTGCCGCAGACCGTCTCCGCCTCGGTCGCCGACCGGCTCGCCGCCCGCGCCCGCCAGCGCGGCTGCGTGCTCGTCCCGTACGGCCGGTGGGACGGTGCGGACGTCACCCTCCAGGTGGTCCGTGGGGCCTGGGAGGGGCTCGGGGTGGGCCGGGGCCGGCTGCGCCGCCGCGAGGTCACCGTCTCGGCCCGCGGGCGCGGCGCGGCGGCCCGCCCCAAGGAGATCAAGGTCTGGCTCCCCGGTGACCACCTCACCCGGGTCATCCCCCGCCCGACGGCCACCGCTGCCGGCGCCGCCGGCCGCTCCCGTGGCGCGCTCACCCTGGTCGGTCGGGCGTGACCGGCCGGCCGGTACGCACCCTGCTGCTCTGGTGCCCGGACTGGCCGGTGATCGCCGCCGAGATCGTCGACGGGGTGCCGGCCACCGGCCCGGTCGCCGTGCTGCACGCCAACCGGGTGGTGGCCTGCTCCGAACAGGCCCGGGCCGAGGGGGTGCGACGCGGGCTGCGCCGACGCGAGGCGCAGGGCCGCTGCCCGCAGCTCACCGTGGTCGACCACGACCCCGGGCGGGACGCCCGCGCCTTCGAGCCGGTGGTCGCCGCCGTCGAGGAGGTCGCCGCCGGGGTCGAGGTGGTACGCCCCGGCGCCTGCGCGCTGGCCGCCCGTGGCCCCGCCCGCTACTTCGGCGGCGAGGAGGCGGCCGCCGAACGGATCGTGGAGCAGGTGGCCCAGGCCTGCGCGGTGGAGAGCCAGGTCGGTGTCGCCGACGGGGTCTTCGCCGCCGGGCTGGCCGCGCGCGCCGGCCAGGTGGTGCCGCCGGGCGGGACGCCGGCGTTCCTCGCCGAGCTGCCCGTCGAGGCGCTCGGCCGGCCCGCCCTGGCCGACCTGCTGCGCCGGCTCGGCGTGCGTACCCTCGGCGACTTCGCGGCGCTGCCCGCCGGTGACGTGCTGGCCCGGTTCGGCTTCGACGGGGCGCTGGCCCACCGGCTCGCCGCCGGGCGGGACGACCGGCCGCTGGCGGTCCGGCAACCCCCGGTCGACCTGGCGGTGACCGCCGACCACGACGAGCCGCTGGACCGGGTCGACGCGGCGGCCTTCGCCGCCCGCGCGCTCGCCGAGCAGCTGCACGACCGGCTCGCCGCGCACGGGCTGGCCTGCACCCGGCTCGGCATCGAGGCGGTCACCGCGCACGGCCAGGAGCTGCACCGGGTCTGGCGGCACGACGGCCTGCTCACCGCCGCGGCCATCGCCGACCGGGTCCGCTGGCAGCTCGACGGCTGGCTCTCCGGCAGCACCGGCCGGGCCGGCGCGCGACCGGCCCGGCCCACCGCCGGGATCGTCCGGCTGCGGCTGGTCCCCGACGGGCTGCTGACCCGGTCGGGGCTGCAGGCCGGGCTCTGGGGAGAGGCCGGCGAGGAGCGGGAGCGGGCACACCGGGCGTTGAGCCGGGTGCAGGGCATCCTCGGTCCGGAGGCGGTGGTCACCGCGGTGCTCGGTGGCGGCCGGTCCCCGGCCGACCAGACACATCTGGTCCCCTGGGGCGACGAACGGCTCCCCGCCCGACCCGGCCCGCCCCCGCTGCCCGGCGAGCCTGTCGAGCGGCCGGGCGGCGTGCTGTCGCCGCCCGTGCCCTCGCCGCCCGTGCCCGCGGCGGCGGGCGTGTCGCCGGCGGGCGTGCTGCCAGTGGGTGTGTCGGCGGCGGGTGTGGCGTCTGCGGGTGGGGCGTCGGGCCTGGTGGCGTCGCCGGGTGGACGGTCGGGCGCGCCCGGTCGGGCCGGGAGAACGGGGCGGGCCGTTGCCGCCGGCAACCCCGTGCCGCCCTGGCCGGGCCGGCTGCCACCACCCTCGCCCGCCGTGGTGCTGCCCACCCCGCTCGCCGCCGCCGTGCACGACGCCGCCGGCGAGCCGGTCGTGGTCAGTGCCCGGCTGGCGGTCAGCGCCCCGCCCGTCCGGCTGACCGTCGGCTCGGCCGCGCCGGCCGAGATCGTCGGCTGGGCCGGCCCGTGGCCGGTGGACGAGCGCTGGTGGGCGCCGGCCGAGGCGCGTCGCCGAGCCCGGTTCCAGGTCTGCCTGGCCGACGGCGCCGCGCTGCTGCTGGCCGTCGAGGCCGGTCGGTGGCTGGTGGAGGCGATCTATGACTGAGCGGCGTGCCCCGGTCGAGCGGCCCGCTGACCTGCCGCCCGCCGAGCGGCCGCGACCTGGCACGGTGTCGACGTACCGCCGCCGGAGGGCTGGCCGGTGAGCTTCCACAATCCGAAGATGCCCTGGTCGGAGCTGGAGCAGGTGCTCTCCGGGCGGCCCGGCAAGGACCGGCCCCGGGGCGAGCGGCACCTGCACGTGGTGGACCCGCTCGCGGTCGACGCCGACGGCGGCGACGCCCCGGCCTGGAGCCGTAAGCGGCAGCACTACCAGCCGCCCGAGCTGACCCGTCCCGACGGCACGGTGCCGTACGCCGAGCTGCACGCGCACAGCAACTTCAGCTTCCTCGACGGGGCCAGCCACCCGGAGGAACTGGCCGAGGAGGCCGCCCGGCTGGGGCTCACCGCGCTCGCCGTCACCGACCACGACGGCTTCTACGGCGTGGTCCGGTTCGCCGAGGCGGCCCGGACGTTGCACCTGCCGACGATCTTCGGTGCGGAGCTGTCCCTCGGCCTGCCCGGCCCGCAGAACGGCGAGCCCGACCCGCTCGGCCGGCACCTGCTGGTGCTCGCCCACGGCCACGAGGGGTACGCCCGGCTCGCCGCCACCATCTCCCGTGCCCAGTTGCGCGGCGGCGAGAAGGGCCGCCCGGTCTACGGCGAGCTGGAGGAGGTCGCCGCCGAGCTGCGCGACCACGTGCTGGTGCTCACCGGCTGCCGCAAGGGGCACGTGCCGGCGGCGCTGCTCACCGAGGGCGTGGACGCGGCGGCCCGGGAGTTGGACCGGCTCACGCAGCTCTTCGGGGCGGAGACGGTGGCGGTGGAGCTGACCGACCACGGGCACCCGGTCGACGCCGACCGCAACGACGCCTTGGCGGAGCTGGCCGCGTCCGCCGGGCTGCCCACGGTGGCCACCAACAACGTGCACTACGCGACCCCCGGGCGACGCCGGCTGGCCACCACCCTGGCGGCCGTACGGGCCCGGCGCAGCCTGGACGAGATCGACGGCTGGCTGCCCGCCGCCGCCACCGCCCACCTGCGCAGCGGCGCGGAGATGGCGGCCCGGTTCGCCGCGTACCCGGGTGCGGTGGCCCGGGCCGCCGAGTTCGGCGCGGAGCTGGCGTTCGACCTGCAACTGGTCGCGCCCCGGCTGCCGGCGTACCCGGTGCCGCCGGGGCACACCGAGATGAGCTGGCTGCGGCACCTGACGATGCAGGGGGCCCGGGAGCGCTACGGCCCGCCCGAGGCGCACCCGGAGGCGTACGCGCAGCTCGACCACGAGCTGAAGATGATCGAGGAGCTGGGCTTCCCCGGCTACTTCCTGGTGGTCTACGACATCGTCACGTTCTGCCGCGAGCAGGACATCTACTGCCAGGGTCGGGGCTCGGCGGCCAACTCGGCGGTCTGCTACGCGCTGCGGATCACCAACGTCGACGCGGTCCGGCACCGGCTGCTCTTCGAACGGTTCCTCGCCCCGGAACGCGACGGCCCGCCCGACATCGACGTGGACATCGAGTCCGACCGGCGGGAGGAGGTGATCCAGCACGTCTACGCCCGGTACGGCCGCGAGCACACCGCCCAGGTCGCCAACGTCATCTCGTACCGGCCCCGGTCGGCGGTGCGGGACGTGGCGAAGGCGTTCGGGTTCTCGCCCGGACAGCAGGACGCCTGGAGCAAGCAGATCGACCGCTGGGGCTCGGTCGCCGCAGTCGACGTCGAGGACATCCCCGAGCAGGTGGTGGCGTACGCCAACGAGTTGCAGACCTTTCCCCGGCACCTGGGCATCCACTCCGGCGGCATGGTGATCTGCGACCGGCCGGTGATCGAGGTCTGTCCGGTGGAGTGGGGCCGGATGCCCGGGCGCAGCGTGCTCCAGTGGGACAAGGACGACTGCGCCGCCGTCGGCCTGGTCAAGTTCGACCTGCTCGGCCTCGGCATGCTCTCCGCGCTGCACTACGGCTACGACATGATCGGGATGACCCTCGACCTGGGCGACATGACGCTGGACGACCCCGAGGTCTACGACATGCTCTGCCGTGCCGACTCGGTCGGGGTGTTCCAGGTGGAGAGCCGGGCCCAGATGGCCACCCTGCCCCGGCTCAAGCCCCGCGAGTTCTACGACCTGGTGGTGGAGGTGGCGCTGATCCGGCCCGGCCCGATCCAGGGCGGCTCGGTGCACCCGTTCATCCGGCGCAAGAACGGGCAGGAGCCGGTGACCTTCCCGCACCCGCTGATGCGCAACGCGCTGGAGAAGACCCTCGGCGTGCCGCTGTTCCAGGAGCAGCTGATGCAGCTCGCCATCGACCTGGCCGGCTTCGACGCCGCCGGGGCCGACCAGCTGCGCCGGGCGATGGGGGCCAAACGGTCGGTGGAGCGGATGGCGCAGATCGCCGACCGGCTCTACGCCGGGATGGCCGAGCGGGGCATCACCGGCGAACTGGCCGACGACGTCTACCGCAAGCTCACCGCGTTCGCCAGCTACGGCTTCCCGGAGAGCCACGCGATGAGCTTCGCCTACCTGGTCTACGCCAGCTCCTGGCTCAAGCGCTACCACCCCGGCCCGTTCCTGGCCGCGCTGCTCAACGCCCAGCCGATGGGCTTCTACTCGCCGCAGACCCTGGTCGACGACGCCCGCCGGCACGGCGTCGAGGTCCGCCGCCCGGACGTCAACGCCAGCGGGGCCGAGGCGGTGCTGGAGTCGACGCCGCAGACCCGGTGGGGGAGCCGGCCGGGGGAGCCGCCGCACGAGTGGGGCCTCGGCGGGCCGGCCGTCCGGCTCGGGCTGGGCAGCGTGCGTACCCTCGGCGACGGGGTGGCCGAGCGGATCGAGGCGGAACGGGCCGCGCGCGGGCCGTACCGGGACATGCCGGACCTGGCCCGGCGGGTCGGTCTCACCGCCGCGCAGCTGGAGGCGCTGGCCACCGCGGACGCCTTCGCCTGTTTCGGGCTGACCCGGCGGCAGGCCCTCTGGGCCGCCGGCGCGGCGGCCCAGGACCGGCCGGACCGGCTGCCCGGCACGGTGACCGGCACCGCCGCGCCCACCCTGCCCGGGATGGAGGCGGTGGACCGGCTCGTCGCCGACGTCTGGGCCACCGGGCTCTCCCCGGAGAACCACCCGGCCCGGTTCATCCGCGACCGGCTCGACGCCCTCGGCGCGGTGCCGATCGCCCGGCTCGGCCGGGTGGAGTCCGGCCGGCGGATCCGGGTCGGCGGGATCGTCACCCACCGGCAGCGCCCGGCGACCGCCGGCGGGGTCACCTTCCTCAACCTGGAGGACGAGACGGGGATGCTCAACGTCACGTGCTCGCCGGGGCTGTGGCAGCGCTACCGGAGGACAGCGCGCACCAGCGCGGCGTTGGTGGTGCGGGGACGGCTGCAACGGCACGAGGGCGTCACCAGCCTCACCGCCGACCGGCTGGACCCGATCGAGCCTCCGGTCAGCCCGGCGTCGCGGGACTTCCGCTGAGCGGAGTGATCCACATTACGGTTTCCCAGGGCCGGACGAGGGAGACTTCCGCACACGCGCGGGCAGAGTGGCCCGCTCGGCAAGGGGGTGGACCATGACCTTCAACAGCACGTACACCGGTGGTGTGGCGAACGTCCGGCGTACCCGGCTCGGTGCCGGCTGGTCGCCGGAGCAGGACGCGGAGCCCCGCGAGTACCAGGTGACCGACGGGCCGGTGGCCAACGCCCAGCGCTCCCGCGCGGAGGAGGACCCCGCCGCCGGCGGGGAGTCCTGACGGCACCGCCTGCGGGGCCTCCGGTGGCGCGGGTGACTAGGCTCGACCGGGTGGAGCAGACCACCCGGTTCACCGAACCGCCGTTGACCCCCCGTACCGCTGTCATCTGGTCGGTCCTCGCCGCCGAGCTGGACCGACGCGCCGGCGACCGGCTCACCGTGCTCGACGTCGGCGGCGGGACGGGCGGCTTCGCCGTCCCGCTCGCCCAGGCCGGGCACCGGGTCACCGTGGTCGACGCCAGCCCCGACGCGCTCGCCGCGCTGACCCGCCGGGCCGCCGAGGCCGGGGTCGCCGACCGGGTACGCGCGGTGCAGGGCGACGGCGACGCGCTGGCCGGGCTGGTCGAGCCGGCCAGTGTCGACCTGGTGCTCTGCCACTCCGTGCTGGAAGTGGTCGACGACCCGGCGCCGGTGGCCGTCGCCCTCGCCGCCGCGCTGCGCCCGGCCGGCGCGGCCAGCGTGCTGGTCGCCGGACGGGCCGCCGCCGTGCTGGGCCGGGCGATGAACGGGCACCTGGACGTCGCCGCCGCGCTCGCCGCCGCCCCGGACGGCTCCGCCGGGGCCCGGGACACCCTGCGCCGACGCTTCGACGCCGACAGCGCCACCGCGCTGCTCGGCGCCGCCGGGCTCACCGTGGAGGAGATCCACGGGGTACGCGTCCTGGCCGACCTGCTCCCCGCCGCGGTGGCCGACGGCCAGCCGGCCGCCCTGGTCGAGCTGGAACGCGCCCTGGCGGCCCGGTCGCCGTACCGGGATCTCGCCGCCCAACTGCACCTCTTCGCCCGCCGCCCGGCGTGAGCGACCCGCGACGAGCGCCGGGCGGGCCGGACGGGCCGGGGCTCGGCCACGTCGGGCCGCTGGAGATCGTGCCGCCCCGGTACGGCGGGGGCAGCCTGGCCGACGTGGTGCCCAGCGCGCTGGCCGTGCTCGGGGTGCCCGGCGCGGTCGACCTGCTCGGCCTGACGCCCCGACTGGCCGGGGTGCGCCGGATCGCGGTGCTGCTCGTCGACGGCCTCGGCTGGTACCAGATCCCCACCGCCGCGCCGTACGCGCCGACCCTGGCCGGGCTCGCCGCCACCGTCGGCCGGCCGCTGACCGCCGGGTTCCCGTCCACCACCCCGACCAGCCTGGTGAGCCTCGGCGCGGGTGCGGCGCCCGGGCCGCACGGGGTGCTCGGCTTCACCGTCCGGGTGCCCGGCACCGACCGGGTGCTCAACCACATCGAGTGGACCGGCGACCCGGAGCCGCTGCGCTGGCAGCCGGTACGCACGCAGTGGGAGCGGGCCCGGGCGGCGGGCGTGGCGGTGACCGTGGTCAGCCGCCCCGAGTACGCCGGCAGCGGGCTGACCCTGGCCGCCAACCGGGGCGGCGACTACCGGGGCGCGGCCGGTGTCGACGCGCTGGCCGCCACGATGCTCGCCGCGCTCGCCGCCGGCGACGGCCCGACCCTGGTCTCCGGCTACCACCCCGACCTGGACCGGCACGGTCACCTCAGCGGGGTCGACTCCGCGCCCTGGCGGCTCGCCGCCGCCGGGGTGGACGCGCTGCTCGCCCGCCTCGTCGACGGGCTCCCGCCGGACGCCGCGCTGCTGGTCACCGCCGACCACGGCCAGCTCGACGTGCCCGCCGCGCACCGCTTCGACCTGGACACCGATCCCCGGCTGCGCGACGGGGTCCGGGTGGTCTCGGGCGAGCCTCGGGTGCGCTACCTGCACGTCGCGCCGGGCGCGGCCGACGACGTGGTGGCCGCCTGGTCGGCGGTGCTCGGTCCGGCCGCCCGGGTGCAGACCCGCGCCGAGGCGGTGGCCACCGGCCGGTTCGGCCCGGTGCCGGAGGAGCACCTGGCGCGCGTCGGTGACGTGGTGGTCACCTGCCACGGCACGTACGCGGTGCTGGCCAGCCGCTCCGAGCCGCCGGCGGTGTCCCGGCTGGTGGCGTACCACGGGGCGGACACCGCGGCCGAGATGACCATCCCGCTGCTCGTGGTGCGCGGCTGACCGACGGGGGCCGCCGTGGCGTCCTCCGGGGTGGATCGCTGCCCCGCGTGGCGGCCGATCCGCCGCCGGTCGCCCCGGCCGGCGGCGTGGGCCCTGCCCCCGGATCGCCGGCCCGCCGACGGCGGTCAGGGGCAGGCGGGTCGGGCCGTCGTCACCGCCCGTGCCCGGCGAGCCCCTCGATCGCCCGGACGAGGTCGTCGGCGGTGGGGGCCGAGCCGGGGTCGAGCAGCCACTGGAGCATGGCGCCGTTGATGAGCGCGAGGGCGAGCGAACCGTACCGGCTCGCCTGCTCGGGCGAGACCTCGGCCGGCGTCACGTCGAGCGTCAACGCGGCGAGGTCCCGCCGGCTGGCCGCGTAGCCGGCCGCCAACTGGTCGCGCACCTCGGGGGCGAACTCCGCCTGCGCGTACGCCTGCACGCTCGCCACCAGGACCGCCCGCTGCTCGCGCGCGGTCTCGAACACCCCGTGCAGGAACCGCCGGAGGCGCTCCAGCGGCGCGCCGCCGGGCTCGGCCACGACGCTCGCCGCGATCGCGTCCCCCCAGGCGTCGAAGGTCTCCAGCACGGCGGCGTTGAGCAGGGCGTCCTTGCTGCCGAAGTGGTAGCCGATGGAGCCGAGGTGGGCGCCGGTCGCCGCCACGATGTCGCGGGCCGTGGTGTGCGCGTAGCCCTTCTCCGCCAGGCACCGCTTCGCGCCCGCCAGCAGTTCCTCTCGCTGTCCCATGCCGGCAGTCTAGTGCCCGCCTTGAACATCCGTATTGTACAAACGTCTTGTACGCATGTCTTGTACGGGTGTACATTTCGCGGCGTGACCACCTCTGTTCCTCCCCGTGCCCGCAGTCGCGAGTGGATCGGCCTCGTCGCCCTCGTGATCCCCGCCCTCCTCGCCTCCATGGACCTCTCCGTCCTGTTCATGGCCGCCCCGTGGATCAGTGCCGAACTCGAACCGAGCGCCGGCCAGTACCTGTGGATCATGGACATCTACGGCTTCGTGATGGCCGGTCTGCTGGTGACCATGGGCGGCCTCGGCGATCGCATCGGCCGCCGCCGGCTGCTGCTGTTCGGCGCCGCCGCGTTCGGCGCGGCCTCCCTGCTGGCCGCGTTCGCCACCACCCCGGAACTGCTCATCGCCGCCCGGGCCCTGCTCGGGCTCGGCGGGGCCACCCTCGCGCCGTCGACGCTCTCCCTGATCCGTGGCATGTTCGCCGACGACGATCAGCGCCGGACGGCGATCGGCATCTGGACGGCCGGCTTCACCGGCGGCATCGCCATCGGCCCGATCATCGGCGGTTTCCTGCTGGAGCGGTTCTGGTGGGGCTCGGTGTTCGTCATCAACGTCCCCGTCATGCTCCTGCTGCTCGCCGTCGGGCCGTTCCTGCTGCCCGAGTCGAGGGACCCGCGCCCGGGACGCTTCGACCCGCTCAGTGCCCTGCTCTCGTGGGGAGCCGTGCTGCCGGTCATCTACGCCGTCAAGCACGCCGCCGCGGAGGGCCTCGACCCGCTGTCCCTGCTGGCCCTCCTCGGCGGCCTCGCCACGGGCGTCCTCTTCGTCCGCCGGCAACGCCGCAGCGCACAGCCGATGATCGACGTCCGGCTCTTCGCGCGCAGCTCCTTCACCGCCGCCATCGGCGCGAACACGGCGATCACCTTCGCGAGCGCCGGCATGGGCCTGCTCGCGGTCACCTTCCTGCAGACGGTGCTCGGCCTCGACCCGTTCGACGCCGCGCTCTGGATGCTCCCGACCATCGTCGGCAGCGTCATCGGCGTCGCCCTCGCGTCCGCGCTCGCCCCGCACGTCCGGCCCGCGATCCTCGTCGCCGCGGGACTGGCCGTCGCCGCCGGCGGCTTCCTGCTCGTCAGCACCGTGCGGGTCGACGCGCCGGTGTGGTGGCTGATCGGGAGCTACGGGTTGCTCACCGTCGGCGTCGGGACGACCAGCACCCTGGCGACCTCGCTCGTGCTCACCACGGCGCCGCCCGAGCGGGCGGGGGCCGCCTCGGCGATCTCGGAGACCAGCACCGAGTTCGGCGGCGCGCTCGGCATCGCCGTGCTGGGCAGCATCGCCGCCGGCGTCTACCGGGCACGGATGGACGGCGAGGTGCCGGCCGGGCTCGGCGACGACCTCGCCCACGCCGCGACCGACACCGTCGGCGGCGCCCTCGCCGTGGCCGGCCAGCTACCGGCCGAGGTGGCCGGGGTGCTGCGCGACCGGGCCTTCGTCGCCTTCACCGACGGGTTCACCGTCGCCGCGGTCGTCGGCGCGGCGATCCTGCTCACCGGGGCGCTGGTCAGCGCCGTCGCCCTGCGCCGGGTACCCCCGGGGACGCCGTCCGCCGACCGGGCCGACGGCACCGGCCACCCGGGCGGATCGGGCGACGCCGCGGGCCACCGGCCGTCCGGGGGCCTGGCGTCCGCCGACCGGGGCTGACGGCGCGGGCCGCCCGGGCGGGCAGGGTGACGCCGCGCGCCGCCGGCCGTCCGGGCGGTCTGTCGGAGGTGCCCGCTAACCTGCGGGGATGGGTCGGAGCCAGTCGTTGCCGCGCGGCGGAGACCCGCGCTTCGGGCCGGGCGCCGACGACTCGGGTAGCCCGATCCTGCACGTCGACATGGACGCCTTCTTCGCCTCCGTCGAGGTGCGCCACCGTCCGGAGCTGCGCGGCCGGCCCGTCGTGGTCGGCGGCACCGGGCCGCGCGGCGTGGTCAGTTCCGCCAGCTACGAGGCCCGGCGGTACGGCGTCCGTAGCGCCATGCCCACCATGCGGGCCCGCGCGCTCTGCCCCCACGCGGTCTACCTCCCACCCGACTCCGGCCGGTACTCGGCCGCCTCCCGGGCGGTCATGCGGATCTTCCGCGACGTCACCCCGCTGGTCGAGCCGCTCTCCCTCGACGAGGCGTTCCTCGACGTGGCCGGGGCCCGGCGGCTGTTCGGCCCGCCGGCCGAGATCGCCCGGCTGATCCGCCGGCGGGTCGCCGAGGAGCAGGGGCTCACCTGCTCGGTCGGGGTGGCGCCGAGCAAGTTCGTGGCCAAGCTCGGCTCCACCCGCGCCAAACCGGACGGGCTGCTCGTGGTCCCCGCCGACCGGGTGTTGGAGTTCCTGCACCCGCTGCCGGTGTCCGCGCTCTGGGGAGTGGGGGAGCGCTCCGCCGAGACGCTGCGCCGGCTCGGCCTGTCCACCATCGGTGACCTCGCCGAGGCGCCGTACGGGATGCTCCGCCGGGCGCTCGGCGAGGCGTCCGCGACCCACCTGCACGAGCTGGCCTGGGGCCGTGACCCGCGCGCGGTGAGCCCGGAGCACGTGGAGAAGTCGATCGGCGCGGAGGTGACCTTCGACGCGGACGTGGACGACCCGCTGGAGATCCGCCGCGCGCTGCTCGCCCTCAGCGAGAAGGTGGGCGCCCGGCTGCGCCGCGCCGGGCAGGTCGGCCGGACGGTGTCGATCAAGGTACGGCTCGCCGACTTCCGCACCGTCAACCGGTCGCGCACCCTCGGCGGGCCGACCGACGTGGCCCGGGAGGTGTTCGACACCGCCTGGGCGCTCTACACCGCCCTCGACCCGGGCGAGCGCATCCGGCTGGTCGGTGTACGCGTCGAAGGGCTGGCCGGGGCGAGCGGCGCGCCCCGGCAGTTGACCCTCGGCGCGCCCGAGCGCGGCTGGCGGGAGGCGGAAGCCGCCGCGGACGCCGCAGCTGCCCGATTCGGGCGGTCCGTCATAGGTCCGGCCAGTCTGCTCGGTAGGGGTGATACCCCTCGGCGGGAAAATCCGACCCGGCCGTAGGTCGTCCCGCTTTCCGACGCGCGACCCCCCTCGTAGACTTGTCGGCAAGCAGCCGGTTGGCTGCCACGGTCTGTCGGCCCGACCGGGCCGACCAACGTGACCGGGGAGGAGTGCCGTGCCGCTCTCGGAGCACGAGCAGCGGCTGTTCGAGCAGATCGAGCGGTCGCTTGCCGAGGACCCCAAATTCGCCTCGGCCGTGCGCGCCAGCGATCCGCGCTTCCACGCGCGGCGTCGCCTGCTCGTCGCTGCCGGCGTGGTCGTCGTCGGCCTGGCCCTGTTGGTCTACGGCGCGGTGATCAAGACTCCGCCACTGGCCGTGGCGGGCTTCGTCGTCATGCTGGCCGCGTTGGGCTACGCGGTGCAGTCGCAGCGCAGGGCGCAGTCACCCGACCTGCACGTGGTGGGTGGCACGACCAGTCGTCGTCGTCCACGCGGGCGCGCGGGTCGACGGCCGTCACTGCTGGACCGCATGGAGGACCGGTGGCGTCAGCGCCCGGAGGGACATCGCTGACCGTCGTCGCCCGCCGCTGAGGGCGGGCCGGCGTCACCACGACGGCGGTAGGTGCCGGACCTGATCCGGCCACCACCGTCGTACCACCCTGTCCGCACCCGGCCCCCGGCCGTTTCTCGCTCCCGCCCCGCCCCGCCCCGTCCGCCGGGCTCGGCGCGGTGCACGGTGAGCGGCGCCACGTCCTGGATGTGGTGGTGGTCCGCGAGGCGGAGGCCACCACACCCAGGACGCAGCGTGATCTCGACGGGTCGGCGGGTCGGCGGGTCAGGCGCGGCGGGCCAGCAGGCGGCGCGGGCTCCACCGGGCCAGCCGGTACCGGGCCTGTCCACCCCGTGCCACCAGCGACGAGGAGCGATCCGCGACGGCCAGCCGCCAGCGCAGCAGCACCGACGGCGGCAGCAGGGCGGCCAGCAGCCGGGTACGCCGGTCGGACCGGGCGGCGAGCGCCCCGCGTACCGAGGTCAGGGCCGGGTGCAGCGGCTCGCCGGTGAGCGGGTCGCGGGCGTAGCGGGCCCGCTCCTCCGCGCGGCCGAGCAGCCGTACCGCCGCCGTCGAGGTCGCGTCGTCGGCCAGGGCGTCCCGGACCAGGCGCTCCGCGGTCGCCCGGGGCGTCTCCGTCCGGTCGACGCGGACCCGGAAGTCGACCAGGGTGTCCAGCAGTTCGTCCCACGCCGCGTGGGCGTCGGCCCGGGCACGGTCCCGGTCCGCGCCGAGCACGACCATGCCGGTCGCCTCCGGGCCGGCGGCGTCGCCGGAACCGGCCGCCGTCACCGCCGCCGGGGCGGGCCGGACGTGCCGTCGGCGGCG
This sequence comes from Micromonospora coxensis, assembly GCF_900090295.1. Taxonomy (NCBI): domain Bacteria; kingdom Bacillati; phylum Actinomycetota; class Actinomycetes; order Micromonosporales; family Micromonosporaceae; genus Micromonospora; species Micromonospora coxensis. The sequence continues at coordinate 1,709,376 of NZ_LT607753.1, read as the reverse complement.
CAGCGTCACCCGGCGCAGCGCCGGCACGGAGAGCAGGGCGAGCAGCGCCAGCACCCCGCCCGCCGTCCACCACGGCCAGGTGGGGGTACGACGTACCGGAGCGCCGGTGACCGGGTCGAAGCCCTCGTCGACCTCCCGGTCGGCCGGGTCCTGCCGGTCCGGCCCGGCGGTGGCGCCCGGGTCGTCCGGGGTGGCCCCCGGCGCGGAGGTGCTCGACGGCTCCGGGTCCGGGGCGTCGCTGTCCGGGGCCCAGGCCGAGCGGTTCGCGCCCTGCACGGCGTACGCGGGGGTGGGGTCGAACGGCACCCAGCCCATCTGGTCGAAGTAGACCTCCGTCCAGGCGTGCAGGTTGCGGTTGGTCAGCACCCAGGCGCCGTCCCCGGCGCCGGTGCCGTTGGTGAACCCGAACGCCACCCGGGCCGGGATGCCGGCGGAGCGCACCAGCCAGGCCATCGCCGCCGCGTACTGCTGGCAGAAGCCGACCTTGTTGGTGAGGAAGTCGACGATCTCCTGGCCGCTGGTGCCGCCCTTGGTGCTCAGCGAGTAGCTGAAGCCGTTGTCCCGGGAGAAGTAGTCGTAGATCGCCCGCACCTTGTCGTAGTCGGTGCGTTTTCCCTCGATCAGCCGGGACACCAGCAGGTCCACCTGCTGCACCGCCGGCCGGCGGGTCTGCTGGACGGCGATCGGGTGCTCGGCCGGCAGGGAGGGCGCGCGGCGCAGCGCCGCCGGGCTGTACGTCGACCGGACGTACTCGAAGGAGTAGCGCTTGCCCCGGGAGTTGTCCCGGTTGGAGAAGACGACGCCGAGGTTCTGGTCGTAGAGCCAGTTGCCGCTGAGGCCGTCCACGCCGACCGGATCGGAGTAGACCGGCACCAGCGGCATGGTCAGGTTGCGGCTGACCTCCACGGTCGCCCGGTGGCGCTGCTGCTCGACGCCCTGACGCGCGGGCACCTCGGGCAGGTCCCGGTCGACCCGCCGGCCGTTGGGCGGACGTACCCGGAAGCCGTCCGGACGCAGTTCGTCGGCGACCCCGAAGCGCAGGTAGAACGGGCTGGACTCGGTGGTGGTGACCTTGACCATCTCGGCCACCTCGGACTGGTTGAGCTGCCCGCTGAGCGCGGCGAACAGGTCGATCCGGCCGGGGCTCCCGCCCTGCCCGGGCCGTCCGTTGCCGGTGCCGTCGCCGGCGGTGTTGAACTGGTCGAGCAGCCCGCCGGTCATCCCCGGCACGGCCAGCGGCACGGCCACCGCCAGCGCCACGCCCACCACCGCCAGCCGGCGGCCGGCGGCGGCCAGCGGGGACGCCTCCCAGACGTCGACGTCGCGCCCCTCGCCGGTGAACCGGCGACCGAAGCGGCGTACCCGCTCCACGTTGTCGGTGACCAGCAGCCAGAGGTAGCCGCAGGCGCCGACGACGAACGGCACCGCCGGCACGCTGTCCACGTAGACCGCGACCGGCACCGAGTAGATCGCCAGCATCGGCAGGCCGGCCAGCGCCGGGCGGCGCAGTCCCACCGCCAGCAGGTCGACCAGCACGGCCACGGCGCCCACCCCGAGCACGGTGATGAACAGCAGCGGGGTGGTGTCCGGCACCTTCACGCCGTACGAGCGCATGTCCTGCACCGAGCCCTGCACCAGCTCGCCGAAGTGGGCCAGGGTGGCGGGGGTGGGGATGACCGCGACCAGTTCGGTGCCGCCGGGGAAGAGCCAGGTCAACGCCAGCAGCAGGCCGCCCAGCATGGCCAGCGCCTGTCCCCAGACCGGGGCGCGCAGCAGTCGGGCCAGCGCGGCCACGCCGGCCACCACGGCCACCGCGATGGCGGCCTGGATCAGCCAGGTCCACCGCTGGAAGATCGACGACAGTGGCGCCGCGGCGAGCAGTGTCGCCGCGGCGGCCACGAAGCCGAGGTTCCGGGACGCGATCACGATCTCACCCTCCCTGTCACCGGACGACGCCGGCGACCGTCTCGGCCATGGCCGCCCGCAGGGCGAACCCCTGCGAACCGCGGGCCGCCTGCGGCCACAGCGCCGGCAGCCGGCCGCCGTGGTCGACCCCGATCACCCGCCAGCCGCCCTGCAACAGGGCGAGCGCGGCGGCGCCGTGGGCGCGTTCGGACTCGGCGCGGGCCTTCTCCGGCAGGTTCAGCCAGGTGCTGCTGTCGATCAGGAAGCCCACACACGTCGCGCCGTTGCCGCGCAGGCCGGACAGCAGCTCGGCCTCGGCCGTGCCCAGCGACCCGAGCAGCGCGATGATCAGTCCGCCGTCGGCGCGCTGGCGGACCCGCTGCACCAGGGTCGCGACGTCGCCGCGCTGGTCGAGCCGGACGTCGGCCAGGTGATCGAGGAGCACGCCGTCGCCGGCCGCCTCGGTGGCGTCGACGTCCACCCCGGAGCCGGTGACCAGGCGCAGCTTGTAGCCCGACTGCCGCAGGTGCACGGCGACGCTCGCGGCGGCGGTGACCGCCCACTCGAAGCTGGCCGTCGGGCCGTCGCCGCGGTGGCCGTACGCGCGGGTGTCGAGCACCACGGTGGCCCGGCTCTCCCAGGGCTGCTCCTCGCGCCGCACCATCAGCTCGCCGGTGCGGGCGGTCGACTTCCAGTGCACCCGGCGCAGGTCGTCGCCCATCCGGTACTCCCGGGTGGCGGCGTCGTCCTCGCCGTGCACCGCCACCGACCGGGCCCGGCTGTCGCCGCTGCCGGCGTACTCACCCGGCAGGCGGACCGCCGGCAACGGGGTGACCTGCGGGATCACCGTCAGGTGGTCGGTGCTGGGGAAGGCCCGGGTCAGCTCGCAGAGCCCGAACGGGTCGGTCATCCGGACCACCAGCGGGCCCACCTCGTACCGGCCGCGCACGTCGGCGCGCACGGTGTACGCCACCGAGCTGGCCTGGTGCGCGCCGAGCCGCTCCAGCACCACCCGGGGCCGGCTGCCCAGCGCGTACGGCAGCCGGTCCTCCAGCAGCAGGGTGCCGGTGGGCAGCCGGGACATGTTCTGCAGGCGCAGCACGACCCGGGAGCTGGCCCCGACCGGCACCCGGTGCGGCTCCAGCGACCGGTTGCAGGCGAGCTTGTAGCGGCTGCGCCCGACGTACAGCGCGGCGAGCAGCGGCAGGGCGGCCAGCAGCACCGCCACCCGCAGCAGGTCCTTCTCCCCGAGGATGCCGGCGGAGACCGCCGCCGCGACCGCGGCCGCCAGGAACGAGCGGCCGCGGGTGGTCAGACCGCGCAGCCCGTCGCGCACGTCACGGCCTCCGCGGCTCGAACGGCGGACGACCGTTGCCGGGGTAGGCGGGCCGGGACGCGTCGTACGGGGTGCGCTTGCGGTCCTGCGGCAGCGCCAGCCGGTGCACCAGCTCGGAGACGATCGCGTCGGTGGTGCGCCGGGCGAGCTGGGCGTCGGCGGTCGGAATGATCCGGTGCGCCAGCACCGGCACCGCGAGGGCCTGCAGGTCGTCCGGGAGGACGTAGTCGCGCCCCTCCAGCGCCGCCACCGCGCGGGCGGTGCGCAGCAGTTGCAGGGTGGACCGCGGGGACGCGCCGAGGCGCAGCTCGGGCGACTCCCGGGTGGCGGTGACCAGGTCGACGGCGTACTGCTTGACGGCGTCGGCGACGTGCACCTGGCGGACCGTGGCGATCAGCCGGCGCACGGTGTCGGCGTCGGAGACCGGCCGCAGCTCCTGCAACGGGTCGGCGGCGCCGTGGCCGTCCAGCATGGCGAGCTCGGCCTCCGGGCCCGGGTAGCCCATCGCGATCCGCGCGGTGAACCGGTCGCGCTGGGCCTCGGGGAGGGGGTAGGTGCCCTCCATCTCAATCGGGTTCTGGGTGGCGATCACCATGAACGGCGTCTGGAGCTGGTACGTCACGCCGTCGACGGTGACCTGCCGCTCCTCCATGCACTCCAGCAGCGCGGACTGGGTCTTCGGCGAGGCCCGGTTGATCTCGTCGCCGACGACCAGGTTGGCGAAGACCGCGCCCGGGCGGAACTCGAAGTCGTGCGTCTCCTGGTTGTAGACGCTGACCCCGGTGACGTCGCTGGGCAGCAGGTCGGGGGTGAACTGGATCCGGCGCACCGAGCAGTCGATGGAGCGGGCCAGGGCCTTGGCCAGCTTCGTCTTGCCGACGCCCGGGACGTCCTCGATCAACAGGTGACCCTCGGCGAGCAGGACGGCCAGGGCGAGGCGCACGGTCGCGGTCTTGCCTTCGATGACCTGCTCGATGTTGGCCACGATGGCTTCGCTGGCGGCGCGGAACTCGTCGTGCGGCAGCAGGCCGCCCACCTCGTCCCAGGTCTGTTGTGTCACGGGCCTCCTCCTCGTCGCCGGAACGGCAGCTCTGTAAAGAGCACCTGGACCCGCCGTTGGGTTCGCGACGCCGAGCCACGTCTGCCGCAGAAATCTCACTGGCCTCTCAGGCTAACCATGTTTACCGCTGTCGCCGACCCCCGCAGGTAGTCCGTCGGTTACGCCCGGAAATTTCGCCGGTCGGGGGACGCATGCGTCCCTGCTCATCGGGTAGACGCGGCGTCTGATCCGGACGGGAGCGAACATGACGGACTCGGCTCTGCCGATCAACCTCGGTTACTGGCTGTTGGCATTCAGTCCGATCGTGGTCCTGCTGGTCCTGCTGGCGGTGCTGCGCTGGAAGGCTCCCGAGGCCGGCCCCGTCGGCATGTTCCTGGCCGCCGTGGTCGCGCTGGTCTTCTTCCGTACGCCCTTCGAGACCCTCGCCGTGGGCGCCGGCAAGGGCGTCTGGGACGCGGTGTTCATCCTGCTGGTGATCTGGCCGGCGCTGCTGCTGTACCGGGTGGGCACCGCCGCCGGTGCATTCGACGCGCTGCGCCGTGGCCTGTCCCGGTACAGCCGTAACCACGTGTTCCTGGTCCTCGGCTTCGGCTGGGTGTTCGCCTCCTTCATGCAGGGCATCGCCGGCTTCGGCGCGCCGATCGCCATCGTGGCGCCGCTGCTGCTGGCGATCGGGGTACGTCCCATCTACGCGGTGGCCATTCCGCTGATCGGGCACGCCTGGGCCAACATGTTCGGCACCCTGGCGGTCGGCTGGATCGCCACGTTGCAGGTGGTCGACCTGGACGATGAGCTGGGCACCGCGCTGATCACCGCGGTGCTGCTCGCCCCGGTGACGCTGATGGCCGGGGTCACCATCGCGTGGATGGCCGGGAGGGCACGGGGGGTCCGGGTCGCCTGGCCGCTGATCCTGATCATCTCGGCGCTGCACGCCGGGCTCCAGCTCGTGATCATGTACTGGGAGCCGCTGCTGTCCGCCTTCCTCGCCAGCACCGTCGCGCTGGTGGCGCTCTATCCGCTGTCGCGCTGGTCCCGCTACCGCGAGCCGGCCCGCGACGTTCGGGAACGTCCCGCCATGCGCGACGACGCCGGTGAGGGGGACGAGGAGGAGAACGAACCCGTCATGGGCCTCGGCTGGGCGCTGCTGCCGTACGCCGTGCTGACCCTGGTGGCCGTCCTCACCCTCGCGGTGCCGCCGGTGGTGAACCTGCTCGACCAGGTCGAGTTCGGGCCGCCCTTCCCCGGGGCGGACACCGGATACGACGTGGTGAACGAGGGTGAGCGACCGTACTCGCCGATCGCCCCGTTCACCCACCCGGGTCTATCGCTGGCCGTCGCGGTACTGGTCACCTGGCTGGTCTACCGGGCACGCGGCTTCTTCGCCCGGCAGCGGCAGCGGGAGGGCGGCCAGCCGATCTGGTCGAGCCTGGCCGGCGACGCCACCCCGGCCTCGGTCGCCATCCTGTCGTTCCTGGTGCTCGCCGCCGTGATGGAGCACTCGGGCCAGACCGACGTGCTGGCCCAGGGCCTGGAGCAGGTGTCCCCGCCGCTCGTCTACGCCTTCCTGGCCAACATCATCGGCTTGATCGGGGCGTTCATGACCTCCAGCAACACCGCCTCCAACGTGCTCTTCGCCCAGCTCCAGCAGGGCGTCGCCACCGGCACCGGACTCTCCGGCAACGCCGTCGTCGCCGCCCAGAGCGCCGGTGGCGCGATCGGCAACGCCGTCGCTCCGGCCAACATCGTCCTCGGCACCGGCACCGCCGGCATCGTCGGGCAGGAGGGCGCGGTGCTGCGCAAGACGCTGCCCTGGACGGTGGCCGCCGCGGTGGTGATCGGTCTGCTGACCCTGGTCTTCGTCTGACGGAAGGGAGCTGCCGTGAACGACCTGCGCTGGCTGTTGCTGGCCATGGTGCTGTGCCTCGTCGCGCTGCCGGCGCTCAGCGCCGGCACCGAGGCGGATGTCCCACCGTTGTGGTGGGCCGGTCTGGCCCTGGTCGCCGTGGCCGGGGTCATCCCCGTGGCGCTGCGGTTCGTGCCCCGCGGCGACGAAGGGAAGGACTGACCGGTGCCGCGCTTCCGAAAGATCTACGCCGACACCGGCGACGGCGGAGTCCAACTTGGCGCCAGCGCCGACCGGTGGCACCTGTACGAGGACTTCGTCCACCTGTCACCCCACCACACCGAGGGGAAACTGGTCCGCTTCGAGGCGGAGCTGCTCCCGTTCGTCGACAACCTCGACCGGGGCGCGCTGGCGGTGGTGGACATGCAGAACGACTTCTGCGCGCCCGGTGGGTGGACTCAGCGCTCCGGGCTCGATCACGAGGCGTGCCGGGCGGCGATCCCCGGTGTGCGGCGGGCCGTCACGGCAGCCCGCCGGCACGGCATGTTCGTCATCTGGATCTACTGGCACAACCGTCCCGACCTGCGCAACCTCGGGGCCCCCACGCTGCACTCCTTCAAGCACCGGCGGGACCAGCCGGGTATCGGCGAGGAACTGGAGCACGGCCAGGTGCTCACCGCCGGCTCCTGGGGCGCGCGGATGGTCGACGAACTGCAGGACCACATCACCGACGACGACATCCGGGTGGAGAAGGTGCGGATGAGCGGTTTCTACGGCACCCACCTCGACCAGGTGCTGCGCACCCAGGGCATCCAGACCCTCTTCGTGTGTGGCGTCAACGCCGACCAGTGCGTCAGCACCACGCTGGAGGACGCCTACTTCCGCGACTACAACCCGGTGCTCATCGCCGATGCCACCGCCACCTCCAGCCCCGCCTACTGCAAGGACGCCGTGGTGTTCAACACCAAGCAGTGCTGGGGGTTCGTCACCACCACCGACGCGTTCGCCGATCCGTCACCGTACCCGGGAGAGGGCTGAGATGACCGCGCCGCACGGACCCCGAACCGGCCGACCACCGACCCGAGCCGACCGCGGCGCGGTCTCCTCGCCACACGTGCTCGCCAGCGGCGCCGGGCTGGCCGTGCTGCGCCGCGGTGGCAGCGCGGTCGACGCGGCCATCGCGGTCAACACGCTGCTCTGCGTCGTGTACCCGCACATGGCGGGCCTCGGCGGGGACGGATTCTGGCTGATCGCCGGTCCGGACGGCCCGGTCCAGGCGCTCAACGCCTCCGGCCCGGCCGCCGCCACGGCGACCCGAGACTGGTACGCCGAGCGCGGCCACACCGAGCAGGTGCCGGTACGGGGAGCACTGTCCGCGCTGACCGTGCCGGGCGCCGTGGACGGCTGGCGGCTGGCCCACGAGCGGCACGGCCGGCTCGCCTGGGCCGACCTCTTCGACGACGCGGTGCACTACGCCCGGCACGGGGTGCCGGTGTCCCGCTCGCTCAGCGACTGGCTGGTCGAGGACCTCGAGCTGCTGTCCGGGGAGGAGAGCACCCGGCAGTTCGTACCCGACGGACGGGCGCTGCGCGAGGGGGACCGGTTGCGCCAGCCGGAGCTGGCCGCCTCGCTCGAGGCCATTGCCGCACACGGCGCCCGCGCCGGCTTCTACGAGGGCGACCTCGGGCGGCGCTTCTGCCGGGCGTTGGCGGTCGGCGGATCCCCCCTGCGCCCCGACGACCTGGTTGCCTACCACGCGCAGTGGGAGGAGCCGATCAGCACCGACTACCGCGGCCACACGGTGTACGAGCTGCGTCCCAACACTCAGGGCTTCGCCGCCCTGCAGATCCTCAACCTGGTCGAGGGCTTCGACGTGGCGGCCTGGGGCGACGGCACGCCCGACTACTACCACCACCTCGCCGAGGCGGTGAAGCTCGCCTTCGCCGACCGGGACGAGTGGCTGACCGACCGGCACTGGGTGGACATCCCGCTGCCCAGCCTGCTCGACAAGGAGTACGCGGCCCGCCGCCGCGCCCTGATCCGACCCGACCGGGCCATGGTGATGGACGAGGTGGAGCCGGGTCTGCGGTACTCCCCGCAGACGCACCGCCGCCCACCGGGCGGTGACACCTGCGCATTCACCGCAGTGGACCGGGACGGGCTGGCGGTCTCCGCCATCCAGTCCATCTACCACGACTTCGGTAGCGCGATGATCGCCGGTGACACCGGGATCATCCCCCAGAACCGCGGTTCGTTCTTCTCCCTCGACGAGACCCATCCCAACCGGATGGAACCCGGGAAGCGGACCTTCCACACCCTCATCCCGGGGCTCGTCTGCCGGGACGGGCGGCCCTGGCTCGCCTTCGGCAGCATGGGCGGGGAGGGCCAACCGCAGACCCACGCCGCCCTGCTGACCCGTCTGATCGACTTCGGGTACGACGTCCAGCAGGCCATCGAGGCGCCGCGCTGGCTCATGGGGCATACCTGGGGAACCACGGTCAAGGATCTCTCCCTGGAGGGTCGGATCGGTGACGAGGTCGCCCGGGAGCTGCAACGGCGCCGGCAGCCGGTGCGGATGCTGCCCAACTGGGACGACAACATGGGCCACGCCCACGCCATCCGCATCGACGCCGAACGAGGGCTCCTGGAGGCCGGCGCCGACCCGCGCGGCGACGGCGCCGCCCTCGGCTACTGACCGCCGCCCGTAATGATCCTGGCGGTCGTCCTCGTCTGGCAGGTCGCGCTCGCGGCCTGCGTACCCCTGCTCACCCGCCGGCTGGGCCGCGACGCCGGGTACCCGCTGGCCGCCGGATTCCTGGCGACGGCCGGGCTGCTGCTGGTGGCGCTGCCGGTGATCCTCGCCGACGAGACGGTGACGGTCGACTGGCGGTGGCTGCCCTCGCTGGACGTCTCGGCCGCCCTGCGGATGGACGCGCTCGCCCTCGTGTTCGCCCTGCTGGTGCTCGGCGTGGGCGCCCTCATCATGGCGTACTGTCCGCGCTACCTCGGTCGCCAGGAGTCGCACACCCGGACGTACCTGCTGCTGACCCTCTTCGCCACCGCCATGCTCGGCCTGGTCCTCGCCAACGACCTGCTGGTCCTGTTCGTCTTCTGGGAACTGACGTCGGTGCTGTCCTTCGTGCTGATCGGGCAGGGCCGGCCGGCCGCCGGTCCACCGGCGGTACGGGCGCTGCTGGTCACCTCGGGCGGCGGCCTGGCCCTGCTGGTCGCGGTCGTGATCCTCACCCTCGACCTCGGCACCAGCGACCTCGGCCGCATCCTCGCCGAACCGCAGCGGCTGGACGGTGGACCGGCCTGGGCGGCCGGCGCGCTGGTGCTGGTCGCGGCCTTCACCAAGTCCGCGCAGGCGCCGTTCCACTTCTGGCTGCCCGGCGCCATGGTCGCCATCACCCCGGTCAGCGCCTACCTGCACGCGGCCACCATGGTCAAGGCCGGCGTCTACCTGCTGATGCGGTTCTCCGCCCTGTTCGGCGGCCACCCCGGGTGGGACCTGACGCTGCTCACGGTCGGCCTGCTGACCGCCGTGCTCGGCGCCTTCCTGGCGTTGCGCCAGTACGACCTCAAGGCGCTGCTGGCGTACTCCACGGTGAGCCAGCTCGGGCTGATCGTCGGTGTCGTCGGGGTGGGCACCCCCGCCTCGGACGCGGCGGCCATCCTCTACACCGTCGCCCACGCGCTGTTCAAGGCGACGTTGTTCATGCTGGTCGGCATCATCGACCACGAGGCCGGCAGCCGGGACATCCGGGAGCTGTCCGGACTGCATCGGGTCATGCCCTCGACAGCCCTGTTCACCGCCCTCGCCGCCGCCACCATGGCCGGTCTGCCGCCGACGATCGGGTTCGTCGGCAAGGAGGCGATCTTCGAGGCCCTCGTCGAGGCGCACCACGTGCCCTGGTCCGGTCAGCTGGCGGCCGGGCTCGGGGTGCTGGCCGCGGTGCTGACCTTCGCGTACGCGGCCCGACTGGTCCACGGTGTCTTCACCGGCCCGCTGCGCCAACCGGGACTACGCGCCCCGCGGCGCTCCTTCGTCGCGCCCGCCGCGGTGGCCGCGATCCTGGCCGCCGTGCTGGGACCGTCCGTCACCCTGCTCAGTCCTGTCGTGCAGCGCGCCGCGAACGACGCCCGCCCCCAGGGGGAACCGCCGTACCTGGCGTTCTGGCACGGCTTCACCGTGGCCCTCGGACTCTCCGCGCTCACCGTTCTGCTCGGTACCCTGCTCTTCCTGTTCCGCGCCCGGGCCGACCGGCTGCTGCGTCACCTGCCCACCACGACGCCCTTCGCCGTCCGGTTCGAGGCCGGTCGCGTCCGGTTGCTGCACCTCGGCGCCCCGGTCGCCCGACCGGCGCGGGCCGCCGGACCGGCGGCGTTCCTGCTCCGGCCGGTGCTGGCCGTGCCGGTGCTGGCCGTGGTGGCCGCGGTCGCCCTCGGCCCGCTGCCGCCGCCGGTGCGCGAGGCGACCCGCCCCGGCGACGCGGTGCTGCTGCTCCTGCTCGTGGTGACCCTGGCCGGACTGGTCACGGTGCGCTCGGCACTGGGCGCGGTCGGCCTCACCGGCACGGTCGGCCTGGTGCTGTCCGTCTGGTTCGTCACCGCCGGGGCGCCCGACGTCGCGTTGACGCTGCTGCTGGTCGAGGTGCTCACCACCATCGTGGTGATGCTGGTGCTGCGCCGCCGGGAGCCGCGACTACCCCCGCGCGGCTCCCGGCGCGCCGTGCTGGCCGGCGCGGTGCTGGCCGGTGCGACCGGGCTGGCCGCGGCGGCCGGCACCGCGGCGTTGACCGGTCGGCGTGAGTTGTCGGCACCCGGCCGGTACCTGCTGGCCGAGGCGGGGCCGACCACCGGCGGGAGCAACGTGGTCAACACCATCCTGGTGGAGTTCCGGGCGCTGGACACCCTCGGCGAGTCGGTGGTCCTGGCCGTCGTGGCTCTCGGGCTGGTCTCGCTCGCCGACCGGTTCACCCCGCCGGAGCGGGGCCCTGCCCCCGCCGCCGACCCGGTGCTCGTGTTCGCCCACCGGCTGCTCGCCCCGGTGATGCTGGTGGTGTCGGGCTTCCTCTTCGTCCGCGGGCACGAGGAGATCGGTGGCGGCTTCATCGGCGCCCTGCTGGCCGGGACCGCCGTCGGGCTGGGTCACCTCGCGTACGCCGGCACCGCGACGCCCCTGCTCGGCCGGCTGCGCACCCGGCCCCTGCTGGTGGCCGGGCTACTGCTCTGCGTCGGTGTGGGGCTGGCCGCCCTGCCGCTGGGCAGGCCGTTCCTCAGCCTCGGCAAGGCCGGCCTGCCCGGCGGGGCGGCCCTGCCCTTCTCCACCAGTCTGCTGTTCGACCTCGGGGTCTACCTGATCGTGCTCGCGCTGATCGTGGCGGCGGTCCGCCGGCTCGACGTGCCGACCTCGGCGGCCGTGACGGGAGAGCGGCGGTGACCGCCGCCGTCGCCGTGGGCGTGCTGGTGGCCGCCGCGGTCCACCTGCTGCTCCAGCGCGGCCAGCTCCGGGTGATCCTCGGTTTCGTCCTGCTCGGGCACGCGGTCAACGTCCTGCTGCTCTCCGCCGGCGGGCTGGACCGGCGGACACCCGCCTTCGACGGCGCCGGCGAGCAGACCGCGGACCCGCTGCCGCAGGCGTTCGCGCTCACCGCCATCGTGATCAGCTTCGGTATCACGCTCTACCTGCTCGGGCTGCTCGGAGCGGACGTCCCGGCCGGCGACGGTGGCGCGGAGGAGACCGCCGACGGACGCTCGGCCGCCGAGGGCGGCGACGGTGACGACGGTCGCGAGGGGCGGGGAGCGCGGTGAGCCGGCTGCTGGTGCTGCCGCTCGCCGGCCCGCTGCTGACCGCCGCGCTGCTGCTCGCCGCACCGCGACGACGTACGGCACACCGGGTGGCCGGTCTCGCCGTGACCGCCGCCGTGCTGGCCTGGGCAGTGGTGCTGCTGGTGGTCACCCGCGACGGAACGGTGCTGGCCGAGCGGATCGGCGGCTGGCCTCCGCTGGTGGCGATCGGCTTCGCCGCCGACGCGTTCAGCGCGCTGCTGGTCACCGTCTGCGCGCTGGTGGTGCTGGCCTGCCTCGCCACGACCGCCGTATCCGGCGACGACCACGATCCGCTGTTCGTGCCACTGGTGCTCGTGCTGTCGGCCGGTGCCTACGGCGTGTTCCTCACCGCCGACCTGTTCAACCTGTTCGTGCTGGTCGAGGTCATGCTGGTGCCGTCCTACGTGCTCGTCGCGCGCGGCGGCGGCGCCGACCGGCTCGGCGCCGCCCGGGTGTACGTGGCGATGAACCTGCTCGCCTCGACGATCCTGCTGGCCGGGGTCGGTCTGGTCTACGGGGTGACCGGCTCGGTGCGTTTCGGCGACCTGGCCGCCGCGGCGCGTACCTCGCCCACGGTGGGCGTGGCCGCGGGCGTCGTGCTGCTGGCGCTGGCGGTCAAGAGCGCCGTCGTACCGTGGCACGACTGGCTGCCCAGGACCTACCCCGAGGCGTCGCCGGTGGTGCTGGCGCTCTTCTCCGGGCTGCTCACCAAGGTCGGCCTCTACGCCCTGATCCGGATCTACGCCGTCGTGTACGACGGCGATCCGGCGTACCACTGGGTGATCGCCACGGCCGCGCTGCTCAGCATGGTGGTGGGGGTGCTCGGCGCGCTCGGGGAGGCGACGATGCGGCGGGTGCTCACCTTCCACATGGTCAGCCAGATCGGGTACGTCCTGCTGGGGCTGGCCCTGTTCACCGCCGCGAGCCTCGCCGCGGCCGTCTTCTACCTGGCGCAGTACATCCTGGTGAAGGCGGCGTTGTTCCTCTGCGCCGCCGCGGTGCACACCGGTCACCGGACCGACCGGCTGGACCGGCTCGGCGGCCTGGCCACCCTCCGTCCGCTGCTGGCCCTGGCCTTCGCCGGCGCCGCGCTATCCCTGGCCGGGCTCCCGCCGTTCTCCGGGTTCGTGGCGAAGTTCCTGCTGATCCGGGCGGTCGGCGACGCCGGGCACTGGGTCGCGGTGACGGTGGCCGTCGGCGTCAGCCTGCTCACGCTGGCCTCGATGCTCAAGATCTGGGGTGCCGCGTTCTGGGGACAGCCCTCCGGACCGGACGGGGTGGGGGCGGTCCGCCTGCCGGCCCGGGTGGTGCTGCCGGCGTTGACCCTGGCGGTGGTGTCGTTGCTGCTCGGGCCGGTGGCGCAGCCCCTGCTCGGGCTGGCCGACACGGCGGCGGCCGGTCTGCTCGATCCCGCCGCCTACCTACGGGCGGTGAACGGACGGTGAGCGCGGACGTCGGGCGACGAGCGGTGGTGCGTACCGGGCGGATCCTGCGCTTCCTCGGGTGGTTCGCCGCCCGCCTGGTGGTGGCCAACCTGGTCGTCGCCCGGGAGATCCTGACCCCGGGCTGGCGGCTGTGCCCGGCGATCGTCCGGGTGCCGCTGCCCGGGGCGAGCAGTACCGAGGTGGTGCTGACGGCGCTCTGCGTCGGGCTGACCCCGGGCACCCTCACGGTGGCGGTCCGGACGAGCCCGCCGGTGCTCTTCGTGCACGGCATGTACGCCGACGATCCGGACGGGTTCCGTCGCCAGATCGTCGAACTCCAGCGCAATCTGCTGTCGGCCGTGCGCCCCGTCGGCCGGCGGCCGGCCGGACCGGCGCCCGCGGCCGGCGACCCGGACGGGAGGTGAGGGCGTGATCCTGCTCGACGTGGTGCTCGCCGTGCTCGCGCTGTCGGCGCTGCCGGTGATCTGGCGGCTGGCCGTCGGCCCGACGGACGCGGACCGGGCGGCGGCCCTGGATCTGGGCTTCTTCGTCGTCCTGGCCGCGATGGCCGTACTGGCCGCCCGGCTGGACTTCCCGGCCCTGCTGGACCTGGTGCTGACCGGCACCCTGGTGGCCTTCCTGGCCACGGTCGCCCTGGCCCGCCTGGTGCACCGGCGGTCCCGCTGATGCGTACCGTGCTGGCGGCGGTCCTGCTGCTGGTGGGGGCCGGCCTGATCGCGGTCAGCGCCCTGGGCCTGCTGCGACTGCCGGACGTCTACAACCGGATGAACGCCGTGGCCAAGGCGGCGAGTCTGGGCGTGGTGTGCGTCCTGCTGGGGGTGCTGGTGCTGGTGTTCGACGCGCGCAGCGCGGTGGTGGTCGCCGTGGCCATCGGACTGCAACTGGTCAGCGCGCCGGTGGGTGGCTACGCGCTCGCCGTGGCGTCCTACCGGGCGGGCAGCCCACTGGCCCCGGTGACCCGGTACGACGATCTCGCCGACGCCGGGTTCGGCGCCGGCCCCGGGAGCGACCCGCCGGGCGGCAGGGCGGGCGGCAGGGCGGGCGGCACGGCGGGCGGCGGGTCCACGGGTGGGTAACCGTGTACCCGTCGTGTTCCGGCCGGCGGTAGACTGCGGGACATGTCCGTGGCCGGTCTGCTTCTTACCGAGCCGTGCTGACGCACTGACCTGCGACAGCACGGCCGCCCCTCCTGCGCGAGGGGCTTTTTTGTGCCTGCCGGACGAGACCGACCCGCATCCCGCGGTACGACGAACAGCGGATCGAGGAGAGACGCCATGAGTGAGGCAGCCGCACCGGCCAGTGACGTGCCACCGTTCCGGTACACGGCCGCCCTGGCCGACGAGATCGAGCGGCGCTGGCAGGACGCCTGGGCGCGCGAGGGCACCTTCCACGCCCCCAACCCGACCGGTCCGCTGGCCGACCCGCGGCACCCGCGCGCCGGCGCGGAGAAGCTGTACGTGCTGGACATGTTCCCCTACCCGTCGGGCGCCGGCCTGCACGTCGGGCACCCGCTGGGCTACATCGGCACCGACTGCTTCGCCCGCTACCAGCGGATGGCCGGGCGCAACGTGCTGCACGCGATGGGCTTCGACGCGTTCGGCCTGCCCGCCGAGCAGTACGCGGTGCAGACCGGCACCCACCCCCGCACCACCACCGTGGCGAACATCGAGCGGTACAAGGCGCAGCTGCGCCGGCTGGGCCTGGCCCACGACGAGCGGCGCTCGGTGGCCACCATCGACACCGACTTCTACCGCTGGACGCAGTGGATCTTCCTGCAGGTCTTCAACTCCTGGTACGACACCGCGGCGAAGAAGGCCCGGCCGGTCGCCGAGCTGATCGCCGAGTTCGAGGGGGGCACCCGGCCCACCCCGGACGGCCGCCCCTGGGCCGAGCTGACCGTGGCCGAGCGGCGGGCGATCGTCGACGACCACCGGCTGGCGTACGTCTCGCAGGCGCCGGTCAACTGGTGCCCCGGGCTGGGCACCGTGCTGGCCAACGAGGAGGTCACCGCCGACGGCCGCTCCGAGCGGGGCAACTACCCGGTCTTCAAGCGCAACCTGAAGCAGTGGATGATGCGGATCACCGCGTACGGTGACCGGCTGCTGGACGACCTGGACACCCTGGACTGGCCCGAGCCGATCAAGCTGATGCAGCGCAACTGGATCGGCCGCTCCACCGGCGCGCACATCGACTTCCCGACCGCCGCCGGGCCGGTGCGGGTGTTCACGACCCGGCCGGACACCGTCTTCGGCGCCACCTACATGGTGCTGGCCCCCGAGCACGAGCTGGTCGACGTGCTGGTCCCGGCGGCCTGGCCGGAGGGGACCCGGGACGCCTGGACCGGCGGGCACGCCAGCCCGCGCGCGGCGGTCGAGGCGTACCGGAAGGCGGCGGCGGCCAAGACCGACATGGAGCGGCAGGCCGACACCAGGGAGAAGACCGGTGTCTTCGTCGGCGCGTACGCCACCAACCCGGTGACCGGGGGACAGGTCCCGATCTTCATCGCCGACTACGTCCTGGCCGGCTACGGCACCGGCGCGATCATGGCGGTCCCCGCCCAGGACGAGCGGGACTGGGCGTTCGCCGAGGTCTTCGACCTGCCGATCGTGCGGACCGTGCAGCCGCCGGACGGCTTCGACGGCAAGGCGTACACCGGGGACGGCCCGGCGGTCAACAGCGCCGCGCCCGAGCGCGGCCTGGACCTGAACGGCCTGGGGGTCGCCGAGGCCAAGGCCCGCATCATCGAGTGGCTGGAGGCCAACGGCCACGGCAGCGGCGCGGTCACCTACCGGCTGCGCGACTGGCTGTTCTCCCGGCAGCGCTACTGGGGCGAGCCGTTCCCGATCGTGTACGACGAGACCGGGGCCGCCATCGCGCTGCCCGAGCAGATGCTGCCGGTCGAGCTGCCCGAGGTGGACGACTTCTCGCCGAAGACGTTCGACCCGGACGACGCCGACAGCAACCCGGAGACCCCGCTGTCGCGCCGGCGCGACTGGGTCGAGGTGGAGCTGGACCTGGGTGACGGCCCGAAGCGGTACACCCGGGAGACCAACGTGATGCCGCAGTGGGCCGGCTCCTGCTGGTACGAGCTGCGCTACCTGGACCCGACCAACGCCGAGCGCTTCGTCGACGCGGAGAACGAGCGGTACTGGATGGGTCCGCGCGGCGAGGGCGACTGCGGCGGCACCGACCTGTACGTCGGCGGGGCCGAGCACGCCGTGCTGCACCTGCTGTACGCCCGGTTCTGGCACAAGGTGCTGTACGACCTGGGCCACGTGTCGAGCTTCGAGCCGTTCCGCAAGCTGTTCAACCAGGGCATGATCCAGGCGTACGCGTACACCGACGCGCGGGGCGCGTACGTGCCCGCCGAGGACGTGACCGAGCGCGACGGCGGCTTCTACCTGGGCGACACCGCGGTCAACCGCGAGTACGGCAAGATGGGCAAGTCCCTGAAGAACGTCGTCACCCCGGACGAGATGTGCGCGGCGTACGGCGCGGACACCTTCCGGGTGTACGAGATGTCGATGGGCCCGCTGGAGGTGTCCCGCCCGTGGGAGACCCGGGCGGTCGTCGGGTCGTACCGGTTCCTGCAGCGGGTCTGGCGGGCGGTCGTCGACGAGCAGACCGGCGCGCTGCGGGTCACCGACGCGCCGGCCGACGAGGCGACCCGTCGGCTGCTGCACAAGGTGGTCGACGGGGTCCGCGCCGACATGGAGGGCATCCGGTTCAACACCGCGATCGCCAAGCTGATCGAGCTGACCAACGCGATCACCCGGCTGTCGGAGACGCCGCGCGAGGTGGCCGAGCCGCTGGTGCTGATGCTGGCGCCGTTCGCCCCGCACGTCGCCGAGGAGCTGTGGCGGCGGCTGGGCCACGACACCTCGCTGGCGTACGCGGACTTCCCGACCGCCGATCCGGCGCTGCTGGTGGCCGAGACGGTCACCTATCCGGTGCAGGTCAACGGCAAGGTGCGCGGCCGGATCGAGGTGGCCGCCGACGCCGCCGAGGACGACGTGCGCACGGCGGCGCTGGAGGCGGTGGCCGGTGCGCTGGCCGGCAAGGAGCCGCGCAAGGTCATCGTGGTGAAGGGCCGGATGGTCTCGGTCGTCGTCTGAGCGGTGCGGCCCCCGGGGCGGGTCCCGACCGGGACCCGCCCCGGGGGCTCCCTCCCCATCGGTCGGCGGCACTCCTGCCAGAAGGCGCCGCGACCGTTCCCAGGCTGTTCCCGGGCCGTGTCCGGGCTGCTCCTCGCGGTCGGGACGCGCCGGTGTCGGGACGTGGCGGGGCGGACCGGCCGGTGTCAGAGGTGCGGGTCGGTGATGTCGAGCCGGCGCTGCCGTTCGGCCCGCCACCAGCGGTGCACCAGCACCGCGCTGGCGATCAGCCCGAGGCTGGCGGGGGCGACGGCGAGCCAGTTGACCTCACCCGGCGAGGTGACCGCCGCGCCGACGGCGGCGTAGCCGAACGCGGTCGGCGCGGAGGCGATCACGCTGCCGACGAGGAACGGCAGCACCCGGGCCCCGGTGGTGCCGTAGCCGTAGCTGATCAGGCCGTACCCGGAGATCGGCAGCAGCCGTACGGTGATCACCCCGAGCACGCTCTGCCGGGCGAACCAGCCGTCGAGGCGGGCCAGCCGGCCGCGGACCCGTTCCGCGACGAACTCCCGGCCCAGCACCCGGCCGACCGCGAAGCCCAGCGCCGCCGCGAGCAGCGCCGCGCCCAAGGCGTACGCGGCCCCTTCCAGGGCGCCGAAGATCGCGCCGGAGGCGAGCGTGACGAAGGTCCGGGGGACCAGCGCGACCAGCAGCAGCGCCCCGGTCAGCACGGCCACCGCCGGGGCGTACCCGCCCAGGGTGTCGGCGAGGTCCGGCAGGGCGCGCGGGTCCGGGCGGGGCACCACCAGCAGCAGCACCCCGAACCCGGCGAGCAGGAGCAGCAGCAGGGCGAACCGACGTGCCGACGGCTGCCCGAGCAGCCGCCGGACGGCGGGGATCATGCCCGGGCGGCGGCGGCCACCGCGGCGCGGCGCTCCGAGCGGAGCCGGTCGGCCCAGGTGTCGTCCAGCGGGGGGAGCTGGTGCGCGCCGGTCGCCCAGCGCAGCAGCAGGTCGGCCAGGGCCGGGTTGCGGGCCAGCGCCGGCCCGTGCGAGTACGTGCCGAGCAGCTTGCCCCGCCACGCGCCCTCGGTGGCCCCGTCGTTGCCCACGCCGGCGGTGACCCGGGCCAGCGGCGAGACGCCCGGACCGAGGTGGGTGCGCCCGCCGTGGTTCTCGAACCCGGACAGCGCCGGGATGCCCAGCCGCGGGTCGACGTCGCCGGCCAGCTCGCCGACGGCCCGGGCGGGGCCCCGGTCGGAGGAGAGGTCCAGCAGCTCCAGGCCGGCGCACTTGGTGCCCTTGGCGAAGAAGGAGGTGCCGAGGAGCTGGTAGCCGGCGCAGACACCGAAGACGACCGACCCCTGGGCCACCGCCCGGTGCAGGCCACCGTCGGCGAGCAGCCGCTGCGCGCCGAGCGCCTGGGGGCCGTCCTCGCCGCCGCCGATGAGGTAGATGTCGGCGGTGGCGGGCAGCCGCTGGTCGGAGCGGACCTCCAGCACCTCGACCGGCATCCCGCGGCGCTGCGCCCGGCGGGCCAGGATCAGCACGTTGCCCCGGTCGCCGTAGGTGGAGAGCAGGTCGGGGTAGATCCAGACGATGCGCAGGCTCTCAGTTGACACGGTCCAACTCCGCTCGGATGTCCTGGAAGGCGGTGTAATTGGCGATGACCTCCAGCCGGCCCGGCGGGACCGTCCGGACCGCCTCGTCGAAGGTGCGCACGTGCTGGAACGGCACGTCGTTGATCTCCAGCCGGACCGCCAGGTCGTAGGCCCGGTCGCCGGTGATGAGCACCTGCCGGCCGCGCAGCGGGGCGAAGTCGACGTCGAAGAGCCAGGAGGTGTCCAGGCCGTCGGGGTCACGGGCGTTGATGGAGAGCAGTGTCGGGGCCTCGTCGGCCATGTCGAACGCCTCCAGCCAGCTGGCCGGGTTCTTCGCCAGCAGCAGCCGGATGTTGCGCCCGTCCCGGACGACCTGGGCGTACCGGCCGGCGACCGAGGTGACCGTCCCGAGCCGGGAGACCGCGTCGACGGGGCGTACCCCGAACTCGGCGGCGACGGCCAGCGCGGTGGCCGCGTTGCCGACGTTGACCTTGCCGGGGAGCTGCAGGCTCACCTTGTGCCAGGCGCCGGTGGGGTCGAGGACGCCGTCGTCCTCCACCGTCCAGTGCGGCTCGGGGCGGCGCAGCGGGCAGCCGGTGCACCACCACTGCTCTCCTGAGCGCTGGATGGTGGAGCCGCACTCCGGGCAGACCCAGGAGTCGTCGTGCCAGCGCTGACCGGCGCTGAACCAGGTGACGTGCGGGGCGTTGACCCCGCGCGCCGGGTCGGCCGGCGGGGTGGCGGCCCAGACCACCATCGGGTCGTCGGCGTTGGCGACCACCCGGACGTCGGCGTGCCGGACCAGCGCGGCGCGCCAGAGCTGCGCCATCATGGCCACCTCCTTGGCCCGGTCCAGCTGGTCGCGGGAGAGGTTGAGCAGCGCCACCACGTGCGGCTCGGTGGCCTCCAGCACCTGCGCGAGGTAGTGCTCGTCCACCTCCAGCACCGCGTACGGGGTGCTGCCCGCCTTGGCCAGCGCGGAGGTGTGGCCGGTCGGCATGTTGGCGCCGAAGGAGTTGGTGGCGACCCGGCCGAGGACGCCCACGGCGGCGGCGGCGAGCCGGGTGGTGGTGGTCTTTCCGTTGGTGCCGGAGATCAGCGCGATGGCGCGGCCGGCGGAGAGGTGGGCAAGCAGGTCCGGGTCGATCTTCAGGCCGATCCAGCCGCCGATCACCGAGCCGTCGCCCCGACCGGCGGCGCGCGACAGCGCCGCGGCCGTCCGCGACACGGAGCTGGCCACCTTCGCCCGCAGGGGCATCTTCGCGTCCGTCACGGCAGCGAGGTTACCGGACCCGCACGCCCCCCAGATCGCCGCCGACGGCGAACCGTTCGGCCGGGGTCACCCGGGCGTCCGGCCGGACCGCGCTCCGCCGGACGGAGTCGATCAATGTCGGGTAGTGGACGCGCCGCCGGGGGCGCTCCGGCCCTCCACTCCGCTCCACCCCGTTTGACGTGCGCTTTTGCCCGCGTCGACGGCGCGCCACGCGGGCGATTCTGGTTGCAGGTGGAGGGAAGTGGAGTAGAGTGGGGCCCGATGGTGAGGCCGGGAGGGCCCACCGGCCCGGGGGGTCAGCGGCGACGCGAACGCCGCTAAAAGGGCGAGGGGGTAGGGCCGATGTTCCTCGGCACCCACACCCCGCGCCTGGACGACAAAGGCCGGTTGATCCTTCCGGCGAAGTTCCGGGACGAACTGGCGGGGGGTGTCGTGATCACCAAAGGGCAGGACCGCTGCCTCTACGTCTTCCCCACGCCCGAGTTCCAGCGGATCGCGGACCAGTTGCGCGCGCAACCGATGACCAACAAGGCGGCCCGGGCCTACAGCCGGGTCTTCTTCGCCAGCGCGCACGACGAGGTCCCCGACAAGCAGGGACGGGTCACCATCCCGGCCCACCTCCGGTCGTACGCCGCGCTCGACCGGGAGCTGGTGGTGATCGGGGCGAGCACCCGGGTGGAGATCTGGGACAAGGCGGCCTGGGAGAACTACCTCGCCGAGAGCGAAGACGACTTCGCCGACATCGAGGAGGGGGTGCTGCCCGGCGGTCTGTAGGGCGTGGCGACGCCCGACGTACTGCGAGATCTCCAGCCGCTTTCGAGTTCCTGGCACCCCTTCCCCGGTGCCAGGCGCACGATCTCCTCTCCGGGGCCGCGGCCCGGGGGTGAAACGGGAGCGGATGGGGATCTGGCGGTACGACGGCACGGCGTCGTCCGACGGACAGAGCGCGGATCAGATACGAGTTTTCAACCAGTGGGGGTCGACATGGGGGAGCTACGCGGCACGCACGTGCCGGTGCTGCTCGAGCGGTGTCTCGAGTTGCTGGCCCCCGCGCTGGACCGGGGCGGCCGGACGGTCCACGTCGACGCGACGCTGGGTCTGGCCGGGCACGCCGAGGCGGTGCTCGAACGGCACCCGGACACCGTGCTGGTCGGTCTGGACCGGGACACCGAGGCCCTCGCCCACGCGCGGGTCCGGCTGGCCCGGTTCGCCGACCGGATCCACCTGGAGCACGCCGTCTACGACGAGCTGCCCGAGGTGCTGGAGCGGCTCGGCTATCCGGCCGTCGACGGGGTGCTGTTCGACCTGGGGGTCTCCTCGTTGCAGCTGGACGCGCCCGACCGCGGGTTCGCGTACGCCCAGGACGCGCCGCTGGACATGCGGATGGACCAGACCCGGGGGATGACCGCCGAGGAGGTGGTCAACACCTACTCGCACCCGGACCTGGCCCGGGTGCTGCGGGTCTACGGCGAGGAGAAGTTCGCCGGGAAGATCGCCTCGGCGATCATCCGCGAGCGGGAGCGGGCCCCGATCACCTCGTCGGCCCGGCTGGCGGAGCTGGTCAGGGAGAGCATTCCGGCACCAGCGCGACGAACCGGGGGACACCCGGCCAAGAGAACGTTTCAGGCTTTACGGATCGAGGTAAACAGAGAGCTGGCAGCGCTGGAGACAGCGCTGCCGGCCGCTCTCGACAAGCTCAACGTGGGCGGTCGCATGGTGGTCCTGTCCTACCACTCGCTGGAGGACAGGCTCACCAAGCAGGCGCTCGCCGACCGGGTCCGCAGCAAGGGCCCGGTCGACCTCCCGGTGGAACTTCCCGGGTCGGGCCCGACGTTCCGGCTGCTCAGCCGGGGCGCCGAGCTTCCCGGGGAGGCGGAGGTCGCCGTGAACCCGCGCGCCGCCTCGGTGCGCCTGCGGGCCGCGGAACGACTCGACCCGACCGCCGGGCAGCAGGGGCGGACCGACCGCGAACGGTACCGCCGCCGGGTCAAGGCGATGCACCAACCGGGGACGGGGTCGACACCGGGTTCCACAGTGGGACCGGGTGCGACGCCGGGGGACGGCAGTGGGACGGACGAAGAGGGGGAGGGAACATGAACGTCGACAAGCGCGGCGGCCGGGAGGCCGTCGGGCAGCGCGCACCACGGTCGGGGGGCCGGACCGTGGCGCAGCGCCCCACCCGCACCGGTGTGCCGGCGGACCTCGCCGGCCGACGGGGGGAGACTCGCGCCCGGGGGGCGCGCGAGTTCCCCACCGAGGGCAACGCCGCGCTGCGGCCGGCCGAGAAGCCGACCACGAAGACCGGGGCCACCACCGCCGGTACGCCCCGGCTGCGGGTGGCGCCGCCGCCGCCCGTACGGGTGCCGCGGGCGCCGTTCGCGGCGCTGATCGTGGTGCTGGTCGTCGGTGGGGTGCTCGGCATCCTGGCCGTCAACACGAAGATCAACGAGAACGCGTTCAAGCTCCAGCAGCTCCAGCAGCAGCAGGCCCGCCTCGACGTGGACCAGCAGCAGCTGGAGAAGCAGATCGAGGAGGCCAAGGCGCCGGGCAACCTGGCTGCCGAGGCACGCAAGCTGGGCCTGGTCGAGGCCGGTGAGCCGGCGTACATCCGGCTGCCGGACGGGCGCATGATCGGGGTTCCGCAGCCCGCCAACGGTCAGCCGGCGATCACCAGCCAGCAGGGCAACGGGGGATAGCACAGTGCCACCGAGATCGGATGATCCGCGCCGGGACGCCACGACGGGCTCCCGGCGCGGCTCGTCGCGGGGTGCGGCCGGGCGGGGCGGCGACCCGCGTACCGGCGAGCCGGGAGTCGGCGGGATCTCCGACGCCCGGGCGTACACCCCCCGGGGTCGTACCATCCGGGAGAGCAGCCAGGAGCGGGCCGGGCGCGAGGAGCGCACCGGCCAGCGGCGCGACCCGCGCGCCAACCGCTCCGGCGACCCGTTCCGCCCCGCCCTCCAGGTGCTCGACGGCGGCCGGGCCGCCACCACCCGCGCCGGCCGCCGGGAGAGCGCCCCGGCCGCCCGGGCCGCGGTGATCCGTACCGTCCCGGCGCGACCCCGCCCGGACGACGACGAGGAGCTGCCGCCGCCGCGGCGGCGTCCCGCCCGGCCCGTGCGCCGGCCGGACCGCCCGGCCGCCCGCCGCCCCTCCCGCAAGCCGCCCCGACCGCCGAAGCTGGCCGAGCCGCGTCGCCGGCTGCGGCTGGGCACGCTGCTCGTCCTGGCGCTCTTCGCGACCATCGGCATCCGGCTGGTCTTCCTCCAGGCCGTGGACACCCCGGCGTACGCGGGCGCCGGCGTCGACGACCGGCTCACCCGGGTCGACCTGCCCGCCCCGCGCGGCGCGATCCTGGACCGCACCGGCGCGCCGCTGGCCCGCAGCGTGGAGGCCCGGTACGTCTTCGCCGACCCGACCCGGGTCAAGGACCGGACGGCCACCGCCCGGCTGCTCTCCCCGCTGCTCGGGGTGCCCGTCTCCGAGCTGGCCGAGAAGATGAAGCGGCGCGGCGACCTGCAGTTCCAGTACCTCGCCCGGGGGGTCGACATCCCCCGGGCCAAGCAGGTCGAGGCGTTGGACCTGGCCGGCATCGGGGTGCACCGCGACGAGCGGCGCGAGGTGCCCGGCGGTGACCTCGCCGCCAACCTGGTCGGCTTCACCAGCCAGGACATGGTCGGCCTGGAGGGCCTCGAGGCGCGCTACGACGACCTGCTCGAAGGCGTCGACGGCAAGCGGGTGTACGAGGCCGGCCTGGGCGACCTCAACGCCCCCATCCCCGGCGGCTACAGCATGACCACCCCGGCGAAGCCGGGCAGCTCGCTGGTGCTCACCATCGACCGGGACCTGCAGTACCAGGTACAGCAGGTGCTCGGCCGGCAGATGGCGCAGACCCGGGGCAGCGTGGGCGCGGCAGTGGTGCTGGACGTGAAGACCGCTGAGGTGCTGGCGCAGGCGAGCCACCCCACCTACAACGCCGCGCAGCCGGAGCAGAGCCGGCCGACCGACCGGGAGGACGCCGCGACCAGCTTCGTGGTCGACCCCGGCTCGGTGCACAAGGCGATCACCTTCGGCGCGGCGCTGCAGGAGGGGGCGATCACCCCGGAGACCACCATGCCGATCGCGAACAGCATCACCAAGGGCGACACCGTCTTCTCCGACACCCATCCGGCCAACGGGCGGCGGATGAGCCTGCCGGGGATGATGGCGTACTCCTCCAACGTCGGCACCATCGAGATCGCCGACAAGCTCGGCCGGGACCGGCTGATCGACTACCAGAAGCGGTTCGGGCTGGGGCAGCCCACCGGCGCGGGGATGCCGGGGGAGGCCTCGGGGCGGCTGCTGCCCGCCGAGGAGTGGAGCGGCTCGTCGTACGGGTCGGTGCCGATCGGGCACAGCGTCGACGCCACGCCGCTGCAGATGGCCGCCGCGTACGCCACCATCGCCAACGACGGCACCTACGTGCAGCCGCACCTGATCAAGGAGGTCGTCGACGGGCAGACCGGGAAGCGCAGCCCGGCCGAGCCGCCGGTGACCCGCTCGGTGCTCAGCCCGTCGAACGCCGCCGCGTTGCGCACCATCCTGGAGGCGGTGACCACCGTCGACGACGCCACCGGGGTGGCCGCCCGGGTACCGGGCTACCGGGTGGCCGGCAAGACCGGCACCGGCTGGCGGCTGGTCGACGGCGTGAAGCAGCCCGGCGAGGTCGCCTCGTTCATCGGGATGGCCCCGGCGGAGAAGCCCCGGTACGTGGTGGCGGTCTTCGTGTGGAGTCCGGGCGGCGAGGGCGGCACGGTGGCCGCGCCGGCGTTCCGCGAGATGATGGGCTTCACGCTGCGCCACTACCGGGTGCCCCCGTCGGGCGGCAAGGCCCCCAAGTTCGAGGTCTTTCCGCGCTGAGCAGCCACGGCGGGACATCATCGGTTGGTGCGGACGAACCACCGGGGCGGCTGTACGGCCGGAACCGGACGACCGGGTAGGGTCTGACGCCGTGCCCGGCAATCCACGTCCTCGTACCGTGCCCGGAGTCCGGCTCGGCGACCTCGCCGCCCGGCTCGCCGTGGCCTCGCCTGAGGGTGCCGCCGACGTGGCGGTGACCGGGGCGACACATGCCAGCCAGGAGGTCCGCCCCGGCGACCTCTACGCCGCCCTGCCCGGGGCCCGCCGGCACGGCGCGGAGTTCGCCGCCGGCGCGGCCGACGCCGGCGCCGTGGCCGCGCTGACCGACCCGGCCGGCGCCGCCGCGGTGGCCGCGGCCGGCCTGCCCGCCCTGGTGGTCGACGACCCCCGCGCGGTCCTGGGCGACCTCGCCTCCGCCGTCTACGGCGATCCGACCGAGCAGTTGACCGTCATCGGGGTCACCGGCACCGCCGGCAAGACCTCCACCGCCTACCTGGTGGAGTCGGGCCTGCGCGCCGCCGGGCACGTCACCGGTCTGATCGGCACCGTGGAGACCCGCCTGGGCGACCTGGTGGTGGACAGCGTGCGGACCACACCCGAGGCGACCGACCTGCACGCCATGCTCGCCGCCGCGCGCGAGCGCGGGGTGACCGCGCTGGTCATGGAGGTCTCCAGCCACGCCCTGGCGATGGGGCGGGTCGGCGGGGTCCGGTTCGGCGTCGGCGGGTACACCAACTTCGGCTCCGACCACCTGGACTTCCACGCCGACTCGGCGGACTACTTCGCCGCCAAGGCCCGGCTCTTCGACGGCCGCTGCGCGGCCGAGGTGCTCAACTACGACGACCCGGCGCTGCGACCGCTGTTCAAGCCGACGACGATCAGCTACTCGGCGGCCGGCGACCGGGCCGCCACCTGGTGGGCCGACGGTGTCGAGGGCCAGGGGTACGCCCAGCGGTTCACCCTGCACGGCCCGGACGGCCTGGTCCTGCCCGCCCAGGTGGCGCTCCCCGGCCGGCACAACGTGGCCAACGCGCTGCTCGCCGTCGCCGCGCTGGTGGCCGCCGGGGTGGACCCGGCGACCGCCGCGGCCGGGGTGGCCGCCTGCGGCGGCGTGCCGGGGCGGCTGGAGCTGGTCAGCGGCGACGCGCCGGTGCGCGGCGTGGTCGACTACGCGCACAAGACCGACGCCGTGGTGGCCGCGCTGGCCGCGCTGCGCGAGATGGGCGGCGGCCGGCTGATCTGCGTGATCGGCGCCGGTGGCGACCGGGACCGGGGCAAACGGCCGGTGATGGGCGCCGCCGCGGCGGAGGGAGCGGACGTGGTGCTGGTGACCGACGACAACCCGCGCACCGAGGACCCGGCCACGATCCGGGCCGAGGTGCTGGCCGGGGCGTACGCGGCGGGCGCCGCAGCCCGGATCATCGAGGTGCCGGGTCGGCGGGCCGCCATCGCCGAGGCGGTCCGGCTGGCCGAGCCCGGCGACACGGTGGCGGTGCTCGGCAAGGGGCACGAGCGCGGCCAGGAGATCGGTGGCGAGGTGCACCCGTTCGACGACCGGGTGGAGCTGGCGGCGGCGCTGGGCGCCCGCTTCGGGGACCTGGCGGGTCGCCGGTGATCCCGCTGAGCCTGGCCGAGGTCGCCTCGGCCGTCGACGGGCGGCTGACCGCCGCCGACCCGGACGCCCGGGTCACCGGCCCGGTGGAGTTCGACTCCCGCAAGGTCACCGCCGGGGCGCTCTTCGTCGCGTTCGCCGGCGAGAAGGTCGACGGGCACGACTACGCCGCCGCCGCGGTGGCCGCCGGCGCGGTGGCGGTGCTCGGCACCCGCGAGGTGCCCGGGGTGCCGATGGTGCTGGTGGACGACGCGCTGGCCGCGATGGGCCGGCTGGCCCGCGCGGTGGTGGACCGGCTGCCGGAGCTGACCGTGATCGGGTTGACCGGCTCGTCGGGCAAGACCAGCACCAAGGACCTGATCGCCCAGCTCACCGTCCGGCTCGGTCCGACGGTGGCGCCGCCCGGGTCGTTCAACAACGAGCTGGGGCACCCGTACACGGCGTTGCAGGCCACGCCGGAGACCCGCTTCCTGGTGCTGGAGAAGGGCGCCCGCGGGATCGGGCACGTGCGCTACCTGTGCGAGGTGGTGCCGCCGCGGATCTCGGTGGTGCTCAACGTCGGGGTGGCGCACCTCGGCGAGTTCGGCTCGCGGGAGAACATCGCCCTGGCCAAGGGGGAGCTGGTCGAGTCGCTGCCGGCCGACGGGCTGGCCGTGCTCAACGCCGACGACGCGCTGGTCGACGCGATGGCCGCGCGGACCGCCGCCCGGGTGGTCCGGTACGGCGAGGCGGCGCACGCCGACGTCCGGGCGGTCGACGTGACGCTCGACGAGCGGGGCCGGCCGTCGTACACCCTGGTGACCCCGGAGGGGAGCGCGCCGGTGCGGCTGCGGCTGACCGGCCGGCACCAGGTCTCCAACTCGCTCGCCGCCGCGGCGGTGGCCCGGGAGCTGGGGATGCCGCCGGCCGAGGTGGCCACCGCCCTGGGCGAGCTGGGGCTGGTCTCCACCCGTCGGATGGACGTCTTCGAGCGGCCGGACGGGGTGACCGTCATCGACGATTCGTACAACGCCAACCCGGCGTCGACGGCGGTGGCGTTGCGCGCGCTGGCCGGCATGGGCCGGGGTGGGCGGACGTTCGCCGTGCTGGGCTACATGGCCGAGCTGGGCGAGTACGAACGCGAGGGGCACCGGGAGGTCGGCCGGCTCGCGGCCGAGCTCGGTGTCGACCGGCTGCTCGTGGTGGGCGAGCCGGCCGCGCCGATCCACGAGGGCGCGACAGCGGTAAGTGACTGGGGAGGAGAGTCGGTGCTGCTCACCGATCAGGCGGCGGCCGTCGAGGTGCTGCGCAGCGAGCTACGACAGGGCGACGTCGTCCTGGTGAAGGGCTCCCGGTACCGCACCTGGGAGGTGGCCGACGCGCTGCGCGTCGACGCCGCCGGGGACGAGGTGACGGCGTGAGGGCGGTCATCGTCGCCATCGGTGTGGCGTTCCTGGTCTCGCTGCTCTGCACCCCGATCGCGATCCGGGTGTTCACCCGGCTCAAGGCGGGCCAGCCGATCCGGGCCGAGGGCCCGGCGATGCACCAGGGCAAGAAGGGCACGCCGACGATGGGCGGCGTGGTCTTCATCCTGGCCACGGTGATCGCGTACGTGGCCGGACACCTGGCCCTGACCACCCTGCCGGACGCCCAGATCGCCCAGGTGGAGCCGACCATCACCGCGCTGGTGCTGCTGGGGCTGATGGTCTTCTCCGGCGCGGTCGGCTTCATCGACGACTTCCTCAAGGTCCGCAAGCGGCACAGCGGCGGGCTCAACAAGCGGGGCAAGCTCGCCGGCCAGATCCTGGTCGGCGCGGTCTTCGGCGTGGTGGCGCTGTACTTCCCGAGCAGCATGACCGACGCCACCGGCGCGACGACGAACACCGAGACGGTGGGCAGCACGACGCTGAGCTTCATCCGGGACATCCCGGCGCTGGAGATCGGCAAGGTCGCCTCGGTGATCGTGATCATCTTCGTGGTGATGGCCGCGACCAACGGGGTGAACCTCACCGACGGCCTGGACGGCCTGGCCACCGGCGCCTCGGTGATGGTCCTCGCCGCGTACGCGCTCATCGCGTTCTGGCAGTACCGCCACTGGTGCGCCGACCCGAACTACACCGCCAACCCGGAGAACTACTGCTACACGGTGCGGGACCCGTTGGAGATCGCGCTGATCGCCGGGGCCGCCGCCGGGGCCTGTGTGGGCTTCCTGTGGTGGAACACCTCGCCGGCCCGGATCTTCATGGGCGACACCGGGGCGCTCGGCCTGGGCGGCCTGATCGCCGGCATGGCGATGTCCACCCGGACGATCCTGCTGCTGCCGATCATCGGCGGGCTCTTCGTGATCATCACGATGTCGGTGGTGATCCAGATCATCTCCTTCCGGACCACCGGCAAGCGGGTGTTCCGGATGTCCCCCCTGCAGCACCACTTCGAACTCGCCGGCTGGAGCGAGGTCAACATCGTGGTGCGGTTCTGGATCATCGCGGGCATCGGCGTGGCCATCGCCCTGGGCCTGTTCTACAGCGACTTCCTGGCCAGCATGGGCTGAGTCGGCGCGACGCGCACGGGGGTCCCTCATAGCCGAGGGGCCCCCGTTTCGCATTTCGACACGCCGAGCGGGCCGAACGACCGGAACGGGCCGACCGCAACCGCGATGATGGGCACGTGGGGGAGGACAGAACGAGCGGCACGACGACGGACGCCCCGCCGCGGCGGGGCGCGGGCGCGGGGCGTACGACGGACCCGCCGGCGGCGCTCGGCGGGCTGGACGCCGCCGGGGGCCTGGCGGCGCTGCGCGGCCTGCTGGCCCGCCCCCTGGCCTCCTACTACCTGCTGCTCTCCAGCGCCGGCCTGCTGCTGCTGATCGGCCTCACCATGGTCTTCTCGGCGACCAGCGTGAAGGACTACGCCGAGGACGGCGACGCCTCCGCCTCGGTGACCAAGCAGGCCATCTTCGCGGTGATCGGCATCGTCGCGTTCTGGGTCTGCCAGCGGCTGCCGGCCAGTTCCTTCCGATCGCTCGGCCGGCCGGTGCTGGCCGTGGCGGTGGTGCTGCTGCTGGTGCTCAACCTGCTGCTGGCCCTGGACTCCCTGTTCAAGATCAAGTCTCTCGGGCCGCTGCGGGCCAACCTGCTCTGGCTCTACCTCGGCCCGATCCAGGTGCAGCCCTCCGAGCTGGCCAAGCTCGCGCTGGTGCTCTGGGGCGCGCACGTGATCGCCCGCAAGGGCGCCGCGCTGGGCTGGTGGAAGGAACTGGCCACCCCACTCTTCCCGGTGGTCGGGCTGCTCTTCGTGCTGGTCGGCTACAACGACCTGGGCACCATGCTCTGCCTGCTGGCCATCGTGGTCGGGCTGCTCTGGGCGGCCGGGGTACGGCTGCGGGTCTTCGCCGTCCTCTCCGCGGTCGGCCTGCTCGGCATCGGCGTGCTGGTGGCGGTGGCCTCGCTCGGCGCGGGTTCCGGCGCGGTCGGCGAGGAGAACTACCGGCTGGCCCGGTTGACCTCGTTCATCAGCTCGCCCGACCCGGCGACCTGCCTGGAGACCGGCTGCTGGCAGCTCGTCCAGGCCCGCAACGCCATCGAGCACGGTGGCTGGTTCGGCGTCGGGCTGGGCAAGAGCAGCGCGAAGTTCGGCTGGTTGCCGGCGGCGCACAACGACTTCATCTTCGCGGTGATCGCCGAGGAACTCGGGGTCGTCGGCTGCACCGTCATCCTGGTGCTCTTCGCCGTGCTGGCCTACACCGGCCTGCGCATCGCCCGCCGGGTCGAGGACCCGTTCCGCCGGCTCGCCGCCGCCGGGATCACCGCCTGGCTGGTCGGTCAGGCCGTCATCAACATCGGTGGCGTGATCGGCCTGCTGCCGCTGACCGGCGTGCCGCTGCCGTTCATCTCCGACGGCGGCAGCGCCCTGGTCGTCACGCTCGCCGCGGTCGGCATCCTCGCCTCGTTCGCCCGTGCCGAGCCCGACGCGGCCCGAGCCCTGCACGCCCGTCCGCCCGCCCGATGGGTCCGACTAGTGTGGGCCCCGTTGCCGCCGCTTCCCGGGCGGCGCCGCCGGCCGGCGGCGCCACCGGCTGCCCGAGGGTCCGTGCCCCGGTCGCGTGGGCGGCGCGAGGACGACCAGGCCGTGCCGCGCGGCGCCCGGCAGACCCGGGCCCGGGGCGGGGCGGCGAGCGAGAGGAGACGCTGATGGGTCCGCTGCGTTCGGTGGTGCTCTGCGGAGGGGGCACGGGTGGGCACATCTACCCGCTGCTCGCCTTCGCCGACTGCCTGCGCCGACACGACCCGGGCGTCCGGATCACCTGCCTCGGCACGCCCAAGGGCCTGGAGAACGAGCTGATCCCGCCGGCCGGCTACGACCTGCGCCAGATCCCCGCCTACCAGCTGCCCCGGTCGGTCAACATGAGCCTGGTCCGCACCCCGGACCGGATGTGGAAGGCGGCCCGCGCGGCGGGCAAGGTGATCGACGAGGTGCAGGCCGACGTCGTGGTCGGCTTCGGCGGGTACGTCTCCGTCCCCGGCTACCTCGCCGCCTGGCGCCGCGAGATGCCGATCGTCATCCACGAGGTGAACGTGCCGCCGGGCGTGGCCAACCGGCTCGGCATGAAGTTCACGAAGAACGTGGCGGTGGGCTTCCCGCACCAGCCGGCGCAGTCCGAGGCGCTGCGCGACGCCCGGGTGGTCGGCGTGCCGCTGCGCCGGGGCATCGCCGCCCTCGACCGGGCCGCCCTGCGCGACGCCGCCCGGGCCCACTTCGGACTCCGCCCCGACCTGCCGGTGCTCTTCGTCGCCGGGGGTTCGCAGGGCGCCCGCTCGATCAACCTGGCGGTCTCCGGCGCGGCCAAGGAGCTGGCCCGCAACGGCGTGCAGGTGCTGCACGTGATGGGCGCCCGCAACGAGCCGGTGCCGGTCCCCACCGACCTGCCGGTGCCGTACGTGGCCCTGCCCTACCTGTCCGAGATGGAGCTGGGCTACGCCGCCGCCGACCTGATGCTGGCCCGGGGCGGGGCGATGACCTGCGCCGAGGTGGCCGCGATCGGGCTGCCCACCATCTACGTGCCGTACCCGCACAGCAACCAGGAGCAGAAGCGCAACGCGCTACCCGTGGTCGAGGCCGGTGGCGGGCTGCTCGTCGACGACGCCGAGCTGACCCCGGCCTGGCTGGAACGCACGGTGATCCCGCTGATCCGGGACCCGCGCCGGCTGCACGCGATGGGCGCGGCCGCGGCCGCCTACGGGCGGCGCGACGGCGACGTCGCCCTGCTCAACTTCGTCTACGAGGCGGTGGCCCGATGACACCGGCCACCGCGACCGGAAGGTACGCCTCATGAACACCGCGCAGTTCACCCCGGCCGGCACGCTCACCGCCGAGGACCTGGGCCGGATCCACCTGATCGGGGTGGGCGGGGTCGGCATGAGCGGCCTGGCCCGGCTCCTCCTCACCCGTGGCCTGCCGGTCTCCGGCAGCGAGCTGCGCGAGTGGCCCTCGCTGGCCGGCCTGCGCGCGCTCGGCGGGACGATCCACATGAGCCACGAGGCGTCGAACCTCGACGGCGTGGACACCGTCGTCTACTCCTCGGCCATCCCGCAGGACCACCTGGAGATGGTCGAGGCCCGCCAGCGCGGCCTGCGGGTGCTGCACCGCTCCGAGGCGCTGGCCGCGGCGATGACCGGCCGCCGCACGGTGGCGGTCGCCGGCACCCACGGCAAGACCACCACCACCTCGATGGTCACCATGGTGCTCCAGCAGGCCGGCACCGACCCCTCCTTCGTCATCGGCGGGGAGATCTCCGAGGTTGGCTCCGGCGCGCACCACGGCACCGGCGAGCACTTCGTGGTGGAGGCCGACGAGAGCGACCGCTCGTTCCTGATCTACCGCCCCTACGTGTCGATCATCACCAACATCGAGGCGGACCACCTCAACACCTACGGCGACCTGGCGAACCTGGAGGCGGCGTTCGCCGAGTTCGCCCGGCTCACCGACCCGGACGGGTTCATCATCACCTGCGCCGACGACGCGGGCGGGCGGCGGCTGGCCGAGACGCTGCGCGCCGAGGGCCGCCGGGTCTGGACGTACGGCGAGGCGGCCGACGCCGACCTGCGGCTGAGCGGGATGGCCTCCTCCGCCCGGGGCGTGCGCTACCTCGCCGAGATCGAGGGCCGGTCGCTGGGCGAGATCCGGCTGCCGATCCCCGGCCGCCACATGGGCCTCAACAGCGCCTCGGCGGTGCTCGCCGCGTACCTGCTCGGGCTGCCGGTCGAGGCGGCCGAGGCGGCGCTGGGCGCGTTCCCGGGCGTGCGGCGGCGCTTCGAGCGCAAGGGCGTCGCCGACGGGGTGCTGGTCTACGACGAGTACGCCTACCACCCGACCTCCATGACCCTGGCGTTGCAGACGCTGCGCGAGGTGGCCGGCGACGGCCGGCTGATCGTGGTCTTCCAGCCGTACCGGCTCTACCGCACCCGCGACCTGCAGGCCGAGATCGCCGCGGCGCTGGGCATCGCCGACGAACTGGTGCTGCTGGAGGTCTTCGGCCCCGGCGAGCTGCGCCAGCCGGGCGAGGGCTCGGCCGCGCTGATCGAGGCGGTCCCGCTGGACGCCGCGCACAAGGTCTTCGTCGACTCCTGGGACGACGCCCCGGTCGAGGTGGCGAAGCGGGCCCGCTCCGGCGACGTGGTGGTGACCATGGGAGCGCCGCCGATCTCGCTGATGGGCGACCAGATCCTCGACGCCCTGCTGGCCCGGACCGGGGGCGCCGCCGCCGGCACGACGGCCCTCGGCACGGCCGTCGGCCCGGACGGCGCGGCCTCCGCCGCCGGATGAGCCCGGGCCCGGCGCGGGGCCGTACCGCCGGCGCCGACCCCGGCGGCCCCCGGCGCGGGCCGGTACGCCGCTGGCAGCTCGTCCGCGCCGGCAGCGACGCGGTCCCGCCGTCCACCCGCCGGTTCATGGCCCGGGCCCGGCAGCGCCGGATGCGGGCCGCCCTGCCCTGGGCGGTGGCCGGCGGCGTGGCCGCCCTCGCCGGGCTGGTGGCCTGGACGCTGCTCGGCACCGGCCTGTTCGGGGTGCGCGAGGTGCGGGTGGTCGGGGCGGACCTGGTCACCCCGGTGCAGGTGCGCGACGCGGCGGCGGTGCCGGACGGCGTGCCGCTGGCCCGGGTGGACCTGGCCGCGACGGCCCGCCGCATCGGCGCGCTGGCCCCGGTCGAGCGGGCCACGGTGACCCGGGACTGGCCGGGGACGCTGGTGGTGACGGTGGTGGAGCGCACCGGCGTGGCGGCGGTGCCGCAGGGCGACCGGTTCGTCGTGATCGACGCGAGCGGGGTGGTGTTCCGCACCGAGCCCCGCGCGCCGGACGGGCTGCCGGTGGTCCGGCTCGCCACGCCGGGGCCGGACGACCCGGGTACCCGGGCCGCGCTGGACGTGCTGGCCGTGCTGACCCCGCCGCTGCGCGCGCAGCTCACCGAGTTGAGCGTGGAGGGTCTGGCCCGGATCAGCCTGACCCTGCGCGGCGACCGTACGGTGGTCTGGGGCGACGCCACCCGGGGCGCGGACAAGGCCCGGGTCGCCACCGCGCTGCTCGGTCGCAAGGCCGACACGATCGACGTCAGCGCGCCGGACGTGGTGACCTTCAAGTGAGGCGCGCGGCGGACGTGAGCCGGCACGCTCCGGGCGACGACACGCCGGAGAGGTCCTTGGCTCTCGGCGTGGAGGCGCTTACGTTGCCCCGAAGAGGATCAGTGGTTGACATAACTGTAAGCCTCTAGTAGAGGGTGAGGGTTTACCCCTGCACTCCACTGGTGACAGCAGTCGTCGACCGCTGGTCTGGCCTCGCCGTACCCGGTCGGCCGAGCCAATCTCGAAGGGAAAGGACCGGAGATGACACCTCCGCACAACTACCTGGCGGTCATCAAGGTCGTCGGCATCGGCGGCGGCGGCGTCAACGCCGTCAACCGGATGATCGAGGTTGGGCTCAAGGGCGTCGAGTTCATCGCGATCAACACGGACGCGCAGGCGCTGCTGATGAGCGACGCCGACGTCAAGCTCGACGTCGGCCGGGAGCTGACCCGGGGCCTCGGCGCGGGCGCCAACCCGGACGTCGGCAAGAACGCCGCCGAGGACCACCGCGACGAGATCGAGGAGGTCCTCAAGGGAGCCGACATGGTCTTCGTGACCTGCGGCGAGGGCGGCGGCACCGGCACCGGCGGCGCGCCGGTCGTGGCGAACATCGCCCGCAAGCTCGGCGCGCTCACCATCGGCGTGGTGACCCGGCCGTTCTCCTTCGAGGGCAAGCGCCGCCAGGTGCAGGCCGAGGCCGGCATAGACGAGCTGCGCAACCAGTGCGACACGCTGATCGTCATCCCGAACGACCGGCTGCTGGCCCTGGGCGACCGCAACATCTCCATGATGGACGCCTTCCGCACCGCCGACCAGGTGCTGCTCTCCGGTGTCCAGGGCATCACCGACCTGATCACCACGCCGGGTCTGATCAACCTGGACTTCGCCGACGTCAAGAGCGTGATGAGCGGGGCCGGCAGCGCACTGATGGGCATCGGCAGCGCCCGCGGCGAGAACCGCGCGGTGGAGGCGGCCGAGGCGGCCATCTCCAGCCCGCTGCTGGAGCAGAGCATGGACGGCGCGCGGGGCGTGCTGCTCTCCATCGCCGGCGGCTCCGACCTCGGCCTGTTCGAGATCAACGACGCGGCACAGCTGGTCACCGACGCGGCGCACCCGGACGCGAACATCATCTTCGGCGCGGTGATCGACGACGCGCTCGGCGACGAGGTGCGGGTCACCGTGATCGCGGCCGGGTTCGACGGCGGCGCGCCGGCGTACAAGGCGGCCGAGGCGCCGCGCAAGTCCAACCAGAACCAGCCGGCGCCGCAGACCCCGCCGGTGACGCCGCCGACGACCCACCCGGCTCCGCAGCAGTCGCCGCGCCGGGTGCTCTTCGACGACGTGGACGTGCCCGACTTCCTCAAGAACGGTTCCTGAGCGCCGCCGATGACCGACCGACCCACCGCGGTGCGCCCCGACCGGCGCGCCGAGCTCGCCAACGGGCTGGCCCGGGTGCGTACCCGGATCGCCGACGCCTGCGCCGCCGCCGGCCGGGACCGCGCCGAGGTCACCATGATCGCGGTCACCAAGACGTACCCGGCCGGCGACGTGGTCGCGCTGGCCGGGCTCGGGGTGACCGACGTGGGGGAGAACCGCGACCAGGAGGCCGCGCCGAAGGCGGCCGAGGTGGCGGCGGCCGGGGTGACCGCCCGGTGGCACTTCATCGGCCAGCTCCAGCGCAACAAGGCCCGCTCGGTGGTCCGCTACGCCGACGTCGTGCACTCGGTGGACAGCGTCCGGTTGGCCCGGGCGCTGGACGCCGCGGCGGCCACCGGCCGGGACCGGGCGCTGGAGGCCCTGGTGCAGGTCAGCATCGACGGCGACCCGGCGCGTGGCGGCGCGCTGCCCGACTCCGCCGACCCCGACCGGGGCCTGGAACCGGTGGCCGAGGCGATCGCCGCCTCGGCGGGGCTGCGGCTGTCCGGGCTGATGGCGGTGGCGCCGCTGGGCTGGGAGCCGGAGCGGGCGTTCGCCCGTCTCGCCGAGGTCGCGCAGGGCTTCCGGGAGCGTCATCCGGAGGCGACGGTGCTGTCCGCGGGGATGAGCGGCGACCTGGAACAGGCGATCGCGTACGGCGCGACACATGTCCGCGTCGGCAGCGCGTTGCTCGGAATGCGTCCCACGCTGCGGTAGCCTGACCGCGACAGCAGCAAATTACATCAGTGTTGTTCAGGAACGGCGTCCCTGTGCTCGGGGGGCCACGGCGGGCGGCCGCGAAACGTCCGTCGGGGGATTGCCGGACCGATCCGGTGGGCATGGGATGTCCATTCGCGATCATGGCGACACGGCACGGGGGTGCGTGCCGCACGGCGGACGGAAGGGCGCGGGATGGGTGCACTGCGCAAGGCGGGGGTCTGGCTCGGTCTCGTCGAGGAGGACGACGAGCGGGCCTACGACGACGGTGGCTACGACAAGCCGGGCTACCGCGAGTCGCGGTACCGGTCGAGCCGGTACTCCGAGGAGTTCGCCGACGACGATGACGACGAGGCGGAGGAGCCGCCGGCGCCGCGACCGCGGCTGGGGGACCGGGGCCGGCTGACCGAGCGCGCGGCGAGCCGGGCGGCGGAGGCCGAGCGGGCCGACGACGAGCGTCCGGAGCGCGCCGAGCGGTCCAGCGTCCGCTCGATCACCCGCTCCGGCTCGGGGGAGACCTCCGGCGCGCTGACGTACCACACCCGGGACAACCTCGCCCTGGCCCCGCAGGTCCAGCCCCGCGAGCGGGCGGTGCCGGCCGAGGAGGAGCAGCGGTACCAGATCACCACGCTGCACCCGACCACGTACCGGGAGGCGCGCACCATCGGCGAGCACTTCCGCGACGGCGTGCCGGTCATCATCAACCTCACCGAGATGGACGAGGCCGACGCCCGCCGGCTGGTCGACTTCGCCGCCGGGCTCGCCTTCGGGCTGCGCGGTACGATCGAGCGCGTGACCAACCGGGTGTTCCTGCTCTCACCGGCCAACGTCCAGGTCACCGCGGAGGACAAGGCCAAGATCGCTGAGGGCGGCTTTTTCAGCCTGAGCTAGTCCGCCCGACCGAGGGACGTCGCCTGCCGTGTTGTCGATCGTGCTGCAAGTGTTGTACCTGATCCTGTACATCTTCCTTATCGTGCTGTTGGCCCGATTCGTCCTCAGCGCCGTCCTGCAGTACGGTCGCCGGTGGCAACCGGGGCGCGGAGCGTCTGCGGGACTGGAATCCGTGTGGAGCGTCACTGATCCGCCTCTCAAGGCGTTGAGGCGTGTGATCCCTCCACTGCGAATTGGTACCGTGAGCATCGACCTGGCCTCCCTTGTGCTCCTGGTTATCCTGTTCGTGCTGATGGAGTTCGTGTTGAAGCGCTTGATCATCGGCTGAGGCGCCGATGACCTGCCGCTACGCGGCCGCAACTGACCCGAGGAGTTTCGATGCCGCTGACCCCGGCCGACGTCCACAACGTCGCCTTCAAAAAGCCGCCGATCGGCAAGCGGGGGTACGACGAGGAGGAGGTCGACGCCTTCCTGGACGAGGTCGAGCGTGAGCTCGCCCGTCTGATCGAGGAGAACAACGAGCTGCGCGCCCAGGTGGAGCGCGGCGGTCGTGGCGGCGCTCCGGCCGGCCCCGGCGGCGACGCCCGTCTCGCGGCCGAGCTCAACGACGTCAAGGCCCAGCTCGACCGGGTGCAGCGCGACAAGGCCGCGGCCGAGCAGGCCGCGCGGGCGATGCAGGCCGAGCTCGAGCAGGTCCGCGCCAGCGGTGGCCCGGCCAACGCCGGCGACGGCGAGCAGCAGGCGCTGCGGGTGCTGATGATGGCCCAGCGGACCGCCGACGACCACGTCTCCGACGCCCGTCGTGAGGCCGACCAGCTCCTCTCCGAGGCCCGGTCGAAGGCCGAGGAGGTCACCCGTGAGGCCCGCGCCAAGGCCGACGCCCTGGAGCGCGACGCCCGCCAGCGGCACCAGGAGGCCATGGGCGGCCTGGACGCCAAGCGCACGGCGCTGCAGAAGCACATCGAGGAGCTCAAGCAGTTCGAGCGGGAGTACCGCACCCGCCTCAAGGCGTACCTGGAGAGCCAGCTGCGCGACCTCGACGGTCGTGGCCAGGGCCTGGAGGCCGAGATGACCCGTGCCGAGGGCGGTCGTTCCGTCGGCGGCAACGGGCTGGCCGCCGCGGGCCTCGCCGGCTCGTACGGCGGGGGTCGCTCCGGCGCTCTCGAGTCCGGTCGCTGATTGACGGTCGGCGGCCGTCACCCGACGACCGCCGACCGCGCCACAACTGACCCGACGCGGCGGGGGTGGGCCCGTGATAGTCGCAAGCCTGGTGCTCATCCTCGTCGCCGTGGTGCTGCTGGTGTTCGGTCTCGCCGACGGCTCCAGCACCCTGCTGATCAGCTCCATCGCGGCCAGCCTGTTGGCCGCCGTCGCGTTGGTGGCCGGCGCCCGCCAGGTGGCCGCCGCCCGGGCGACGGGGGAACAGGCTCGACCGCGCGCCGGCCGGGGTTCTCCGGGCACGTCCCGGACCACGGCTCCGGCCGACCGGGCCGCACCGGAGCCGGAGATCCCCGTCCAGCACGTGCCCACGACGTTCGGCGCCGGTGGCGACGGGTGGCGGCAACCGCCCGAGCCGCCGGTGACCGCCGCGGACGGCCGGTGGGAGCCGTACGCCGAGACGCCGTGGGAGCCGGAGACCGTGACCACCCGTCCCGCGCCGGCCGGCGACGCCGGGGCGGGGGAGCCCGACGTGGCGGCGGCACGCCCCACCGACGGCGACCTCGCCGGGCCCTGGGAGTCGGTCAGCCCCGCGCCGGGGCCGTCCGGGCGCGGCGGGGCGGACACCGCGTCGTGGCGCGCCGAGCCGGCCGCCGACGCGGGGCTCGACGACGAACCGGAGGCCCAGTCCGTGTCGACCGCCGACGCCGCCCGGGTCGCCCGGCTCGACACCGAGGTGCGGGTGGTCGACGGCCGCCCCCGCTACCACCTCGCCACCTGCCTGCACCTGTTCGCGCGGGACCACGAACCGCTGCCGGTCTCCGAGGCGGTGTCGCTGGGCTTCACCCCGTGCGCGGACTGCGCCCCGGACACCGCCCTGCTCGCCGACGCCCCACCGGGCTGACCCGGATGCCGGTCGAGGAGACGCTCACCGTCGCCGTGCGGGTCAAGCCCGGGGCGTCCCGTGCCCGGGTCGGCGGCCGGTTCGACGGCCCGCACGGCCCCGCCCTGGTGGTCGCCGTGAACGCCCCGCCGGTCGACGGGCGGGCCACCGAGGCGGCCCGGCGGGCGCTCGCCGCCGCGCTGGGCGTACGGCCGGCGGCGGTGTCCCTGCGTGCCGGCACGGCCAGCCGGGACAAGCTCTTCGACGTCGAGCGGGCCACCGACGAGGTGGCCGACGCGCTCCGTCGGCTGCGCGACGGATCGGACGCGTGACGGCGCCGAGGACCGGTCGCCGGTGACGCCCGGGCTCGAACTCGCGCTGCTGCTGGGCGCGGCCGTCCTGCTGGTGGCGATCGGCGCGGTCCGCTTCTCCACCCGGCTCGGCGTGCCGAGTCTTCTGGTCTACCTGGCGCTCGGGGTGGCGATCGGGGAGTCCGGTCTGGGCATCCGCTTCGACGACGCCGAGCTGACCCGGGTGCTGGGCTTCTGCGCGTTGATCGTGATCATCGCGGAGGGCGGGCTGACCGCCCGGTGGAGCACCCTGCGCCCGGTGCTCGGGCTGGCGGCGGCGCTCTCCACGGTCGGGGTGCTGGTCAGCATCCTGGTGGTCGGCCTGGTGGTGCACCTGCTGCTCGGGCTGGACTGGCGGCTGGCCCTGCTCTACGGCGCGGTGCTCTCCTCGACCGACGCCGCGGCGGTCTTCGCCACGCTGCGCCGGCTGCGGCTGCCGCCCCGGCTGGTGGCCGCCCTGGAGGCCGAGTCCGGCATGAACGACGCGCCGGTGGTGATCCTGGTGGTGCTGCTCTCGGCCGGCACCACCGAGGGCCACCCCTGGTGGTACGAGGTGCTCCTGGTCGGCTACGAGCTGGGGATGGGTGCGGCGGTCGGGGTGGCCGCCGGGATCGCCGGGCGCTACGCGCTGCGCCGCGCGGCGCTGCCCTCGTCCGGGCTCTACCCGATCGCCGTGGTCGGCTTCACCGTGCTGGCCTACGCGGCCGGCGCGGTGCTGCACGCCTCCGGCTTCCTCGCCGTGTACGTGGCCGGCGTGCTGCTCGGCAACGCCCGGCTGCCGCACCGGCAGGCGATCCTCGGCTTCGCCGACGGGCTCGCCTGGCTGGCCCAGATCGGGCTCTTCGTGCTGCTCGGCCTGCTGGCCACGCCGAGCCGGCTGTCCGGGGCGGTGCTGCCGGCGGTGCTGGTCGGGCTGGCCCTGCTGCTGCTCGCCCGGCCGCTGTCGGTGCTCCTCTCCGCGCTGCCGTTCCGGATGAGCCTGCGCGAGCAGGCGTTCCTGTCCTGGGCCGGGTTGCGCGGGGCGGTGCCGATCGTGCTGGCCACCATCCCGTTGTCGGAGCGGGTGCCGGGGGCGGACCGGCTCTTCGACGTGGTCTTCGTGCTGGTGGTGATCTTCACGCTGTTGCAGGCCGGCACCCTCGCCCCGGCGGCCCGCCGGCTGCGGGTGACCGCGCCGGCCGAGCTGGCGGAGATCCGGGTGGAGACGGCGCCGCTGGAGCGGATGCGGGCGGACCTGCTCCAACTGGAGGTGCCGGCGGGCTCCCGGCTGGCCGGCGTGCACGTGGACGAGCTGCGGCTGCCGGTGGGCGCCTCGGTGACCCTGGTGCTGCGGGACGGGACCGGGTTCGTCCCGGGCCCGGACACCCGGCTGAAGGTCGGCGACAGCCTGCTGATCGTGGCCGTCGCCGGGGTGCGCGACGAGGCCGAGCGGCGGCTGCGGGCGATCAGCCGGCGCGGTCGGCTGGCCAGGTGGTTTGGCGAGTACGGGGAGGATCGTGATGGCTGATCTGCTAGCGTTCCTTTTGCCCCGATTGGGGCTTACTCGGGGCTGAATAGCGGTGCGACGGTGCGGCACGTTGTCGGACGCCTGTACGTTCCGTATTCTTGCCACCCTCCGGAGTGCGTGGCCTACGTTGCCACGCGCCCGTTTTGTTGCATGGGGGCGCCAGGCCGGTGGCCCCTGTCCGGGCACCGCCGACCGCCGCGCTACGCGGCTGAGGGAGCTGACGATGGCGAAGCCAGCCGACACCAGGACCGCCGGTCGTAAGCCTGCGCCGAAGGCCACCCGCAGCGCGGCGGAGACCGAGAAGATCCGGGCGGCGCTGGCGGCCCGCCGGGACGAGCTGCGCGCCGAGTACGATCAGACGCTGAGCGAGATCACCGAGCTGCAGCGCGACCGGCTGACCGACTCGGCCGGGGACGACCAGGCCGACACCGGCACCAAGACGTTCGAACGCGAGCAGGAGATCTCTCTCGCCAACAGCATCCGGGAACGGATCACGCAGGTCGAGCGGGCGTTGGAGCGGCTCGACGAGGGTGGCTACGGGTGGTGCGAGCGGTGCGGGAACCCGATCCCGGTGGAGCGGCTCGCCGCCTTCCCGTCGGCGACCCTCTGCGTGACCTGCAAGCAGCTGGAGGAGCGGCGCTGAGATCCGCTCCCCGCTGACCGCGTAGGACGGCGATCCGTCGCCGTCGGACAAGTCGATGGGGAGTCGATGACCACAGCACCGACCGCCGGATCCGGCACCGCTGAGCCGGGCGGCGGCACCTCCCGCCGCCGTGCGGTCGTGGTCCTGGCCAGCATCGCCCTGGTGGCCCTGCTCGCCGACCTGCTCACCAAGCACCTCGCGCTGCTCAACCTGGACGACCGGCCGCCGGTACGGCTGCTCGGCGGCGCCGTCTACCTCACCCTGACCCGCAACAGCGGGGCGGCCTGGAGCATCGGCGCCGACCACACCTGGATCTTCCCGCTGATCACCATCGGCGTGGTGGGCTGGATCGCCTGGATGGCGCTGCGGCTGCGGTCGCTGCCGTGGGCGATCTCGCTCGGCCTGGTGCTGGGCGGGGCGCTGGGCAACCTCGTCGACCGGATCTTCCGCGCCCCCGGGCACTTCGTCGGGCACGTGGTGGACATGGTCAGCCTCTTCGACCCGTACGGCCGGGTCTGGCCGGTGTTCAACCTGGCCGACAGCGCGCTGGTCTCCGGGGTGGTGCTGGCCGTGCTGCTGGAGCTGACCGGCCGGCAACGCGACGGCAGCCGCCTCGGCAAGGACGACGGCAGGGACACCGAGGCCACGCCGGCCGGGACCGAGCAGCGGGAGCGGGCATGACCTCGGCCTTCGCCGCCGGCGGCGACCACCGGTCCCTGCCCGTCCCGGACGGTCTGGACGGCATGCGCCTGGACCAGGCCGTCGCCCGGCTCTTCGGGCTCTCCCGCACCGCCGCGGCGGCCCTGGTCGACGCCGGGGACGCGCTGGTCGACGGCGTCGTACGGGCCAACTCCCACAAGGTCAAGGCGGGATCCTGGCTGGAGGTCACCCTGCCGGCCCCGGCCGCCCCGCCGACCGTGGTGCCGCAGGCGGTGCCCGGGCTGACCGTGGTCTACGCCGACGACGACATCGTGGTGGTCGACAAGCCGGTCGGGGTGGCCGCCCACCCCAGCCCCGGCTGGACCGGGCCGACCGTGATCGGCGGTCTCGCCGGCATCGGGCACCGGATCTCCACCAGCGGCGCGGCCGAGCGGCAGGGCGTCGTGCACCGGCTCGACGT
Source organism: Micromonospora coxensis (assembly GCF_900090295.1). Lineage (NCBI taxonomy): Bacteria > Bacillati > Actinomycetota > Actinomycetes > Micromonosporales > Micromonosporaceae > Micromonospora > Micromonospora coxensis. The sequence continues at coordinate 1,666,197 of NZ_LT607753.1, read as the reverse complement.
CGGCACCACCGGCGTCATGGTGGTGGCCAAGAGCGAGCAGGCGTACACGGCGTTGAAGCGGGCGTTCAAGTACCGCGAGGTGGAGAAGCGCTACCACGCCGTGGTGCAGGGCCACCCGGACCCGCTGCGCGGCACCATCGACGCCCCGATCGACCGGCACCCGCACCACGACTACCGCTGGGCGGTGGTCTCCGGCGGCAAGCCCAGCATCACCCACTACGACACGCTGGAGGCGTTCCCCGCCGCCAGCCTGCTCGACGTGCGGCTGGAGACCGGGCGGACGCACCAGATCCGGGTGCACTTCTCGACGCTGCGGCACCCGTGCGTGGGCGACCTCACCTACGGGGCGGACCCGACCCTCTCCGCCCGGCTCGGGCTGAGCCGGCAGTGGCTGCACGCCCGCTCGCTGAGTTTCCTGCACCCGCGTACCGGGGACGAGGTGACCTTCGTCAGCGAGTACCCGGACGACCTGGCGCACGCGCTGTCGGTGCTGCGCGACTGACGTGCCCGCGCCGAGCCGACCCGGGGACGCCCCGCCGTCCGCCGACCCCGCCCCTGCCGGGACATCCCGGCGCGGCCGGCCCGGCTGGCTGGGCACGACGGCCGTGTTCTGCGCCGGGGCGGTGCTGCTCACCGCCGGTTGGGCCGCCCGCCGCGACGAGCCGGTCGGCGACCGCACGGTCGGCGAGGTCACCCGGGTCGGCGTCCGCCAGGGCGACGCGATCCCGGGGTACGTCCGGTCCGCCGGCGCGGAACTCGCCGCGCTGCCCGCGACCGGGCCGGCCGCGTACGCCCTGGTCTCCTTCGACGGCTACCTCCCGCCGGGTCGGCTGCCGGCGGTGCTGGCGGGCACGGCGGTGGTCGAGGTGGTGACCCGGGTGCCGCTGCCCGACCGGCAGACCGAGGTGGTGCACCTGCCGGCCCAACTGCTGCCGCAGGACGTCGTCGCCGGCATGTCCACGCTGGCCGACCGGAAGGACCGGGAGGCCGCCGACCAGCGGACGCGGGCGGCCAGCGCCACCGACGCCGGGCTGCGCCGGGTGTACGACAGCGGGGCGCAGGTCGCCGCCGAGGAGGCGCGGGCCTACCGGAGCGGGTGCGGTTGCGTCTACGCTGCGGTGGTCCGCGCCGAACCGGTGGCGCTGCGCGCGCTGGCCGCCCGGCCCGGCGTCCGCGTGGTCGACCCGGCCCCCGAGGTACGTCGGCTGGACCGGACGGTCTTCACCCCGCCGCTGCCCGAACAGTGGGACGTGGTGCGGCCGCCGGTGGACACCGCGCTGGTCCCGACCGGTCCTGCGGTGGGCGATTCGTCGGAAGCGGCACCGGGCGTGATCAGTTCCTCACCGGCCGCTTCCGCCGGTGCGGGAGCCGCCGCACCCGCTCCGACCTCGTAGGACGTGGTCACCGGGGGTGGCCGGGCCGGGGGTGGGCGAGGATGCCCGACGGGGGATGTGCGCAGACAGGTGTGGTCCGAATAGGGTTTCGTTCGTAGCCTGTCAGGCGGAGATCGATGGCGCGGGGAGGGCGAGCCTTGGACGGCACCGAGACCGGCTGGGGCCGGTCGGCCGAACCGGCACCACGATGGCGCGCGTTGCTTGACCGTGCCCGCCTCGGCGGCCGCACCCCCGAGCAGGTGGAGGCCGACCGCCGGGCGGAGGAGCCGCCGGCACGGGATCCGCTGCCCCGGCGCGGGTCGGGCACCGGATGGTCCGGGCGGGCCTCGGCCGCCGTGCCACCCGCCCAGCCGACGTACGGCGCGGACCCGGGCTACCGGGCCGAGGCCAGCTACCGGGTCGACCCCGCCTACCGGGCGCAGCCCGGCTACCCGCCCGACCCCGGCCACCGGGCCGACCCGGGTTACCCGCCGGAGCCGGTGGCGGAGTCCCGGTACGCGTTGCTGGACAACGGCTACCGGCACGAGCCGCCCCCGACCGAGTCCCGGTACGCGCCGCTGCTCGACGACGGCTACCGCCCCGGGTACGCGCCGGCCGAGCCGACCTACCCGCAGCAGCCCGGCTACCGGGCCGAGGCGGCCTACCCGGCCGCGCCGGCCTATCCGGCCGAGCCGGCGTACCCGGCCGAGCCGGCGTACCCGGCCGAGCCGGCGTACCCCGCGGTGACGGCCGACCGGGCCTACCCGGCCCGGATCGAGCCGGCCCGGATCGAGTGGCGCCCGCAGACCCCGCAGGACGAGCAGGAGCGGGCCGCCGGCATCCTCCGCCGGGACCTGGGCACGCCCCGGGTGCTCGCCTTCGCCAACCCCAAGGGCGGGGTGCACAAGACCACCGCCACCGTGCTCGCCGCGGCCACCGTCGGCAGCGTCCGGGGCCGTGGCGTGCTGGCCTGGGACGACAACGAGCTGCGCGGCACCCTCGGGCTGCGCGCCGGCAGCGCCCGGCACGCCCGGACCATCCGGCACCTGATCAGCGACCTGGCACACATCGAGATCCGGGACGGCGCCGACCTGCTGGAGGCGCTGGACGACTACCTGCGGCACGCCTCCGACGGCTCGTACGACGTGCTGGCCGGCGAGGAGAGCCCCCGCTTCGCCCAACGGCTGGACCAGTTCACCGTCAAGCGGGTGCTGGAGCTGCTGCGCCGCACCCACGACGTGGTCTGCGTGGACACCGGCAACAACGTGGAGAGCGCCAACTGGCGCACGGTGATGCACGCCGCCGACCAGCTCGTGGTGACCACCGTGCCCCGCGAGGACGCCGCGTTCAGCGCCGACTGGATGCTCGACCTGCTGCACGAGGTGGGCATGGGCGAGCTGGCCGACAACGCGGTGACCCTGATCTCCTGCCCCACGCCGGGCCGCTCGTCCTTGCAGGACGACCTGGAGCGCCACTTCGCCACCCGCACCCGGGCGGTCGCCGTGGTGCCGTACGACCCGGCGCTGGAGACCGGCTCCTCGATCGAGTACCACCAGCTCCAGCCGGAGACCCGGCAGGCGTGGCTGCGCGCCGCCGCGGTGATGCTGGAGCCGTTCGCCCGCTGAGGGGGTGTCGGGCCACCGACGCCCCACCGCGCCGCCGCGCCTGAGAAGATCGTCGGGTGAGCCCGGACACCCCCGATCCGCACCGTCCCGCCGAGCCGGGCCGCGCCGCCCCGGCGCCCGCCGACCCCGTCGACGCCGCCCACCCGCCGGTCCCCGCCGCGTCGACGCCCTTCGCCGGGACACCGGCGCCGAACGATCCCGGCGCCGCGCCGGCCGCCGGGCCCGACGGCGGCGCCCCGCCGGCCGCCACCGCCGACGGTGGGGCCCCACCGCCCTTCTCCGGCACGCCCACCGGGGCCTGGCCGCCCCCGGGGATCCTCTGGCCCCCGGCGTACGCCGCGCCGCCGCAGCCGCGCGAACCGCTGCGCCGCACGGTCGCGGTGCTCGCCGCCACCGTCCTCGGGATCACCGCGCTGGGCGTGCCGCTCGGCCTGCTCTGGGCCGCCGTCGCCCCGGACACCCCGGTGGTGAAGACGGCCGACGGCGCCGTCTACGCGCAGCCGCAGCCGGAGCAGCCGATCGCGGCCGACGGCTGGTTCAGCCTGCTCGGGCTCGGGTTCGGGGTGCTCGCCGCGATCGGGCTGTGGGTCGTGCTGCGTCGCCGCCGGGGGCCCGCCGTGCTCGGCGCGACCGCCCTGGGCGGGCTCGGCGCCGCGCTGGTCGGCTGGCAGGTGGGACGCCGGATCGGGCTCGGCGGCTACCAGCGGCTGCTGGCCGACGCCCCGGAGGGCACCGCCTTCGGCAAGCCCGCCGACCTGCGGGCCGGCGGCATCGAGTGGGTCTTCGGTGTGCTGCCGGTGCCCTTCGGTGACGTGCTGCTGCCGGCGTTCGCCGCCGCCGTGACGTACACCCTGCTGGCCGGCTGGTCGCGCTGGCCGTCGCTGCGGCCGGAGCCGGTGTCGGAGCCGACCGGCCTGGCCGTGCCCGAAGGCTCCGGCGTGCCCGGTCCCCCCGGCGGGGCGTCCGCCCCTGGCCGGGACTGAGCCACCCGGACCGCTGGCGGCCGGGTGATCCACGCGTCTGCGGCAGGTCACGGCCTCTCCCGCCAGGGACACCGCGACACGCCGCAAACGGAGGGGATCGCGTCGGCGGGGGTGGGTGGTCAGTTGGGGGTCGGGGGGGAGGCCAAGTCCGACAGCGGCACCGGAACCGCCCGGACCTGGCGCAGCAGAGCCGCCTCGCGGTTGAGCAGCCGCAGCTCGGCGCGGAGCCGCGCGGCGGTGTCGTCGACGGCGAGCAGCCGCTGCCGGTCGGCGACGGTCAGCGCGGCGGTCGCCGCCACCAGGTGCGACAGCACCGTCGGGTCCTCCGGGAGCTGCTCGGAGACCTCCTGCTCGCCGGGGCGGACCAGGGCCAGGTACTGCCGGAAGACCGCGATCACCCGGGCCGCGAGCAGCTCGGTCACCTCGTCGGTGCCGGACGGCTCGGGCAGCCACTGGACCTCGGCGGTCAGGTACGGCGCGGAGGCCCGGTCGACGTCGGCGATGCGGAACCGCCGCCGGCCCACGGTGACGATGTCGAAGCCGCCGTCGTCGAGTTCGGTGACCTGGCGCAGCTCGGCGGTGCAGCCCACCTCGTGCAGGGTCACCTCGCCGCCGCCGGGGACGGCCCGGCCGGGGGCGGGGGCGACCTCCCAGCCGGTGCGGATCGCCACCACACCGAACTCGCGGGGCGCCCCCTCGGGCCGCCCGACCAGGTCGCGGATCAACGTGCGGTAGCGCTCCTCGAAGATGTGCAGCGGCAGCACCAGACCGGGGAAGAGCACCGTTGCGAGCGGGAACACCGGCAGCCGTGCGGTCACGCGTCCGAGCGTAGCCCGATCCGCCGCGTCCGGCGTGTCCCGGCTCACCGTCCCGCCGTCCGGGCGGCGAGGGCCGCCCGCGTGGGCGCCGCCTAGACTCGCAAGGGTGTTGAATCGGATCGACCTGCGCGGCGGGGTCCGTGACCCGCGCCGCCTGCTGCCCCGTGCCCAGCTCGACGTCTCCGTGGCCGTCGAGAGGATCCGCCCGCTCGTGGAGGCGGTCCGGGACCATGGGTACCCGGCGATCCGGGAGGCCAGCGAGCGGTTCGACGGGGTCAGCCCCGAGGTGCTGCGGGTTCCCGCCGAGGTGATCGCCGAGGCCGAGGGGACGCTGGACCCGCAGGTGCGCGCGGCGCTGCTGGAGTCGATCACCCGGGCCCGGAAGGTGCACGCCGACCAGCGCCGCACCGACCACACCACCCAGGTCGTGCCGGGCGGCACGGTCACCGAGCGCTGGGTGCCGGTGGACCGGGTCGGCCTCTACGTCCCCGGCGGCCTGGCCATGTACCCGTCGACCGTGGTGATGAACGTCGTTCCGGCCCAGGCCGCCGGGGTGCGCTCGCTGGTGGTGGTGAGCCCGCCGCAGAAGGAGAACGGCGGCCTGCCCGACCAGCGGGTGCTCGCGGCCTGCGCGCTGCTCGGCGTCGACGAGGTGTACGCCGTCGGCGGCGCCCAGGCGGTGGCGATGCTCGCCTACGGCGCGGCGGTCGACCCCGAGGGCGCGCTGCGCTGCGACCCGGTCGACATGATCACCGGCCCGGGCAACATCTGGGTCACCGCCGCCAAGCGGCTGCTGCGCGGGGTGGTCGGCATCGACGCCGAGGCCGGCCCGACCGAGATCGCCATCCTCGCCGACGACACCGCCGACCCGGCGCACGTCGCCGCCGACCTGATCAGCCAGGCCGAGCACGACCCCCTCGCGGCCAGCGTCCTGGTCACCCCGTCGCTCGCGCTGGCCGACGCGGTGGACGAGGAGCTGGCCCGGCAGGTGCCGGCCACCAAGCACGTCGAGCGGGTGAGCACCGCGCTGGGCGGCGAGCAGAGCGGCATCGTGCTGGTCGACGACCTGGCGGCGGGTCTGCGGGTGGTCGACGCGTACGCGGCCGAGCACCTGGAGATCCAGACCGAGAACGCCCGGGAGTGGGCGATGCGGGTCCGCAACGCCGGGGCGATCTTCGTGGGCGCCTGGGCGCCGGTGTCGCTCGGCGACTACTGCGCCGGCTCCAACCACGTGCTGCCCACCGGCGGCTGCGCCCGGCACTCCTCGGGGCTGTCGGTGCAGTCGTTCCTGCGCGGCGTGCACCTGGTGGAGTACACCCGGGAGGCGCTGCGCGAGGTGGCCCCGCACGTGGTCACCCTGGCGACGGTGGAGGACCTGCCCGCGCACGGCCAGGCGGTCAGCGTCCGGTTCGCGGGGGAGACGCCGTGACCACCCTGGACGACCTGCCGATCCGGGACGACCTGCGGGGCCTGAGGCCGTACGGGGCGCCGCAGCTCGACGTCGCGGTGCGGCTGAACACCAACGAGAACTCCTACCCGGTGCCGGAGCCGGTGGTCGAGGCGATCGGCAAGGCCCTCGCGGCCGAGCTGCGGGAGCTCAACCGCTACCCGGACCGGGACGCGGTGGCGCTGCGCGCCGACCTGGCGGCGTACCTGGGGCACGGGCTGACCGTCGATCAGGTGTGGGCGGCCAACGGCTCCAACGAGATCCAGCAGCAGCTGCTCCAGGCGTTCGGCGGCCCGGGGCGCAGCGCGCTCGGCTTCGTCCCGGCGTACTCGATGCACCCGCTGCTGGCGCTCGGCACCGGCACCCGGTGGATCCCGGCCGCCCGTGGGGTGGACTTCGGGCTCACCGTCGACGAGGCGGTGACCCAGGTCCGTGAGCACACCCCGGACGTGGTCTTCCTCTGCTCGCCGAACAACCCGACCGGCACCGCGCTGGACCCGGCGGTGGTCGCCGCGGTGCTCGACGTCGCCCCCGGCATGGTGGTCGTCGACGAGGCGTACGCCGAGTTCGCCCGCCCCGGCACGGTCAGCGCCCTGGCGGTGCTGCCCGGCCACCCCCGGCTGGTGGTGACCCGGACGATGAGCAAGGCGTTCGGTTTCGCCGGTGGCCGCCTCGGCTACCTCGCCGCCGACCCGGCGGTGGTGGCGGCGGTGCAGCTCGTCCGCCTGCCGTACCACCTCTCGGCGCTCACCCAGGCCGCCGCCCGCGCGGCGCTGGCGCACCGCGACGCCCTGCTCGGCACCGTCGACGCGATCATGGCGCAGCGGGACCGGATCGTGGCCGAGCTGCGCGCCCGGGGCCGCCGGGTGGCCGACAGCGACGCCAACTTCGTGCTCTTCGAGGTCGGTGGCGACCAGGCGGCGGCCTGGCGGACCCTGCTCGACGCGGGCGTGCTGGTCCGCGACGTCGGCCTGCCCGGCTGGCTGCGGGTCACCGCCGGCACCCCTGCCGAGACCGACGCGTTCCTCGCCGCAATGGAGAAGATCTCATGAGTCGCACCGCCCGGATCGAGCGGATCACCAAGGAGACCAACGTCCTGGTCGTGCTCGACCTCGACGGCACCGGCCAGGCCGAGATCAGCACCGGCGTCGGCTTCTACGACCACATGCTGCACCAGATCGCCCGGCACGGCGGCTTCGACCTCACCGTCCGCACGGTCGGTGACCTGGAGATCGACGCGCACCACACGATGGAGGACACCGCGCTCGCGCTGGGCGCCGCGTTCGACCAGGCGCTGGGGGACAAGGCCGGCATCCGGCGGTACGGCTCGGCCACCGTGCCGATGGACGAGGTGCTGGTCCGGGCCGCGGTCGACCTCTCCGGCCGGCCGTACGTGGTGCACGACGAGCCGGTCCTCGCGCCGTACATCGGCCCGGTCTACCCGACCAGCATGACCCGGCACATCTGGGAGTCCTTCGGCCAGTCGGCCCGGATCACCCTGCACGTGGACGTGCTGCGCGCCGCCCGTCCCGGCGGCCACCCGGACGCCCACCACGTGGTGGAGGCGCAGTTCAAGGCGGTCTCCCGGGCACTGCGCGAGGCGACCGCGATCGACCCGCGCAACGCGGGCGTGGTGCCCAGCACGAAGGGCGCGCTGTGACCGGCGCGCGCGGTGCGGCGCGGCGCGGCGGCGTGGTCACGAACGAGGGAGAACGCTGATGGGCTCGGTGCTGCCGACGCTGCTGCTGATCCTGGCCGGGGTGCTGGTCGGTGGGACGTGGTCCCTGCACCGGCAGGGCGCGCCGCGGGGCGCGGTGGTGATCACCGGTCTGCTCGCCGTGCTGGCGACGATCGGCGGGGTGCTCTGGCTGCTGCCGGGGGAGGGCTCGTGAGCGGGCGGATCGTCGGTGCGGTGACGTACGCCGGGCGGAGCGGGGTGACGGCATGAGCAGGCGGATCGTGGTGCTCGACTACGGCTCGGGCAACCTGCGCTCGGCCGAGCGCGCGTTGCAGCGCGTCGGCGCCGACGTGACCGTCACCGCCGACCTGGCCGCCGCCGCCGAGGCCGACGGCCTGGTGGTGCCGGGCGTGGGCGCGTTCGCCGCCTGCATGGCGGGGATCGAGGAACTCGGCGCGGGCCCGGTGATCGCCGAGCGGGTCGCCGCCGGTCGTCCGGTGCTGGGCATCTGCGTCGGCATGCAGGTGCTCTTCGCGCACGGCGACGAGCACGGGGTGGTCACCAAGGGCCTCGGCCTGCTGCCCGGCGGGGTGACGAAGCTGCCCGCCGAGCGGCTGCCGCACATGGGCTGGAACACCGTCGACGCGCCCGCCGGGTCGGTGCTCTTCGCCGGCCTGCCGGCAGACAGCCGGTTCTACTTCGTCCACTCGTACGGGGTGAACGACGTCGCGGGGCTGGTCGCGTCCGGCGCGACGGTCACCACTGCCCACCACGGGACGGACTTCGTCGCCGCGGTGGAGCGGGGCGCGCTGTCGGCGGCCCAGTTCCACCCGGAGAAGTCCGCCGACACCGGCGCCGTGCTGCTGCGCAACTGGCTGGCCACGGTTGACTGAGTCCGTCGTCCGTCGCCCGTCCGCCGGGGTCCGCGTCGCGCGGCGCCGCCCGTCGGCCGGGTCGTCCCGCCCGCCCGTGCCGGGGGGCGTCCGGTGAGCAAGGAGCGGGCGCGCCGGCGCGCGGTGCGGGAGGCCGAGGCCGCCCGGGAACGCGTGGCGCGCCAGCGTACGGTCGCCCGCCGGCAGCGTCGCCGGGCCCTGGTGCGTCGGCTCACGCCGCAGTGGCGGCGGGGTCGCACCGGGCGGGTGGGCCGGCGTACCCGGGGGGAGCGGGCCGCCATCGTGGGGCTGACCCTGGCGGCCCTGTTCGGCATCTGGGCGTTCGTCGACGACCTGGCGCTGCGCCTGGTGCTGGTCGTCCTGCTGCTGCTGGTCCTGCCGGCGATCGTGGTGATCGCGCTGGACCGTCGGATCTGACCGAGGAGATAGAGAGTTGAGCCTCACCCTGTTGCCCGCCGTGGACGTCGCCGACGGCCAGGCCGTCCGCCTCGTGCAGGGCGCCGCCGGCAGTGAGACCGCGTACGGCGACCCGCTGGAGGCCGCGCTGGCCTGGCAGTCCGACGGCGCCGAGTGGATCCACCTGGTCGACCTCGACGCCGCGTTCGGCCGGGGCTCCAACGCCGCGCTGCTGGCCGACGTGGTCGGCCGGCTCGACGTGAAGGTCGAGCTGTCCGGGGGCATCCGCGACGACGCGTCGCTGCGCGCCGCCCTGGGCACCGGGGCGGCCCGGGTCAACATCGGCACCGCCGCGCTGGAGGACCCCGAGTGGTGCGACCGGATCTGCGGCGAGTACGGCGACCGGGTGGCGATCGGCCTGGACGTGCGCGGCCGTACCCTCTCCGCCCGCGGCTGGACCCGCGACGGCGGTGACCTGTGGGAGGTGCTGGAGCGGCTGGACAAGGCCGGCGCGTCGCGGTACGTGGTCACCGACATCACCAAGGACGGCACCATGCGCGGGCCGAACCTGGACCTGCTGCGTGAGGTCTGCGCCCGCACGGACGCCCCGGTGATCGCCTCCGGCGGCGTCTCGACCCTGGACGACCTGCGGGCGCTGGCCACCCTGGAGCCGGTCGGCGTGGAGGGTGTGATCGCCGGCAAGGCGCTCTACGCCGGCGCGTTCACCGTGGCGCAGGCGCTGGAGACGCTGCGGGCCGCGGCGTGACCGAGGCCGCCGTGCCGGGTGGCCCGACCGTCACCCGGCTCGGCTCGGGCGGCCCGTGGGAGGCGCTGTACGGCTACTCGCGGGTGGTGCGGGCCGGCGACCGGGTGCTCACGGCCGGCTGCACGTCGACGGTCGACGGGGCGGTCGCCCACGTCGGGGACGCCGCCGCCCAGACCGCCCAGGCGCTGCGGATCGCCCTGGACGCGCTGGCCGAGGTGGGCGCGAGCGCGGCCGACGTGGTCCGGACCCGGATGTACGTCACCGACCGGCTCTACGCCGACGAGGTGGGCCGGGCACACAACGCGGTCTTCGGCGCGGTCCGCCCGGCGGCGACGATGGTCGTGGTGGCCGGGTTGATCGACCCGGACCTGCTGGTCGAGGTGGAGCTGGAGGCGTACCTGCCCGCCGCCTGAACCGCCGTGCCACCGTCCCGCTCCGTCCCGCCGGGCCGGACCTCCGGCGGTGCCGACGCGGTTTGCGGCTGTCGCGGTGTCCCGATCCCGGGACACCGCGACACGCCGCGAACGGTGCGCGGAGCGGCGGGCTGTGCGGTGTGGCGGCGGTCATGTCTCGGGGTGATCGATTGTGCACAACTTAATTGCACGCTACGGTTCTCGTCGTGACCGATGATCTGGTGCTGCGTCGACAGGTGTGCTTCGCGCTCTACGCCGCGTCGCGCGCCCTCACCGACGTCTACCGGCCCATCCTCGACGAGTTCGGCCTGACCTACCCGCAGTACCTGGTGCTGCTGGTGCTCTGGGAGCACGGCGACGACGCCCCCACGGTCTCCGAGCTCGGCGCCGCGCTGCGGCTGGACTCCGGCACGCTCTCCCCGCTGCTCAAGCGGCTGGAGGCGGCGGGCCTGGTGGTCCGGACCCGCTCGGCGCGCGACGAGCGACGGGTGGAGGTGGGGCTCACCGCCGACGGTGTGGCCCTGCGGCAGCGGATGGACGAGGTGCCGCTGCGGGTCGCCCGCGCCACCGGCCTCGGCGAGGCCGAGCTGATCGCCCTGCGCGACACCCTCACCCGGGTCACCGAGACGATCCACCGACAGAAGGAGCAGTGATCCCCGTGCAGGTGCTCTACACCGCGTCCGCGCTCGCCACCGGCGACGGCCGGGACGGCCACGTCCGTACCTCCGACGGCACCTTCGACCTCGACCTGGCGGTGCCGAAGGAGATGGGCGGCGCCGGCGGCGCGGCCAACCCGGAGCAGCTCTTCGCGGCCGGCTACGCGGCCTGCTTCCACTCCGCGCTGCGCCTGGTCGCGCGCCGGAGCAAGGCGGACGTCTCCGGCTCGGTCGTCGAGGCCGAGGTGGGCATCGGCCCGAACGGCAGCGGCGGCTTCGGTCTCGCCGTCACCCTCGTGGTGGACCTGCCGGCCGTCGAGCGGGCCGCCGCCGAGCAGCTGGTCGAGGCGGCCCACCAGGTCTGCCCGTACTCCAACGCGACCCGGGGCAACGTCGAGGTCGCCCTCGCCGTCCGCGAGGCCGCGTCGGCCTGAGCGCCACCGCAGGCCCGTCGACACCTCGCGTACGAAAGGACGAACTCCGATGAGCACCAACCGTGAGATCCACCTGGCCTCCCGCCCGCAGGGCTGGCCGACCGCCGACAACTTCCGCCTCGTCGAGACCGATGTGCCCACCCCCGGGCCCGGCCAGATCGTGGTCCGCAACCAGTTCATGTCGGTCGACCCGTACATGCGGGGCCGGATGAACGATGTCAAGTCCTACGTCCCGCCGTTCGCGCTCGACGCCCCGCTCGACGGCGGCGCGGTCGGCGAGGTGGTGGCGAGCGAGGCCGACGGGATCAAGCCCGGCGACACCGTCCTGCACGGGCTCGGCTGGCGCGAGTACGCGCTGCTCGACGCCAAGGCCGCCCGCCCGGTCGACCCGAGCCTCGCGCCGGTCAGCGCGTACCTCGGCGTGCTCGGGATGACCGGGCTGACCGCGTACGCCGGGCTGCTCGACGTGGCCGGGATGAAGCCGGGGGAGACGGTCTTCGTCTCCGGCGCGGCCGGCGCGGTGGGCAGCATGGTCGGCCAGATCGCCAAGCTGAAGGGCGCCGGCCGGGTGGTCGGCAGCGCCGGCTCGGCGGCCAAGGTCGAGCGGCTGCGGGCGCTCGGCTTCGACGCCGCCTTCGACTACCACGACGGCCCGGTGTACCAGCAGCTCAAGGCCGCCGCCCCGGACGGCGTGGACGTCTACTTCGACAACGTCGGCGGCGAGCACCTGGAGGCCGCCATCGGCGCGATGAACCTGCACGGCCGGGCCGCCGTCTGCGGCATGATCGCGCAGTACAACGCCACCGAGGCGCCGGCCGCGCCGCGCAACCTGGCGCTGCTCATCGGCAAGCGGCTCACCCTGCGCGGCTTCCTCGTCGGTGACCACGGCCACCTGCGGGAGCAGTTCGTCGCGGACGTGGCCGGCTGGCTGCGCGACGGCAGCCTCTCGTACGACGAGACGGTCGTCGACGGCATCGAGAACGCCCCGGAGGCGTTCCTCGGCGTGCTGCGCGGCGACAACCTGGGCAAGATGCTCGTCCGGCTCTGAACCCGGACGGCGCGCGGCGGTGGCCGGCCTCACAGGCCGGTCGTCGCCGCGTACCCGTTGGATAGGCTTCAGCACATGACGGTGGCGGTGCGGGTGATCCCGTGTCTGGACGTGGACGCCGGTCGGGTGGTCAAGGGGGTCAACTTCCTCGACCTGCGCGACGCCGGTGACCCGGTGGAGCTGGCGGCGGCGTACGACCGCGCCGGCGCGGACGAGTTGACCTTCCTCGACGTGACCGCCTCCTCCAGCGACCGGGGCACCATGCTCGACGTGGTCCGGCGCACCGCCGAGTCGGTGTTCATCCCGCTCACCGTCGGCGGGGGCGTCCGGCAGGTGGCCGACGTCGACACCCTGCTGCGCGCCGGGGCCGACAAGGTCGGCGTGAACACCGCGGCCATCGCCCGGCCGGAGCTGATCGCCGAGATCGCCGACCGGTTCGGCCGGCAGGTGCTGGTCCTCTCGCTGGACGTGCGGCGGGCCCCGGCCGGCGGCACGCCGAGCGGCTTCGAGGTCACCACCCACGGCGGTCGCCGGGGCACCGGCATCGACGCGGTCGAGTGGGCCCGGCGCGGCGCCGAGCTGGGCGCGGGGGAGATCCTGCTCAACTCGATGGACGCCGACGGCACCAAGGCCGGCTTCGACCTGGCGCTGATCCAGGCGGTCCGCGCGGTGGTCGACGTGCCGGTGATCGCCAGTGGCGGCGCGGGCGCGGTGGCGCACTTCCCGCCGGCGATCGGCGCGGGCGCGGACGCGGTGCTCGCGGCCAGCGTCTTCCACTTCGGTGAGCTGACCGTCGGCGAGGTCAAGGACGCGCTGAAGGCCGCCGGCCACCCCACCCGCTGAGTTCTCGCCGGGCATCCTGGCCCTGAGTCTCGCGGGGCCGCCTCGGCCGCCGAGCCTCAGCGGCCGGTGTGGCCCTCCGGCGAGCGGCGTGGCGCCGGGATGGACCGGACCAGGTACTCCTGCACCGCGGCGGCGTGGTCGTCCTCCGGCAGGTGCCAGTCGGCCTCGCCAGGGGCGCGGTGCCGGCGCACCAGCACCCCCTGGACGGTGTCCACCGTGGTGCCCACGCCCGCGCTCGGCCTGGTCCGCCAGAGCCGCTCCCCGTCCGGGGTGATCCGGAACCAGCCGTCGCTCACGCTGACCAGCCCCGCGCCGACCAGCCGGCGCACCGCCGTCTCGACGTCGTGGCGGTCCGGGATGGCCTGGTTGAGGTGGTCCGCCGTGGAGATGACGTCAGCGAGCCGGACGCCCTCCGGACGCCGCGAGTCGGCCGCCCGACGGTGCCGCCCCGCGCCGCTCGCGATCACCAGCGATACGAAGATCCATGCGTCCGTCCAGCGCCATCCGTTCTCCCCCATGCAGGAATGATGCCCGGCGCCGTCGGCGGAGAAAACACCTACTTTTCCGCTGGGGCATCGGTGCAGGTCAGCGGGGTGGCGAGCAGGGGCGTGCGGGGGACGGGCCGGGGCGCCACCGCGAAGATCGGGGTGAACACCTGCACCAGCGGCCCGATCGCGAGCGCGTAGGCGACCGTGCCGAGGCCGGCGGTGCCGCCGAGCAGCGCGCCGGAGGCCAGCACCAGCACCTCGATGGCGGTGCGGACCAGCCGTACCGACCAGCCGGGGCGGCGGGCGACGAGCCCGGTCATCAGTCCGTCGCGCGGGCCGGGGCCGAGGTCGGCGCCGAGGTAGAGACCGGTGGCGGCGCCGTTGGCGACGATGCCGGTGACCAGCAGGCCGATCCGGGCGGGCAGCGGCAGCCCGGTGGGGAGCAGGGCCACGGTGGCGTCCACCGCCAGGCCGATCACCACGACGTTGCTGACCGTGCCGAGCCCGGGCCGCTGCCGCAGCGGGATCCAGAGCAGCAGCACCGCCGCGCCGACCAGGATGCTCGCCGTGCCCACCGAGATGCCGGTCTGCCGGGACAGCCCCTGGTGGAAGACGTCCCACGGGTTCAGCCCGAGCCCGGAGCGGATCATCAGGGCCATGCTGACGCCGTAGAGGACCAGCCCGGTGTAGAGCTGGGCCAGTCGCCGTACCGGTCGGTGCCGGAGATTGCCAATCACTGCCACACATGCCAACCTAGGGGCCAATCCTCGTAAGAGAAGAGCCAATTTCCGGGAGGTGGCCGTGACCAGCCAGGTGCGGGGCAGCCAATTGGCGCGACTGCTCGGGCAGTGGCACGCCCTGCCGGGGCGTCGCCGCAGTCCGGACTACGCCGCGCTCGCGGCCGCCGTCCGCGGCCTGCTCGCCGACGGCCGGCTCCCGCTGGGAGTACGCCTGCCCGCCGAGCGGGAACTGGCCGAGGCGCTGCGGATCAGCCGGACCACGGTCACCGCCGCGTACCGGCAGCTGCGCGAGAGCGGGCACCTGGCCAGCCGGCGCGGCGCGGGAAGCTGGACGATGCTGCCCGGCACCCACCGGGTCGCCAGCACCGGACTCTGGACCCCGCTGGACGACCGCGACATGATCGACCTCGGGGTCGCCGCGCTCGCCGCCCCGCCCCAGCTCGTCCCGGCGGCCCGCGCCGCCACCGAGGACCTGCCCCGCTACCTCGGCGGCGCCGGCTACCACCCGACCGGCATCATCGAGCTGCGCGAGGCGATCGCCCGGTCGTACACCGAGCGGGGGCTGCCCACCAGCGCCGAGCAGATCATGGTGACCAGCGGCACCCAGCACGCGCTCGACCTGGTGCTGCGACTGGCGCTGGCCCCCGGCGGGAGCGTCCTGGTGGAGTCGCCCACCTACCCCAACGCGCTGGCCGCGCTCTCGGCGCGCCGGGCCCGGATCGCCACCCACGGCCTCGCCGCCGACGGGGCCGGCTGGGACGCCGAGCTGCTGCTGGGCAGCATTCGGCAGACCCGGCCCAAGCTGGCCTACCTGATCCCCGACTTCCAGAACCCGACCGGTCACCTGATGCCCGCCGAGCTACGCGAACGGGTGGTCGCCACCGCCCACGCCGCCGGCACCGACCTGGTCGTCGACGAGTCGTTCGTGGACCTCCCGCTGGACGGGACCGAGCTGCCGCCGCCCACCGCCGCCTTCGACCGGCACTCCCGGGTGGTCTCCATCGGCGGGATGAGCAAGCCCTACTGGGGCGGGCTGCGCATCGGCTGGGTGCGGGCCTCCGCGCCGCAGGTGCAGCGGCTCGCCGCCGCCCGGGTCGGGGTCGACATGGCCAGCCCGGTGCTGGACCAGCTCGTCGCGGTGCACCTGCTCGCCGACGCCCCGACCATCGTCGCCGCCCGCCGCCGTCAGCTCGCCGCCCAGCGCGACGCGCTGCTCGGCGCGCTCGCCGAGCGGCTGCCGGACTGGCGGGTCACCGCCCCCCGCGGCGGGGTCACCCTCTGGGCCGAGCTGGACGGCCCGATCTCCAGCGCGCTGGCCCGCGCCGCCGAGGAGGTCGGCGTCCGGCTGGCGCCCGGCCCCCGGTTCGGCCTGGACGGGACGCTGGAGCGCTTCCTCCGGCTGCCCTTCACCCTGCCCGCGGTCGACCTGGTCGAGGCGGTGGGCCGGCTCGCCGACGTCCGGTACGACCTGGACCGGGCCGCCCGCCCGCAGTGGCGGGAGGCGACCGTCATCGCCTGACGCCCGGGCACCGACGCCGCCCGGACGGGTGCCCTCCGGTCGATCCGGCCCGCCGGCGCGGTACCGGTGGGCAGACTGCCCGGGTGGGGACATCGGTCCGGAACCGGCTCGTCAGCTGGGGTGGGCCCGGCACCCGGGTCACCCGGCTGGAACTCTTCTACGACCTGGTCTTCGTCTTCGCGTTCCTCAACGTCACCACGCTCACCGCGGCGGACCTGAACGCCCGGCACCTGGTCGAGGCGATGTTCGTGCTGGCGCTGCTCTGGTGGTGCTGGACCGGCTTCGCCGCGGTCGGCAACATCCTCCGCGCCGACCAGGGTGTCATGCCGCTGGTCGGGTTCTCGATCATGGCGGCGATCTTCGTGCTCGCGCTGACCACCGCGGTGGCCTTCAGGGACGAGCCCGGTGGGCTCTACGGCCCGTGGGTCTTCTCCCTGGCCTACCTGGCCACCTGGGTGGTCAAGGTGGTCGCGCTCTGGAGCACCGCCGGGTGGAGCAGGGCGCCGAGGGCGCGCTCGCTGCTGCTCACCGCGCCCACCATGGGTGGGGCGCTGGTCATCGTGATCGCCGCGACGGTGCCGCAGCGGGTGGTGCCCGACGCGGCGGTGGAGAACGTCCGCATCGGGCTCTGGACGGTCGCGCTGGCGATGGAGTACGGCGTCGGGCTCCTGCTGCCCCGCACCGGGTGGCGGCTGCGTTCGGTGGGGCACTGGGCCGAGCGGCACGCGCTCATCGTGCTGGTGGCCCTCGGCGAGTCGGTGATCGCGCTCGGTATCGGCACGACCAGCCGCGCCGGCCGCCCCATCGGCATCCCGGTCATCGCCGCGGCGGTGTTCGGCATCGCGATCATCGCGGCGCTCTGGTGGCTCTACTTCGACGTGCTGGCCTTCGCCGTCGAACAGGTGCTGCACGGCGTACGGGGGCGCGCCCGGATCCCGATGGCCCGGGACGTCTACACCTACCTGCACCTGCCGCTGATCGTCGGGATCATCCTGTTCGCCCTCGGGTTGAAGGAGCTCCTGGCCGGGGTGATCAAGGACCCCTCGTCCGCCGCGCGCGACGAGCTCAACGGGCTGGTCCTGCTCGTGCTGTACGGCGGGGTGATCCTCTACCTGCTGGCGCTGGTCGCCATCCAGCTGCGGGTGTTCCGCCGGCTCGACCGGGTCCTCACCACGGCCGCCGTCCTGCTCGTGCTGCTCATCCCGGCCGCGTACCGGCTGCCCGTGCTGACCACGCTGGGTCTGCTGACCGCCGCCGTGGTGGTCGTGGTGCTGGTGCAGCTGCGGGCCACCGCACAGGTCCGCCGCCGGGTACGCGAGACGGCGATGGACGAGCAGACCGCGCTGGAGGCCGAGGCGAACTCCTGGCGGCGGCACCACTTCTGACGGGCGTGCCGCCGATCGGCGGCCGGACGGCCCGGGCCGTTGCGAGACTGCCGGGGTGGGCGACGGCGGGGGGAGGCGGACGCGGGGGTGGCGGCCCGGCGCGCCCGGCTCGCGCACCAGCCGGCTGGAGCTCTACTACGACCTGGTCTTCGTCTTCGCCTTCCTGACCGTCACCTCGGTCACGTCGGCCCGGGCGACCGTGCCCGGCCTGGTCAGCGCCCTGCTGGTGCTGTCACTGCTCTGGTGGTGCTGGACCGGGTTCACCGGGCTCGGCAACGCCGTCCGCACCGACCGGGGCGTCCTGCCGGCGGTCGGCTTCCTCACCCTCGCCGCGACGTTCCTGCTCGCCCTGGTCATGCCCAAGGCGTTCGTCGACCGGCCCGGCGGGCTCGACGGGCCGCTCGTCTTCGCCGGCTGCTACTTCCTGATCCGGGCCCTCCAGCTCGGTGTCTTCGGCTGGGTGGCCTGGGGTGACCCGGTCCGGTTCCGCCGGTGGGTGTTGCTCGCGGCGCTGCCGGTGATCGCCACCGGTTTCCTGGTCGTCGCGGCGCTGGTGCCGCACCGACTCGCCGAGGGCGATACGCAGCGGTTCATCCGGCTGGCCCTGTGGCTCGCGGCCCTGCTCACCGAGTACGTCGGCGGCGTCACGCTCGGCCGGCGGCAATGGGTGGTGCTCTCGGCGGGGCACTGGGCGGAGCGGCACGCGCTGATCGTGCTGGTGGCGCTGGGAGAGTCCATCATCGCGCTGGGGTTCGGTCC
This sequence comes from Micromonospora coxensis, assembly GCF_900090295.1. Lineage (NCBI taxonomy): Bacteria > Bacillati > Actinomycetota > Actinomycetes > Micromonosporales > Micromonosporaceae > Micromonospora > Micromonospora coxensis. Next base: position 1,647,933 of record NZ_LT607753.1, on the reverse strand, counting down.
GAGGTTCGCCACCGAACTGTCGCTGACCTGGTCGGTCGTGGTCGGCGCCGTGCTCGGCATCGCGGTGGCCTCGGCGCTGTGGTGGGCGTACTTCGACACCCTGGCCCTGGCGGTCGAACAGGCGCTGCACCGGACCCGGGAGCCGGTCGCCCGGGCTCGGCTGGCCCGCGACGCCTACACCTACCTGCACCTGCCGATGATCACCGGGATCATCATGTTCGCCCTGGGACTGAAGGACCTGCTGGCCGAGGGGGCCGACCCGCAGACCCCGACCTGGGGGCCGCCGCTGGGGGCGTACTGGGTCTCGGTGCTCTGGGGCGGGGTGGCGCTCTACCTGCTGGCGCTGGCCGCCTGCGGGCTGCGGGCGCTGCGGGCGCTGCGCTGGCCGCCGGTCGTGGGCGCGCTGCTGCTCGTCGTCCTCGCCCCGGTCGGCGCCCGGGTGCCGGAGCTGGTGTCGCTGGCGATGCTGGCGCTGGTCTGCGTCGCGACCGTCGTCACGCAGACGGTGACCGACGGCGAGCTGCGCCGCCAGGTCCGGCGGGTGGCCGAGGAGGAGGAACACGCCGCCGAGATCGAGCACACCCGGTGGCGGGGACGGCACCTGTGAGCCGGGCGAGGGTGGCCGTGCCCCGGGGGAGGGGCGGGGCACGGCCACCGGGCGCGGTCAGATCTCGGCGAGGGTGCCCTCGTACATCCGGTCGATCTCGGCGGCGAAGTTGCTCTCCACACCCCGCCGCTTGATCTTGAGGGACGGGGTGATCTCGCCGTGCTCGATGGTCAGGTCGCGCGGCAGGATGGTGACCTTCTTGATCGTCTCCCACCGGTTGAGCTTCGCGTTGAGCTGGGCGACGTACTCCTCCACCATCGCCTTGGCCTCGGGGGAGGCCACCACCTCGGCGTAATCCCGGCCCTCCAGCGGGCCGCCGGCCGTCCAGCCCTTGATCGCGTCCGGGTCCAGGGTGACCAGCATGGTGCAGTAGTTGCGGGCCTGGCCGATCACGATCGCCTGCGAGGTGTACGGGCAGATCGCCTTGAACATGCCCTCGATGTGCGACGGCGCGATGTACTTGCCGCCGGAGGTCTTGACCAGGTCCTTCTTGCGGTCGGTGATGCGCAGGTAGCCGTCGTCGTCGAGGGTGCCGATGTCGCCGGTGCGGAAGAAGCCGTCCTCGGTGAACGCGGCGGCGGTCTCCTCGGGCAGGTTGTGGTACCCGCGCATGACCGGACGACCGCGGACCAGGATCTCGCCGTCGGTGTCGATCCGGCACTCCAGGTCGCCCATCGCCCGGCCGACCGTGCCGATGCGCAGCCCGTCCGGCGGGTTGACGAAGTTCCCGGCGCTGGTCTCGGTCAGGCCGTACCCCTCGGAGATGGGCAGGTTCGCCGCGGCGAAGAAGGTGGCGATCTCCTTGCTCAACGGCGCCGCGCCGGAGACCAGCACCCGGATCCGGCCGCCGAGGCGGGCCTGGATCTTGCTGAAGACCAGCTTCTCGGCCACCGCGTACTTCAGTTTCAGCCCGGTCGGGAGCGGACGCCCGGCCTGCTCCAGGGCGACCTTCTCCTTGCCGACCGCGACGGCCCAGGCGAAGATCTTCGCCTTGGCCCCGCCGGCGTCCTGCGCCGTGGTGACCGACTTGTTGTAGACCTTCTCGTAGATCCGGGGCGCGCCGCACATCAGCGTCGGCTTGATCACCGCGAGCATGTCGACCAGCTTCTCCACCCGGCCGTCGACGTAGGTGGGCAGACCGACGTGGGTGGAGCCGCAGATCAGCGTCTTGCCGAACGAGTGCGACAGCGGCAGCCAGAGGTAGTGCACGTCGTCGGCGCGCAGCAGGCTCGTCTCGGCCTGCACCACCGCCTCCCAGCACCAGCCGCCGTGCAGCAGCTCCACGCCCTTCGGGCGGCCGGTGGTGCCGGAGGTGTAGATCAGGGTGGCCAGGTGATCCGGGCCGACCGGGGCGACCAGCCGGTCGATCAGGTCGGGGTCGGACGCCAGCGCCGTACGGCCGCGCTCCTCCAGCTCCGCCAGGGTGAGCTGGGGTACGGCCGCGGCCGGGTCGGCGGCGCCGTCGAAGAGCACCACGTGGGTGAGCGCGGGCAGCTCGGCGCCGGCGATCTTCGCCGCCTGGGCCGGATTCTCCGCGAACAGCACCACCGACCCCGAGTCGGCGATGATGTAGGTCGCGTCCTCGGGCTCCGTGGTGGGGTAGACGGTGGTGGTCGCGCCGCCGGCACACATGATGCCGAAGTCGGCGATCACCCAGTCGAGTCGGGTGTTCGCCAGGATCGCGACCGGGTCCTCCAGCCCGACACCCAGGCCGTGCAGGCCGGCGGCGACCGCCTTGGCCCGCTGGCCGACCTGTTCCCACGTGAGCCAGACCGGCCCGGAGTCGTCCGAGTTCGGGTGGGCGAAAGCGTGGCGGTCAGGAGTCGCGGCCACGCGCTTGAGGAACATGTCGGGGATGGAACGGTACGGTACATCGAGAGCCATCGCTGTAGCCGCCTTCAGGGGGTGGATGACGTGACGGGGGTCACGCCGCTCTGCGGTTACCGAAGAGTATTGCCTGCACCCGGGCATCGGCTAGCCCCCGATGCGGTGATCCGGCCGAGTCCCGCCAGGTGGACGGGTCAGGCGTACCGCGTCGCCCGCAGCGACCAGTCGTAGGTGGCGCGGATCCAGGCCCGCCGGGCGGCCAGGAACGGCGCGAGGGAGGGATCGCCGGCGAGGCTCGCCTCCCGGTCCAGGTAGCGGGCCAGGCCGTCGTTGAACCGGTCGGCCGCCGCCCGGAACGCGCCGTCGTCGTCGAGGCCGTGCTGCGCCGCGATCACCGTGACCAGGTTCTGCGCGTCGGCCTCGACCCGTCGCTCCTTGCGGTGCGAGAACAGGTCGTTGCACCAGCACACGAGGTCCGCGCAGAGGTCGTCGAGGGCCAGCACCTGCGGGTCGACCTGCAACCCGACGCCGGGCAGCCCGTCGTACGCCAGGTCGGTGAGGGTCATGCTGGGGCGGGCGCCGCCGGTGTGCCGCCGCATCTGCACGTACTCCGCCAGGCCCGGCACCCGCCGGCGCTCCCGGTTGGCCGCCTCCCAGAGCAGGGCGAGCAGGTACTCCCGCAGTTGGCTGACCAGCCGCAGCAGCAGGCCGGGCCGACCCTGCTCACGGACCCGCCGGCAGACGTCGTGCAGCGCCCGGCCGAGCGGGCCGGCGGCGGCCGGCGGCGGCGCGGCCGGGTCGCCGAGGCGGTCGAGCACGTCCAGCAGGAGGCCGACCGTCGGGGCGAGCCGGGTCGGCTGCGTGCCGAGGCCGTCCTCGTCGCAGGCGTCGTCCATGACGAACAGCCAGGTGATCAGGTCGGCGAGCAGCCGGAGCCGGTCGGTCGGCGCCTGCGGGCAGGCCCGCCCGGCGAGTTCGGCGCCGGCGGCCCGGCGCAGCCGGTGCCATCGCGCCCCGGCGTCGACCAGCCCCAGGTGGCGGGCCCAGTCCAGGCTCTGGGCGGCCACCTCGTCGGTGTCCGCGTGCCGCCGCGCGGCGAAGGGCGGCTCGTGCAGCGCCGACACGGCCGTGCTCCGCATGGTCCCCCCTGTCCGGCCGGCCGGATCGGCCGACGCGCGCAGAAGGGTACGGGAAAAGGAATCGGCGGGGATGAGTGAGTACGGATGGTGGGACCCGGAGCCGCTGACCGATTTCGCGCATGGCGCGGGCCGTTCACCGCGTGTGATCGATCGGGTCCGGACGGTGACCGTGGCCGATTACGGCCGTACCGCCCCGGCCCTGGCGACGGTGACGGTCAGAAGCCGAGGCGGGCGGTGCGGAGCCGCTCGGCCGCGGCCGAGGGGCCGTCGATCTGCACCCGGGCCACCCGTTGCCGGCCGGAGAGGAAGAGCGCCAGCTCGCCCGGGGCGCCCACCAGCCGCAGCCGGTCACCGCCGCGGCCCACGGTCAGCTCGCCGTGCCCGGGGGCCTGCACCAGCACGTCGGCCGGGAACCGGCGCAGCGCCGTACGCGCCAGCAGCCCGGCCGGCTTCCACAGCCGGGCCTGCAGCCCGGCCGGCAGGTCCCGGGGCAGCCACCCCGACCGGGCCCGCCGCACGTCCTCGTGGTGGATGAAGAACTCCAGGGTGTTGGCGAGCTCGTCGGTGAGCGGGTTGCTCAGCGGGCTCCACACCGGCGGCCGGCGCACCCGCCCGACCAGGTCCGCCCAGGGCAGCGCGGCGACGCGCAGGCGCACCCGCTCGCCGTACCCGCGCAGCGGCGGCAGCAGGATGCCGCCGGCGGCGTCCGGCCGGCGCTCGCGGACCACGAGGTGCGCCGCGAGGTCACGGGTCGTCCACCCCTCGTTGACCGTCGGCGCGTCCGGACCCAGTTCCCACATCAGATCGGCGAGCGCCTCGCGCTCCGTTCGGGCGTACCGCGGCATGCAGGCATGGTAGGCCCCGCCGTCCGGGTCGGCGCGTCGAGCGCGCGCCCGGCTCGGATCGGACGCGACGGCACGCACGTGACGGCGGACATAGTCGGTCCGGCTCGGCGCGACCGGTCCGGACCGGTAAGGATGGACAGATACGAGGCGGCTTACGGCGGGGGCGAGCGTGGCGAGCAGGACGAGTCGGGACGTGATCGCGCGGGGACTCTCCGTCCTCGGCCGGGCGATCCGGGAGCAGCCACGGATCTTCGCGGTGGCGGTGACCGGCAGCGTGCTCTTCGGCGTCATGGTGATCGCCAGCGCGTACGTGGTGGGCGCGGTGGTCGGCGAGGTGGTGGTGCCGTCGATCGCCGAGGGCTCCGTCGCGGTCGGCGCGCTCGCCCTGGCCGCGGCGGCCCTGTTCGGCATCAGCGTGCTGCGGGTGGTCGGCATCTTCGGCCGTCGCCTCGGCGCCGGCTACATGCAGTACCGCCTCCAGGCGGCCTACCGGCGCCGGGTCACCCGCCGCTACCTGGAGCTGCCGCTGGCCTGGCACCAGCGCAACGCCACCGGGACGCTGCTGTCCAACGCCAACTCCGACGTCGAGGCGGCCTGGTACCCGATCGCCCCGCTGCCCTTCGCCGTCGGCACGCTGGTGATGCTGGTCGGCGCGATCGCCTCGCTCTTCTTCACCGACTGGGCGCTGGCCCTGGTCGGGCTGGCCGTGTTCCCGGCGCTCTTCGCGCTCAACGTGGTCTACTCCCGGCGGATGGCCCCCCGCCAGGCCCGCGCGCAACGGTTGCGTGCCGAGGTCAGCGGCATCGCCCACGAGAGCTTCGACGGCGCGCTGGTGGTCAAGACGATGGGCCGCGAGGCCCAGGAGACGGCCCGCTTCTCCGCCCGCGCCGGGGAGCTGCGCGACGCGCTGATCTCGGTCGGCCGGCTGCGGGGCGTCTTCGACCCGCTGCTGGAGACGCTGCCCAGCCTCGGCACGCTGGCCGTGCTGGTGGTCGGGGCGATCCGGCTGCGGCAGGGCGCGATCGACGTCACCCAGCTGGTCAGCGTCGCCTTCCTCTTCACCGTGCTGGCCTTCCCGGTGCGGGCCATCGGCTGGGTGCTGGCCGAGCTGCCGCGCAGCGTCGCCGGCTGGGACCGGGTCCGCCGGGTCCTGGACGCCACCGGCCAGATGCCGTACGGCGACCGCCGGCTCGACCCGGACCCGCCCGGGCCGGCCACACTGGCCTTCCACGACGTGCACTTCGCCTACGAACCGGCCGAGGCGCACCTGCCCGGCGCCCAGGTGCTCGGCGAGGTCTCCTTCACCGTGCCGGCCGGGAAGACGGTCGCCCTGGTCGGGCCGACGGGGGCCGGCAAGTCGACGGTCACCGCGCTGGCGGTGCGCCTGGTCGACCCGGACTCCGGCACGGTCACCCTGGACGGCGTGGACGTCCGCGAGCTGAGCGCCGAGTCGCTCACCTCGACGGTGGCCCTGGTCGCCCAGGTCCCGTTCGTCTTCGACGACACCGTCCGGGCCAACATCACCCTGGACCGGCCGGGCATCGGCGACGACGACGTCTGGGCGGCGCTGCGGCTGGCCGAGGCGGACGGTTTCGTCGCCGCGCTCCCCGACGGGCTGGACACCCTGGTCGGCGAGCGGGGCACCTCGCTCTCCGGCGGGCAGCGGCAGCGCCTCACCCTGGCCCGGGCGCTCGCCGGGCGGCCCCGGCTGCTGGTCCTCGACGACGCGACCAGCGCGGTCGACCCGCGGGTGGAGGCGGCCATCCTGGCCGGTCTGCGCGCCCCGGCCGGTGGACAGGGCGCCGCCGCCTCGATCCTGGTGGTGGCGTACCGCCGGGCCACCATCGCGCTCGCCGACGAGGTGATCTACCTGGAGCACGGGCGGGTGCGGGCCCGGGGCACCCACCGCGAGCTGCTCGCCACCGTCGGCGGGTACGCCGACCTGGTCACCGCGTACGAGCAGGCCGAGCGGGAACGTGAGCAGAACCGGACGTACGACGAGGTCACCCCGCTGACCTCCGGCCTAGAGATCGAGGTGGACCGGTGAGCGCGAGGAGTGCAGCGGAGCGGAGCCCCGCAGTCGCGAGCGGAGAGTGGCACCGGTGAGCGCGAGGAGTGCAGCGGAGCGGAGCCCCGCAGTCGCGAGCGGAGAGTGGCACCGGTGAGCGCGAGGAGTGCAGCGGAGCGGCCGGAGGCCACCGAGTCCGCCTGGCGGACGATGCGCCGGGGGCTCGCGCTCTCCCCGGAGCTGCGCGCCGGCCTTGCCGGCACGCTGGCCCTGGCCGTGGTCTACATGGTGGGCCGGGTGGCCGTACCGGTGGCGGTGCAACGCGGCATCGACGACGGCCTGACCGCCCCCGGCGGCCCGGACCTCGGCGTGGTCGCCCAGGTGGTGCTCGCCACCGCCGCAGTGCTGGTGGTCACCACGACCTGCGGCTACCTGATGATGCGCCGGCTGTTCACGGTCAGCGAGACCGCGCTGGCCAACGTGCGCAGCCGGGCGTTCCGCCACGTGCACGACCTGTCGATGCTGCACCAGCAGTCGGAGCGGCGCGGTTCGCTGGTCTCCCGGGTCACCAGCGACGTCGACCAGATCACCCAGTTCCTCCAGTGGGGCGGGGTGGTCCTGCTGGTCAACCTCGGCCAGCTGGTGGTCACCACCGCCGTCATGCTGGCGTACTCGTGGCAGCTGACGCTCGTGGTGCTCGCCGCCTTCGCCCCGGCGGTGCTGGTGATCCGGGCGCTGCAACGGCGCCTCGGCGCGGCGTACGCGGTGGTCCGGCAACGCACCGGCACCCTGCTCGGCACCATCGCCGAGAGCGTCGTCGGGGCCCCGGTGATCCGGGCGTACGGGATCGCCGGGCGGACCTCCCGTCGGGTGGACGACGCGATCGACGCCCAGCGCACGGCGCAGCAGCGGGCCATCCGGATCAGCATCATGGGCAGCTCCGTCGGGGAACTGGCCGCCGGGGTGGCGCTCGCCGGGGTGGTGGTGCTCGGGGTGCTCCTCGGGGTGGACGGCTCGCTGTCCGTGGGTCAGCTCACCGCGTTCCTGTTCCTGGTGACGCTCTTCATCCAGCCGGTGCAGATCGCCACCGAGGTGCTCAACGAGGCGCAGAACGCGATCGCCGGCTGGCGGCGGGTGCTCGACGTGCTCGACGTCGCGCCGGACGTGGCCGACCCGGGGGAGCAGGGACGGGAGCTGCCGCCCGGTCCGCTGGACGTCCGGTTCGCGGGGGTGGGTTTCGCCTACCCGGGCGGACCGCCGGTGCTGCACGACGTCACCCTGGACATCCCGGCGAAGAGCCGGGTCGCGGTGGTCGGCGAGACCGGCAGCGGCAAGACCACCTTCGCCAAGCTGCTGACCCGGCTGATGGACCCGACCGAGGGCGCGGTCCTGCTCTCCGGGGTGCCGCTGGAGCAGGTGCGGTTCTCCTCGTTGCGCTCGCGGGTGGTGATGGTGCCGCAGGACGGCTTCCTCTTCGACGCCACCGTCGGGGAGAACGTCCGTTTCGCCCGGCCCGAGCTGACCGACGACCAGCTCACCGCCGCCTTCACCGAGCTGGGGCTGGCCGACTGGCTCGACGGGCTGCCGTCCGGCCTGGACACCCCGGTGGGCGAGCGGGGCGAGGCGCTGAGCGTGGGGGAGCGGCAGCTCGTCGCGCTCGCCCGGGCGTACGTGGCCGACCCGGACCTGCTGGTGCTCGACGAGGCCACCAGCGCCGTCGACCCGGCCACCGAGGTGCGGCTGCAACGCACCCTGGACGCGGTCACCCGGGGCCGGACCACGCTGGCCATCGCGCACCGGCTCTCCACCGCCCAGGCCGCCGACGAGGTGATCGTGGTGGACCGGGGGCGGATCGTGCAGCGCGGCCCGCACGACGAGCTGGTCCGGGACCCGGACTCGGTCTACGGGCTGCTCTACGCCTCCTGGTTGGAGCAGACCCGCTGATCCGCCGGCCGGGCGCGGTGGACGTCCCCGGCGGATCCGACGGCCGTGCCGGTCACGTCCGTGTCCCCGCACCACCGCGTCCGCCGGCAGACCCGCCGCGGAGCCGACCGGCGTCGCCCGGTCGAGGGTCGGGGGCGGCTCCGGGCTTCGCGTGGACGACCCCGCCCGCGTGCACTAGGGTGCGAGTTAGGTGAGCCTAACCTGCGTTGGAGGTGCCCCGTGGGACCGAGCCCCGCCGAGATCGTCCGCACCCTGGTCGCCGGCCGGCTTCCCGGCCTGGTGCATCTCGCCCACCGGCCCGGCCCTTACCACGTCCGGCACGCCACCGACGCCGACGGCCGGGTGCTGCTGCTCGTGCCGGTGGTCAGCGACCTCGCCGCCGAGCTGCACCCGGGGACCGCCGAGGACGTCGCCGTGGTGCTCGACGTGCTGGATCTGCCCCCGGCCGCGGGCGCGCCGTCGCTCGGGCGGGCCTGGGTGTCCGGCTGGGCGGCGCCGTTGACCGGCGCGGCGGCCCGCGACGCCGCGGCCGAGTTCGCCGCCGTCGACCCGACCGGTGACCTGCTCGACGTGGGCACCCGCTTCCGGATGCACCGGTTCGAGGTGGTCGAGGCCCGGCTGGAGGGCGCCGGAACGGTGCGCCGGATCGACCCGACCGGGTACGCGGCCGCCACCCCGGACCCGCTGCACCCGGTCGAGGCCGCGCTGCTGGCCGACCTCGCCGACCACCACGAGCCGGAGGTCACCGCGTACCTGCGCCGACGGCTCGACCTGACCGGCGGCCGGCCCCGGGTGGTGCGGCTGGACCGGTACGGCCTTGTCGTCGCGTACGGCGGGCCGGGCGACCGGCGACGGGCCCGGCTGCCGTTCCCGCACCCGGTGGCCGACCCGGCGGAGCTGTCCCGGCTGCTGCACCCGATGCTCTGCCCCCGCGCGGCGGCCGCCCGCCCGGACGTCCGGCCGGCCGGCTAGCCCAGGTCCCCGGTGAGGTACCGCTGCACGGTCGGGCCGAGCGCCGCCACCAGGGTCTCCGGGTCGGCGGAGGCGACCGGCTCCAGCCGGATCACGTAGCGCATCATCGCCAGGCCGATCATCTGGCTGGCCACCAGCGAGCCGCGCAGCGGCAGCTCGTCCGGCGCCATGTCCAGGTGGTCGAGGACCCGACGCAGCACCTGGGTGACCAGGAACTCACGCACCAACCGGGCGGTCCACTCGTTGGTGGCCGCCGAGCGGAGCACGGCCACGGCCCCCGCGCCGGCCGGCGAGTCCCACACCCCGAGGAACAGCCGCACCAGCCGGGCGCCCACCTCGTCCCGCGCGCCGACCAGCACGGCGGGGAGCAGCTCCCCCGGGTCCACCGGAATGTCGACGGTGGCCCGGAAGAGCTGGTCCTTGCTGCCGAAGTAGTGGTGCACCAACGCCGGGTCGACGCCCGCCGCCGTCGCGATCATCCGGATCGACGTCGCGTCGAACCCGCGATCGGCGAAGGCCGTGCGGGCCGCCGCGAGGATCGCGTCCCGGGTGTCCGGGTTGCCCGGGCGGCGGCCGGTGCGTCGCGGCGTCATCCGCTGCGCCTGCGCAGGGTCGCCGCCGCCAGCACCAGCGCCACCACGGCCGCGCCGCCCACGATCGCCACGTCCCGCCACATCGTGCCGGTCGGCTCGGCGTGCGCGCCGACCTCCTGCAGGGCCTCCACCGCGTACGACAGGGGGAAGGCGTCGCTGACCGCCTGGAGCCAACCGGCCATCTCCCCGCGCGGCACGAACAGCCCGCAGAGCAGCAACTGCGGCAGCACCACCACCGGCATGAACTGCACCGCCTGGAACTCGGTGCGGGCGAAGGCGCTGCACAGCAGCCCGAGCGCGACCGCCAGCACCGCGTTCACCGCGGCGATCATCACGACCAGCCAGACGCTGCCGGCGGTGTCCAGGTCGAACAACCAGTACGCCGCCGCCGAGGCGATGGTCGCCTGCGCCGCGCCGGCCAGGCCGAACGCGATGCCGTAGCCGAAGAGCAGGTCGAGCTTGCCCAACGGGGTGGTGAGCAGGCGCTCCAGCGTCCCGGTGGTCCGCTCGCGCAACATCGCGATGCTGGTCACCAGGAACATGATGATGAACGGGAAGAAGCCGAGCATCACCAGGGCCACCCGGTCGAACAGCGACGGCTGCCCGGGCGGGGCGGGCTGGTCGACGTACATGAAGTAGACCAGGGTGAGCAGCACCGTCGGCACCACCACGAGCAGCGCCACCGTACGCCGGTCGTGCCGCAGCTGGCGCAGGATGCGCCCGGTGGTCACGGTCAGGATCCTCGCGTTCATGATTCCTCCCCGGTGGCCGGCCGGCCCGTCTCGCTCTCGCGGATCAGCCGGAGGAACGCCTCCTCCAGGTCGTCGACGCCGGTGTGCGCGCGGATGGCGTCCGGGGTGTCGTCGGCGATCAGCCGGCCCTGGCGGATCAGCAGCAGCCGGTCGCAGCGGGCCGCCTCGTCCATGACGTGGCTGGAGACCAGCAGCGTCGTGCCGGCCGCCGCCATGGCGTGGAACCGGGCCCACAGCTCGGCCCGCAGCACCGGGTCCTGGCCGACGGTGGGCTCGTCCAGCACGACCAGCTCCGGCTCGCCGACCAGGGCGCAGGCCAGCGAGGCGCGGCTGCGCTGCCCGCCGGAGAGGGTGCCGACGAGCTGGGTGGCCGCCCCGGCGAGCCCGACGTCGGCCACGGCCCGGTCGGCGTCGGCCGCGCGCCGGCCGTGCAGCGCGGCGAAGTAGCGGGCGTTCTCCCGCACGGTCAGGTCGGCGTAGACGCTCGGCGCCTGGGTCAGGTACCCCACCCGGTGCCGCAACCCCGCCGTGCCGGCCGGCGCGCCCAGCACGGTGACCGTGCCGGCGCTGATCGTCTGCACCCCCACCACCGCCCGCATCAGGGTGGTCTTGCCGCTGCCGCTGGGCCCGAGCAGGCCGGTGACCCGACCGCGCGGCACGGTGCAGCCGATCCCGTCCAGGACCCGCCGCCGGCCACGGTCCACGACCAGGTCGCGGACCGTTATGGCGTCGTCCATCGCCCCACCTCCCGCAAAACTCATCAACTGTTGAACTCAACGGTAGATGAGTTATCCGGAGCTGCGCAACGGTTGACTTCGAGCGCACTCGAACTGGAAGCCTGGGCGGGTGGACATCAGCACTCGGGAGAGAGGCCTCTCCGTGGGCGAGGCGGCGGCCCGCGTCGGCCTGACCACCTACACGTTGCGTTGGTACGAGCAGGAGGGCCTGGTGGCCCCGGTGGGCCGGGACTCCGCCGGCCGGCGCCGGTACACCGACTCGGACCTGGACTGGTTGGTGCTGCTCACCCGGCTGCGCCGGACCGGGATGCCGGTGCGCGACATGCGCCGGTACGCCGAGCTGGCCCGGCTCGGGGACCGGACGCTGGGCGCCCGCCGGGCGCTGTTCGAGGCGCACCGGGCCCGGGTGCTGGCCCGGATGGCCGAACTGGAGGAGGACCTCAAGGTGCTCAACTACAAGATCGACATCTACCGCAAGGCCGAGGAGGGCCGGTGATCCGCCGCCGTGTGGGGGTCGGTGGCCCCGAGGTGTCCGCCATCGGACTCGGCTGCATGGGCATGAGCTTCGCCTACGGCGGCCGGGACGACGCCGAGTCGACCCGGACCCTGCACCGCGCCCTCGACCTGGGGGTGAACCACCTCGACACCGCCGACATGTACGGCGCGGGCGCCAACGAGCGGCTGCTCGCCCCGGTCGTCCGGGCCCGGCGCGACGAGGTCTTCCTGGCCACCAAGTTCGGCAACCGCTTCCGCGGCGACGCCTCCGGCGGCACCGCCGCCCCGGGCGCGTACGTCGACAGCAGCGCCGCCTGGGCGCGGGAGGCCTGCGACGCCTCGCTGAGCCGGCTCGGCGTCGACACCATCGACCTGTACCACCTGCACCGGCGTGACCCGGGCACCCCGATCGAGGAGACCGTCGGCGCGATGGCCGAGCTGGTCGACGCCGGCAAGGTGCGCCTGCTCGGCCTGTCGGAGGTCAGCCCGGCCACCCTGCGCGCCGCGCACGCCGTGCACCCGATCGCGGCCGTGCAGATGGAGTACTCGCTGTTCACCCGGGACGTCGAGGGGGAGATGCTCGACACCTGCCGGGAGCTGGGCGTGGCCCTGGTGGCGTACTCGCCGGTGGGGCGGGGTCTGCTCACCGGGGCGATCACCGGCCGCGACCAGCTCGCCGCGGACGACTGGCGCGCCCAGGTGCCGCGCTTCGCCGAGGGCAACCTCGACGCCAACCTCGCGCTGGTGGCGGCGGTGCGCGCGGTGGCCGGGGAGATCGGCTGCACCCCGGCGCAGGCCGCGCTGGCCTGGCTGCTGGCCCAGGGCGAGGACGTGCTGCCCATTCCCGGCACCAAGCGGGTGCGGTACCTCCAGGAGAACGCGGCGGCCGCCGACATCCGGCTCACCGCCGCCCAGCAGGAGCGGCTGCGGCAGGCGGTGCCCGCCGGGGCGGTGGCCGGCGAAAGGTATCCGGAGGCAGGAATGCGAACGGTCGGGCACTAGCCTTCGGAGCGGACACCGGGTCCGTCAACGGGCATTGCGGCCCGATCGGACGTGCGGCACGATGGCGAAGTGGATCACGCTCCGTTGCCGGAGGGCGGTTTCCTCGACGACTGGGCGACCCGGCTGCGCGAGGCCGCCGAGCGGCCCGTCGTCGGCATCCTGCTGCGCGGCAGCCACGCCCGGCGGGGGGCCACCGTGCACAGCGACGTCGACCTCGACGTGCTGGTCGACAACCGGCGGCCCGTTCCGGCCCAGGGCGGCGCGGCCCAGGCCGGCGCGACCCGGGGTGGCCCGACCCGGGGCGGAACCGACCGCGCGGAGGCCACCCCGTACGCCGCCCGGCAGGCGTACCTCGCCGAGGTGGACGGCCGGCTGGTGCACCTCTCCGTCGCCGCCCGCGACGTGCGCTCCTGGGTCGACCGGCTCGGCGAGCCGGCCGACTGGGCGTTCGGTCTGCCGGTCGCCGCGCCGGCCCGGCTGCTCTGGGCCGAGGAGGACTGGCGGAGCCGCATCGACCTGCCGGTGCTCTGCCAGCCGGCCGACCAGCCCCGGCTGGAGGAACTGGTCGCCACGCTGGGCAAGGTGGCCTCGGCCCGTTCCGTCGACGACCACCTCGGGGTCCGGCTGGCCGCCGCCGACCTGGCCCGGCTCTGCCCCTCGGTGCTGCGCCCGGCCAACCCGGGCGTGCGGGTCGCCTCCCGCCGGGGCGCCTTCGCCGCGGCCCTCGCGCTGCCCGTCGCCCCGGCCGGCTACCGGGACGACATGCTGCTCTGCCTCGGGCTGCGCCCCGGATCCGTCGGCCAGCTCGGGGCCGCCGCCGCCCGCCTGGTGGCCGGGGTCGTCCCGCTGGTGCGCCCGTACGCCGACCGGATCGCCGAGGTCGCCGGCGCGGACCTGGCCGCCGCGCTCGTGGACGGCCGGCTGGACCGCTACGTCGCCCAGCTCGGCCGGGCGGCGAGCCGGGGCGGGGACGGCTCGCAGGTGCCCGCGCCCCGTGCGGGACAATGGCTCACTGTGCCCGTACCCGAGTCTCCCGTGACCGCCGGCGGCCCCGCCGGGCCGGTCCGCCCCTCCCGCCTCGACCCGGCCATCGCCGCCCGGCTGCGCCGCACCCCGGACGGCCTGGTGGCCGCCGTCGTCCGCCAGCACGACACCGGTGAGGTGCTGATGGTCGCCTGGATGGACGACGAGGCGCTGCACCGCACGCTGACCACGGGCCGGGCGACCTACTGGTCGCGCAGCCGCCAGGAGTACTGGGTCAAGGGCGCCACCTCCGGGCACCACCAGTACGTCCGCTCGGTGGCCCTCGACTGCGACGGCGACGCGCTGCTGGTCAGCGTCGAGCAGGTCGGCGCCGCCTGCCACACCGGCGAGCGCACCTGCTTCTTCACCGAGCTGCCGGTCACCGCCGAGGGAGCCGACCCCCGGTGAGCGCGCGGCGCGGCACCCCGGTCGCAGACGAAAGGCAGGCCCCGCGATGACCGACGGCACGCTCAGCCCCGACCTCGACGCCTTCACCGCGCTGGCCGCCCGGTGGCGGGTGGTGCCGGTGACCCGGCGGCTGCTGGCCGACGCGGAGACGCCGGTCGGCGTCTACCGCAAGCTCGCCGGCGGCCCGGGCACCTTCCTGCTGGAGTCCGCCGAGCAGGGCGTGGGCTCGGCCGGGATGGCCTGGTCCCGGTACTCGTTCATCGGGGTGCGGAGCAGCGCCACCCTGGTCGAGGCCGACGGCGAGGCCCGCTGGACCGGCACCCCGCCGGCCGGCGTGCCGACCTCCGGCGACCCGGTGCGGGTGCTGCGCGAGACCGTCGAGGCGCTCGCCGGCCCGGTCCAGGACCCGGGCGGGGCGCTGCCGCCGCTGACCGGCGGCATGGTCGGCTACCTCGGGTACGACCTGATCCGGCGGTTCGAGCGACTGCCCGAGCTGACCGAGGACGACCTCGCCCTGCCGGAGCTGGGCATGATGCTCGCCACCGACCTGGTGGTGCTCGACCACTACGACGGCTCGGCGATCCTGGTCGCCAACGCGGTGCTGCCCCCGCTCGACGACCCGGACCGGGACACCGCCGTCACGGCGGCGTACCACCACGCGGTGGGGCGGCTGGACGCGATGACCACCGCGCTGTCGCGTCCGATTCCGCCCATGATCTCCACGGTCGCCCGCCGCCCGGCCGGCGAGGTGGTCAGCCGGACGCCCGACGGCGGCTACCGCAAGGCCGTCGAGGAGGCCAAGGAGGCGATCCGGGCCGGCGAGTGCTTCCAGATCGTGCTGGCCCAGCGTTTCGAGCGGGACACCCACGCCGACCCGCTGGACGTCTACCGGGTGCTGCGCACCACCAACCCCAGCCCGTACATGTACCTGCTGCGCTTCGACGGCTTCGACATCGTCGGCTCGTCCCCGGAGGCGCACCTGAAGGTCACCGCCGGCGCGGACGGCGAGCGGCGGGCGCTGCTGCACCCGATCGCGGGCACCCGCCCACGCGGCGCCACCCCGGAGGCCGACGCCCGGCTCGCCGCCGAGCTGCTCGCCGACCCGAAGGAGCGCTCCGAGCACGTCATGCTGGTCGACCTGGGCCGCAACGACCTGGGCCGGGTCTGCCGGGCCGGCACCGTGCAGGTGCCCGAGTTCGCCACCATCGAGCGGTACAGCCACGTCATGCACATCGTCTCCACCGTGGAGGGCACGCTGCGCGCGGACCGCAGCGCCTTCGACGCGCTGGCCGCGACCTTCCCGGCCGGCACGCTCTCCGGTGCCCCGAAGGTGCGCGCCATGGAGATCATCGAGGAGCTGGAGCCGGTCCGCCGGGGCCTCTACGGCGGCACCGTCGGCTACTTCGGCTTCGGTGGCGACCTGGACATGGCGATCGCCATCCGGACCGCGCTGATCCGCGACGGACGGGCGTACGTGCAGGCCGGCGCCGGGGTGGTGGCCGATTCCGATCCGGCCGCGGAGGACCGGGAGACCCGGGACAAGGCCGCCGCGGTGCTCGCCGCCATCGCCGCCGCCGAGACCCTGCGGCCGGCCCGGTGAGCGCCGCGGACCCGGCCGCACGGCCGGTCGCCGCGCGCCGCCGGCCCGCCACGCCCGCGCGGTGGTCGCGATGACCGGGTCGGCCGGTCCGTCGGCTCCGCGCGGCCACGCCCCCGCCGACCGGGGCCGGCGCGAGCTGACGTACGCGGTGCTGCTCTGCCTGGCCGGCGCGGGCCTGGCCTTCTGGGCGGCGACCCGCACCTGGTCGGTGGAGGTCGTCGGCCGGGGATCGCTGCCGGCGACCCGCCAGGACCGCTCCGGGGCCGACCTGCTGCCCTGGCTGTCCGCGCTGGCGCTGGTCGCGCTGGCCGGCGGTGGCGCGGTGCTGGCCACCCGGGCCCGCCTACGGCGGCTGCTCGGCGCGCTGCTGGCGCTGCTCGGCCTGGCCGTGGCGGCCGGCGGCGGCTACGGGCTGGCCGCCGACCTCGGCGGCGAGGTGAGCCGGCAGTGGCCGGCGTTCTGCCTGCTCGGCGGGGTGCTGGTGGCCGTCGGCGGGGGGCTGACCGCGCTGCGCGGTGACCGGTGGCCGGCGATGGGCGCCCGCTACGAGCGCCGCAGCGGGCCGCGGTCGACGCCCGACGGGCGGCCGGCGACGGAGCGGGGCACCCGGGAGGCGTGGGACGCGCTCGACCGGGGTGAGGACCCGACGGTCAGCTGACCGGCTGCCGGACCTCGCGGCGGTCCCGGGCGGCGGCCCGCGCGGCGGCCAGCTCGGCGACGAGGCGGTCCAGTTCGGCGCGCTGGTCGGCGCGGGCCCGGTCGGCGCAGACCGCCTCCCACGCGTTGCCCCGGGCGGTCCGCATCCGGCTCTCGCCCACCACGGCGCGTTCGAGGGTGTGCACCACGCCGACGGCGAGCGACGCGACGGTCCGGGAGATGGTGGTGATGTCGAGGGTCGGGTTCGGTCCCGTAGTGCTCATGGTGGTCACCCCACACGAGAAGTCCGACGGTCGGCAGGCGCGTCTTCGAGTCTGCCCTGGTCCCAGGCTGCCCGGCTCACGTTTCGCCGCGGTGACGGGCGGATCAACTGTCCATCGGGGCGAACGACCTGGGTAGGGCCGTTCATCCTTGAGCTTGGTCACAGCATCGACGGCCGTCGCCGTGATGCGGACCGGCGGCCGGCGTGGTCTCATGGTCCATGGGCGTCGGTCGATGGGCCGGGAGGGGTCGCGCCGCGGGCGCCGGTGACGCCGGTCGATCGGCGCGGTGGCGCTGCGTGACCCGGTGTTCACCGGAAGTCGGCCATCATGCCACAGCCCATTCCGTGAGGAGCGCCATACCCCCGGCACCCGTCGCCAGGTGGCGCCCCCTAGCATCGGCCCATGACACCCGGAGAGGGGAGTCCGTTGGTGACTGCTGAGCATGCGCACGCGGAGGGGGACGGGGCCGGTCCGGCAGCGTCCGGAAGCGTGCTCGACGAGATCCTGGCCGGCGTCCGCGAGGACGTGGCGCGGCGACAGGAGCAGGTTCCGCTGGAGCGGATCCGCGAACTGGCCGCCGCCGCGCCGCCGCCGCTGGACGCGTACGCGGCCCTGCGCAAGCCCGGCGTGGCGGTGATCGCCGAGGTCAAGCGGTCGTCGCCGTCCAAGGGCCGGCTGGCCGAGATCGCCGACCCGGCCGACCTGGCCGGCCAGTACGCCTCCGGCGGTGCCCGGGCGATCAGCGTGCTGACCGAGGGGCGCTGGTTCGGCGGCTCCCTCGACGACCTGGCCGCCGTCCGGGCCGCCGTGCAGGTCCCGGTGCTGCGCAAGGACTTCGTGGTCTCCAGCTACCAGATCCACGAGGCCCGTGCGCACGGCGCCGACCTGGTGCTGCTGATCGTCGCCGCGCTGGAGCAGAACGTGCTGGTCGGCCTGCTGGAGCGCATCGAGTCGCTCGGCATGTGCGCGCTGGTCGAGGTGCACACCGAGGAGGAGGCCGACCGGGCCCTGGAGGCCGGCGCGCAGGTGATCGGGGTCAACGCCCGTGACCTGCGTACCCTGGAGGTCGACCGGTCCGTCTTCGAGCGGATCGCACCCGGCCTGCCCAGCAGCGTCGTCAAGATCGCCGAGTCCGGCGTGCGCGGCCCGCACGACCTGATCCGGTACGCCTCGGCCGGCGCCGACGCCGTCCTGGTCGGGGAGGGTCTGGTCACCCAGAAGAGCCCGCGCGAGGCGGTCGCCGAGCTGGTCAACGCCGGTAACCACCCGGCCACGCCCCGCCCGGTGCGCTGACCTTCGACACCCGCGAGAGGATCACCGCCATGAGCGCTGACGTGTCGGCCCCGTCCGGCCAGGTTCCCGACGCCGCCGGCCACTTCGGCCGCTTCGGCGGCCGGTTCGTGCCGGAGGCGCTGGTCGGGGCGCTCGACGAGCTGGACGCGGCGTACCGCAAGGCGATGACCGACGAGGACTTCCTCGCCGAGTTCGACGCCCTGCTGCGCGACTACGCCGGCACCCCGTCGCTGCTCTACCCGGCGCACCGGTTCTCCGCGAAGGCCGGCGCGCGGATCCTGCTCAAGCGGGAGGACCTGAACCACACCGGGGCGCACAAGGTGCGCAACGTGCTCGGCCAGGCGCTGCTGACCCGGCGGATGGGCAAGAAGCGGGTCATCGCCGAGACCGGCGCCGGCCAGCACGGCGTGGCCACCGCCACCGCCGCCGCCCTGTTCGACCTCGAGTGCGTGGTCTACATGGGTGAGGTCGACACCGAGCGGCAGGCGCTCAACGTGGCCCGGATGCGGATGCTGGGCGCCACGGTCGTCCCGGTGACCACCGGCTCGCGCACCCTCAAGGACGCGATGAACGAGGCGATGCGGGACTGGGTCGCCAACGTCGACGACACGCACTACCTGATCGGCACCGCCGCCGGCCCGCACCCGTTCCCGGAGATGGTCCGCGACTTCGTCCGGGGCATCGGCGAGGAGGCCCGCCGGCAGTGCCTGGAGCTCACCGGCGCGCTGCCGGACGCGGTCGCGGCGTGCGTCGGCGGCGGCTCCAACGCGCTGGGCATCTTCCACGCCTTCGTGCCCGACACCGGCGTGCGGCTGTACGGCTTCGAGGCCGGCGGCGAAGGGGTGCGGACCGGGCGGCACGCGGCCAGCATCACCGGCGGCCGTTCCGGCGTGCTGCACGGCACCCGCACCTACGTGCTGCAGGACGCCGACGGCCAGACGATCGAGTCGCACTCCATCTCGGCCGGCCTGGACTACCCGGGCGTGGGCCCGGAGCACGCCTGGCTGCACGACAGCGGCCGGGCCACCTACGAGCCGGTGACCGACGCCGAGGCGATGGCCGCGTTCGAGCTGCTCTGCCGTACCGAGGGGATCATCCCGGCGATCGAGAGCTCGCACGCGCTCGCCGGCGCGCTGAAGATCGCCCCCCGGCTCGCCGAGGAGCTGGGCCGGGAGCCGGTCATCGTGGTCAACCTCTCCGGGCGGGGCGACAAGGACGTGCACACCGCCGGCGAGTACTTCGGCATCCTCGACAAGGAGCAGTGAGAGCGTGAGCCGGATCGGGGTGGCCTTCGACAAGGCCCGCGCCGACGGGCGGGCCGTGCTGGTGGGCTGCATGCCGGCCGGCTTCCCGACCGTCGAGGGCAGCATCGCCGCGATGACCGCCATGGTCGAGGCGGGCGTGGACGTCGTCGAGGTGGAGATCCCGTACTCCGACCCGGTGATGGACGGGCCGGTGATCCAGAAGGCCAGCGACATCGCCCTGGCCGGCGGTGTCCGCACGGCGGACACCCTGCGCATCGTCGAGGCGGTCGCGGCGACCGGCGCGCCGGTGGTCACCATGACCTACTGGAACCCGATCGAGCAGTACGGCGTCGACGCGTTCGCCCGTGACCTCGCCGCCGCCGGCGGCACCGGCCTGATCACCCCGGACCTGATCCCGGACGAGGCCGGCGAGTGGCTGGCCGCCTCGGACGCGCACGGCCTGGACCGCACCTTCCTGGTCTCGCCGTCGTCCACCGACGCCCGGCTGAAGATGACCGTCGCGCACTGCCGGGGCTTCGTCTACGCCACCGCCGTCATGGGCGTCACCGGGGCCCGGGCGCGGACCTCGGACGCCGCGCCGGTCCTGGTCTCCCGGCTCCGGGAGGTCACCGACCTGCCGGTCGGCGTCGGTCTCGGCGTCGGCACCGGCGCCCAGGCCGCGACCGTCGCCGGGTACGCCGACGCGGTCATCGTGGGCAGCGCCCTGATCCGCTGCCTGCTGGAAGCCCCGGACCAGGCGGCCGGGCTGGCCGCGCTGCGGGCGCTCAGCGCCGACCTCGCCGAGGGCGTCCGCCACCCGGCCCGCTGACCCGCCGGCACCCCGCCGGCACCCCGCCCCTGCCCGGCACCCCGCCTGCCGTCGCCCTGTCGCGGCAGCACCTTGGCGTCGCCCTGTCCCGGCAGCACCTTGGCGTCGCCCGGCCCGGGCGGCGTCCCGTCCCGGTGACGCCCTGCCCCGGCGGCGGCTCACGGCCGCTGCTCTGCCGCCGCCGATCCGACGGCGGCCTGCGCGGGGTCGTCGGGACGCAGGTCGCGCAGCACTCCCCACCGGCCGGCCAGCGCGTCGGCCACCGCCGCCCGGGTCACCGGGGTGACCTGTTCCGGTAACGCCTGCGGCCGGTGCCAGCCCAGTGCGCACCCGGCCGGCGGACCGGCGTCGGGCCGGGCGAGGACCCGGGCCCGGAAGACGTGCACCAGCACGTCGGGCGCCGCCCCGGGCGCGGCCGGCCGCCAGCAGGGCGCGTCGGAGAGGTGGTAGATCCCCACCAGGCCGGTCACCTCGACCGACCGGCCGGTCTCCCGCCGGATCTCGTCGGCCACCGCGCCGGCCGGGCAGGCCGGGCGGCGCAACCGCCCGCCGGGCAGCGCCCACCGCCGCCCACCCCGGCAGAGCAGCACCCGACCGCCGTCGTCCGTCACGACCGCCGCGACCGCCCAGGTGAGCCCGGTCATACCCGAAGAGGGTACGGACCGCGACACCGGGTGTCACCCGAGGCGCGTCACCACGCGGACCGGGGTGCCGCGAACGCGGTCCGCAACGGTAGCCTGTGCACCCGTGACCCTCGCCTCGTCGATTCCCCAGGCAGCCCTGCCGAGCCCGAGCACCGCGGTCTGGCAACTCGGGCCGGTGCCGATCCGGGCGTACGCGCTCTGCATCATCCTCGGCATCGTGCTGGCCTGCTGGCTCACCGAACGTCGGCTGCGCCAGCGCGGGGTGGCCCCCGGCGCGGTGCTCGACATCGCGGTCTGGGCGGTCCCGGCCGGCATCATCGGCGCCCGGATCTACCACGTGATCACCTCGCCGGAGAAGTACTTCGGCGCCGGCGGCGAGCCGCTGAAGGCGCTCTACATCTGGGAGGGCGGTCTCGGCATCTGGGGCGCGGTCGCCGGTGGCGCGGTCGGCGCGTGGATCGCCGCCCGGCAGCTCGGCATCCCGTTCGCCGTGGTGGCCGACGCGCTCGCGCCGGGCCTGCCGCTGGCCCAGGCCGTCGGCCGGTTCGGCAACTGGTTCAACAACGAGCTGTACGGCGGCCGGACCACCCTGCCCTGGGGGCTGGAGGTCCACAAGATGGACTCCGCCAACCCGGGCCAGGCCCAGGTCGACGAGGCCGGCAACCCGATCCTGCTGCCGGGGCTCTACCACCCGACCTTCCTCTACGAGGCGATCTGGAACGTCGGCGTCGCCGCCCTGGTGCTCGTCCTCGACCGGCGACTCAAGCTGGGCCGGGGCCGGGCGTTCGCGCTGTACGTGATGGGCTACACCGCCGGCCGGTTCTGGATCGAGATCATGCGCACCGACGAGGCGAACGAGATCCTCGGCGTCCGGATCAACGTCTGGACCGCCGCGCTGGTGTTCCTCGGCGCGCTGATCTACTTCCTGCGGGTGCGGGGCCCGCGCGAGTACCTGATCCCGGTCGGCGCCCCGGCCCCGGTCCCGCCGCCCGGCGGGGACGTCTCCCAGGTCGACCTCTCCCGCGCCGAGCACGGCGCGCGGGCCGCCGCGCCGGAGGGCTACCGGACGGTGGACGAGGAGCAGTTCCGCGCGTACCAGGAGACGGGCGAGGTGCCGCCCGCCGACGCGCCGCCCACCGCGACCGACGCGCCGGCGGCGCACCCGGACGAGGACGCCGACCACCCGGACGACGACGCGCCGCAACGGGACGACCGGGCCGGCGCGGCCGGCGCCCGTCCCGCCGACCGGGACAGCTGAGCGGGGCGGGGCATGCGTACCGCGGTGGTGGTCGGCGCCGGACTCGGTGGCCTGGCGGTGGCCGGCGCGCTGGCCCGCTCCGGCTGGCAGGTCACCGTGCTCGAACGGGCCGACCGGGTCCGCCCGGAACCGACAGCCGTGGTGCTCTGGCCCAACGGGGTCCGCGCCCTGCACGCCCTGGGCCTCGGCGCGGGCCTCGACGCCATCGCCACCGCGCTGCCCGACGGCGGGGTACGCCGCCCCGACGGCCACTGGCTGGTGCAGCCACGCCCCACCCCGGCCGACCGGATGCCGGTGGTGGTGCACCGGGAGGACCTGCACGACGCCCTGATCGCCGGTCTCGGCGACCGGGTGGAGCTGCGTACCGGAGTGGCCGTGGACACCGTACGGGCCCGCTCCGGTGAGCGCCCGGCGGTCGGCGCGGGCCGCCACCTGGTCGAGGCCGACCTGGTGGTCGCGGCCGACGGCACCGACAGCGCGGTACGCCGCCAGCTCGCCCCCGAGGCGGCCGTGGTCAGCTCCGGCTCCGCCTCCTGGCGGGCGGTGATCCCCTGGTACCGGGCCCCGAGACTCCCCGCCGACCAGCCGCTCGGCGGGGAGGTGCTGGGGGCCGGCTACCGCTTCGTGGCCGCCTCGCTGGGCGAGCGCGGCTCCTCCGGCGCGTCCCGCCGGGGCGGCATCTACTGGGTGGCCACCGCCGCCGGCGCACCCCGCCCCGAACCGGCGGAGACCCAGCTCGCCCTGCTCAAGCGCTGGTACGCGGGCTGGCCCGCCCCGGTCGGCGAGCTGCTCGACGCCACCGAGCCGGACGACCTGGTCCAGCAGGAGGTCCGCGAGCTGCGGCCGCTGCCCCGGGCGTACGGCTTCCCGGCCGGGCCGGGTGGGGTGGTGCTGCTCGGCGACGCGGCGCACGCCATGCCGCCGCACCTCGGGCAGGGCGCCTGCCTCGCCTTCGAGGACGCGGCCACCCTGTCGTCGCTGCTGCGCGAGTCCCGGCTGCCCGACGCCGTGCAGGCGTACGACCGGCTGCGCCGGCCCCGCGCGGCGACCGTGGTCCGGCAGACCCGCCGGATGTCGGCGGTCCTGCAGGCCCGTGGCCGGCTGGCGCTGCGGGCCCGCGACGCCGCCCTGGGCACGATCAACCCCCGCCTGCTCTCCAGCGCCGCCGCCTCCGCCGCCCAGTGGCGACCCCCCACCCACACCCCCTGACCCCTCGATCCCCCCACCCCCCACCCACCCGCCGGCCGGTCCCGCGCCCGGCACCCCGTGCTTCGGTGATCAAGAAGTTTGCGTGACGACACGCCGAGGCGCAGTGCGCAAACCTCTTGATCACCGCGCTGTCCGCCGGGCCGCGCGGGGCGGACAGGCGCGAGGGGGCCGGGGGAGGGGTGTCAGATGAGGGCGGTGGGTTCGGCGATGCAGGCGGTGCCGACGCGGCGGAAGCCGACCCGCAGGTAGACCCGGGCGATGTCCTCGCTGCCGGCGGAGAGGAAGACCAGCTCGGTGCCGGCGGCGCGCAGTTCGCGGGCGAGGGTGGCGGTGACCGCCGCGCCCAGGCCCCGGCGGCGGGCGGTCGGCAGGGTGGCCACCCCGGCGATCTCGGCGACGTCGTCGACCCGCATCGCCATCCCGCTGGCGAGGGCGCCGTCGGTCGGCGTGCCGGCCAGCACCGACAGCCGGCGTCCGTCGGCGATCCGGGCCCGCTCCTCGTCCAGCGCGGCCACGTCCAGCTCGGTCACCGCGGCGTCCCGCTCGGCCGGTCCGGCCTCGCCACGGGCGGTGCCGGCGGCGGCGAAGCCGACCGCGGCGACCGCGCGGCGGGCGGCCACGTCGGCGGCGAAGCCAGGCGCGTCCGGGTCCAGCACCCGCACCGGTACGTCGGTGAGCGTCGCCGGGTCGGGCAGGTGTTCCGGGTCGAGCACCATCAGCGGCGCCTCCAGCACGCCCAGCCCCGCCGCGCGGGCCACCGCGAGCAGGTCCGGGGTGGTCTCGTGCACCCATTCGAAGGCCTCCGGCAGGCCCAGCTCCCGCTGCCGCTCCCGTACGGCGGCCACGTCGGCCAGCGAGGGCGGCGCGGTGGCGTCCAGCCGGGGGCGGGCGTAGAACGGCCAGCCGGCGCCGTCCCGGACGAACAGGACGAGACCGCCGTGTTCCTCGCCGCGGGCCGCGTCGCGGGGCACCGCGTCGTAGAAGCGCTCCAACCGGGCGAACAGCTCACTGTGCTCGGGATTCACCGCGCGAGACTACACGTCCCAGAGTCTGGAAGGTGTGATCAATCTGCACTGGCCTTGCGGGGGTCGCCCTAACGTAGACTCAATAGACCGCTGAGGGCCGACGTCGTCCCGACCATGTTCCAACCTGAGTGACGACAGGAGGCCCGGTGGCCTTTCCGTACCCTCTCAGCCCGCAGTCGGCCCCGTCCGCGGCCGGTCTCTACGACCCGGCCAACGAGCACGACGCGTGCGGCGTGGCGTTCGTCGCGGACCTGCACGGTCGGCGCTCCCACGCGGTGGTGGCGAACGGACTCGGCGCGCTCTGTCGCCTGGACCATCGTGGCGCGCGGGGCGCGGAGCACAACACCGGTGACGGCGCGGGCATCATGATCCAGGTGCCGGACGCGTTCCTGCGCGCCGTGGTGGACTTCCCGCTGCCCCCGGCCGGCCAGTACGCCACCGGCCTGGTCTTCCTGCCCGACGACGACGCCGGCGAGGCCCGTGCCCGTCGGGTGGTCGAGAAGTACGCCCTGGTCGAGGGGGCCGAGGTGCTCGGCTGGCGGGACGTGCCGACCGATCCGAGCGGGCTGGGCGAGACCGCCCTGGCGGCGATGCCGCGCATCCGTCAGCTCTTCCTCGCCGCGCACCGGCTCACCGACACCCCGGCCGGCCCGGCCGGCTCCCCGCTGACCGGCCTCGACCTGGACCGGGTGGCGTTCTGCGTCCGCAAGCAGGCCGAGCGGGAGAGCGCCGAGCGGGGCGTGCCGGCGTACTTCCCGTCGCTGTCGTCGCGGACCATGACCTGGAAGGGCATGCTCACCCCGGACCAGCTCCCGGCGTACTTCCCGGAGCTGACCGACGAGCGGGTGGACAGCGCCATCGCCCTGGTGCACTCCCGCTTCTCCACCAACACCTTCCCGTCCTGGCCGCTGGCGCACCCGTACCGGTTCATCGCGCACAACGGCGAGATCAACACCATCCGGGGCAACCGGAACTGGATGCAGGCCCGCGAGGCGCTGCTGCGCAGCCCCGACCTGCCCGGCAACATCCGGCGCATCTTCCCGGTCTGCACCCCGGGCGCCTCCGACTCGGCCAACTTCGACGAGGTGCTGGAGCTGCTGCACCTGGCCGGGCGGAGCCTGCCGCACGCGGTGCTGATGATGATCCCGGAGGCGTGGGAGAACGACCCCGGCATGCGGGCGGACAAGCGCGCCTTCTACCGCTTCCACGCCAGCCTGATGGAGCCGTGGGACGGCCCCGCGTCGGTCGCCTTCACCGACGGCGAGATCGTCGGCGCGGTGCTGGACCGCAACGGCCTGCGTCCGGGCCGCTGGTGGCACACCTCCGACGGCCTGGTCGTGCTGGGCAGCGAGGCCGGCGTGCTCGACCTCGACCCGGCCACCGTGGTCGCCAAGGGGCGCCTCCAGCCGGGCCGGATGTTCCTGGTCGACACCGTCAACGGGCGGATCGTCTCCGACGACGAGATCAAGACCGAGTTGGCCGCCGCCCGGCCGTACGCCGAGTGGCTGCACGCCGGCCTCATCGAGCTGGACGACCTGCCGCCGCGCGAGCACGTGGTCTACACCCACGACTCGGTGCGCCGCCGCCAGCAGACCTTCGGCTACACCGAGGAGGAGCTGAAGATCCTGCTCGGGCCGATGGCGCGCAGCGGCGCCGAGCCGCTCGGCTCGATGGGCACCGACACCCCGATCGCCCCGCTGTCGACCCGGCCCCGGCTGCTCTACGACTACTTCCACCAGCTCTTCGCCCAGGTCACCAACCCGCCGCTGGACGCCATCCGGGAGGAACTGGTGACCAGCCTGGCGTCCACCATCGGGCCGGAGGGCAACCTGCTCGACCCGGGCCCGGCGAGCTGCCGGCAGATCGTGCTGCCGTACCCGGTGATCGACAACGACGAGCTGGCCAAGATCCTCTCCATCGACGAGGACGGCGACCTGCCCGGCTTCAAGGCGGTCCGGGTCTCCGGGCTGTACCGGGTCCGCGACGGCGGGGCCGGCATCAAGGCCCGGCTGACCGAGATCTGCCGGCACGTCTCGGAGGCGATCGAGGACGGCGTACGGATCCTGGTCCTGTCGGACCGCGACTCCAACGCCGACCTCGCCCCGATCCCGTCGCTGCTGCTCACCGCCGCGGTGCACCAGCACCTGGTCCGGGAGCAGACCCGTACCCAGGTGGCGCTGGTCGTGGAGACCGGCGACTGCCGGGAGGTGCACCACGCGGCCGTGCTCATCGGGTACGGCGCGGCGGCGGTCAACCCGTACCTGGCCTTCGAGTCGGTGGAGGACATGATCTCCACGGGCGCCCTGGTCGGCGTGGAGCCCGCGAAGGCGGTCCGCAACTACGTCAAGGCGCTCGGCAAGGGCGTCCTGAAGATCATGTCCAAGATGGGCATCTCGACCGTGTCGTCGTACTGCGGCGCGCAGGTCTTCGAGGCCGTCGGTCTGGACACCCGCCTGGTCGAGCGGTACTTCCGGGGCACCCCGAGCAGCATCGGCGGCATCGGCCTCGAGGAGATCCACGCCGAGGTGGCCGCCCGGCACGCCCTGGCCTGGCCCGCCCCGGGCGCGCGGACCTCCGACCGGCTGGAGGTCGGCGGCGAGTACCAGTGGCGTCGCGAGGGTGAGCTGCACCTGTTCAACCCGGAGACGGTCTTCCTGCTCCAGCACGCCACCCGCAGCCGCCAGTACGACGTCTTCCGGCAGTACACCGCCAAGGTCGACGAGCTGGCCGCCGAGGGCGGCTCGCTGCGCGGGCTGTTCACCCTGCGGACCGGGGTGCGCCCGGCGGTGCCGCTGGACGAGGTCGAGCCGGCCAGCGAGATCGTCAAGCGGTTCGCCACCGGCGCCATGTCGTACGGGTCGATCTCGGCCGAGGCGCACGAGACCCTCGCCGTCGCGATGAACCGCCTCGGCGGCAAGTCCAACACCGGCGAGGGCGGCGAGGACGTCGAGCGGCTGCACGACCCGGCCCGCCGGTCCTCGGTCAAGCAGATCGCCAGTGGCCGCTTCGGCGTGACCAGCGAGTACCTGGTCAACGCCGACGACCTCCAGATCAAGATGGCGCAGGGCGCGAAGCCCGGCGAGGGCGGCCAGCTGCCCGGCAACAAGGTCTGGCCGTGGATCGCCCGGACCCGGCACGCCACCCCGGGCGTCGGCCTGATCTCGCCGCCGCCGCACCACGACATCTACTCCATCGAGGACCTCGCCCAGCTCGTGCACGACCTGAAGTGCGTCAACCCGGCCGCCCGGGTGCACGTCAAGCTGGTCAGCGAGACCGGGGTGGGCACCGTCGCGGCCGGCGTGGCCAAGCTCAAGGCCGACGTCATCCTGATCTCCGGCCACGACGGCGGCACCGGCGCGTCCCCGCTGAACTCCCTCAAGCACGCCGGCACCCCGTGGGAGCTGGGCCTGGCCGAGGCGCAGCAGACCCTGCTGCTCAACAAGCTCCGCGACCGGGTCACCGTGCAGGTCGACGGCCAGCTCAAGACCGGCCGGGACGTGCTGATCGCGATGCTGCTCGGCGCCGAGGAGTTCGGCTTCGCCACCGCCCCGCTGATCGTCGAGGGCTGCGTGATGATGCGGGTCTGCCACCTGGACACCTGTCCGGTCGGCATCGCCACCCAGAACCCGGTGCTGCGCGAGCGGTTCACCGGCCGGCCGGAGTTCGTCGAGAACTTCTTCCTCTTCCTCGCCGAGGAGGTCCGGGAGTACCTCGCCGAGTTGGGCTTCCGCACCATCGACGAGGCGATCGGGCACAGCGAGCTGCTCGACGTCACCCCGGCGATCGACCACTGGAAGGCGCACGGGCTGGACCTGGGACGCGTCCTGCACCTGCCGGAGCTGCCGGCGGACGCCGCCCGGCGCGGCATCCGCGCCCAGGACCACGGCCTGGAGCTGGCCCTGGACAACGAGCTGATCGCGCTCGCCCAGCCGGCGCTGCGCGACGGCAGCCCGGTGCGGGTCGAGGTGGCGGTGCGCAACGAGCACCGCAGCGTCGGCGCGATGCTCGGCGGCGAGGTCACCCGCCGCTTCGGCGGCGCCGGCCTGCCCGACGACACCATCGAGTTCGCGCTGCGCGGCACCGCCGGGCAGTCCTTCGGCGCTTTCCTGCCGCGCGGGGTGACCCTGCGGCTGCACGGCGACGCCAACGACTACGTCGGCAAGGGCCTCTCCGGCGGGCGGATCGTGGTGCGCCCGGACGCCGCCGCGCCGTTCTGCGACCCCGAGGCCGCCGTCGGGCAGCGGGCCGAGGACCAGATCATCGCCGGCAACACCATCCTGTACGGGGCCACCGCCGGCGAGCTGTTCCTGCGCGGCCGGGTGGGGGAGCGCTTCGCGGTGCGCAACTCCGGCGCGGTGGCGGTCGTCGAGGGCGTGGGCGACCACGGCTGCGAGTACATGACCGGCGGCACCGTGGTGGTGCTCGGCGCGACCGGCCGCAACTTCGCCGCCGGCATGTCCGGCGGCACCGCGTACGTGTGGCGGCTGGACCGCTCGCGGGTCAACGCCGAACTGGTCGACCTGACGCCGCTGCGCGACGCCGAACGCGAGCTGGTGCACGACCTCGTCCAGCGGCACGTGGCGGAGACCGACTCGGCGATCGGCGCGGAGCTGCTCAAGCGCTGGCCGGAGGCGGCCGAGGAGTTCACCGCGGTGGTCCCCCGCGACTACCGCCGGGTGATGGAGATCATGAAGGCCGCCGAAGCCGCCGGCCGTGACGTCGACGACGCGGTCATGTCTGCGCTGACCGCGCCGGTGTCGCCCGCCTCGCGGGTGGCGGTCCAGGAGGTGGCTCGTGCCTGACCCGAACGGTTTCCTGCGCTACAACCGGCGGCTGCCGGCCCGCCGCCCGGTGCCGGTGCGGATCACCGACTGGCGTGAGGTCTACCCGCCCGCCGGGGAGGAGCTGATCCGCGAGCAGGCCACCCGATGCATGGACTGCGGCATCCCGTTCTGCCACGACGGCTGCCCGCTGGGCAACCGCATCCCGGACTGGAACGACCTGGTCCGGACCGGCAACTGGGACGCCGCGGTGCAGTCGCTGCACGCCACCAACAACTTCCCCGAGTTCACCGGCCGGCTCTGCCCGGCCCCGTGCGAGGCGGCCTGCGTCCTGGGCCTCGGCGGCCAGCAGCCGGTCACCATCAAGCAGGTCGAGGTGGAGATCGCCGACGCGGCGGCGCGCGCCGGACTGCTGCCCCAGCCGGTGCCGGCGCCGACCGGCCGCTCCGTCGCCGTGGTCGGCTCCGGGCCCGCCGGGCTCGCCGCCGCGCAGCAGCTCGCCCGCGCCGGTCACGCCGTCACGGTGTACGAGCGCGACGACGCGATCGGCGGCCTGCTCCGGTACGGCATCCCCGACTTCAAGCTGGAGAAGCGGCACGTCGACCTGCGGCTGGCCCAGCTCGCCGCCGAGGGCGTCGTGTTCCGCACCGGGGTGGACGTCGGCGTCGACGTGACCGCGGAGCAGTTGCGCGCCGAGCACGACGCGGTGCTGCTGGCCTGCGGCGCGTTGCAGGGCCGCGACACCCCGGAGACGCCGGGGCGGGCGCTGCGCGGCGTACACCAGGCGATGGACCACCTGGTGGCCGCCAACCGCGCGGTCGCTGCGGCGGGCGCCGGCCAGCCGGGCGTGGCGGCGGCGGGCGAGGGGCGGCCGGCGCTGGCCGTGCTCCCCGACGGCTCGCCGATCGACGCGGCCGGCAAGCACGTGGTGATCATCGGCGGTGGCGACACCGCGGCGGACTGCCTGGGCGTGGCCCACCGGCAGGGCGCGGCGGGCGTGCACCAGCTCGACCTGTACCCGGAGCCGCCGGAGACCCGGGACGCCGAGCGCGACCCGTGGCCGACCTGGCCGTGGGTGCTGCGCAACTACCCGGCGCACGAGGAGGGCGGCGAGCGGGTCTTCGCCGTGGCGGTGCAGGAGTTCATCGACGACGGCACCGGCCAGGTCGACGGCGTGCGGATCGCCGAGGTCACCGTGGAGAAGCGGGACGGCCGGCGGATCGTCACCGCGCTGCCCGGCTCCGAGCGGGTGCTCCCCGCCGACCTGGTGCTGCTGGCCATCGGCTTCGAGGGCACCGAGGAACAGCCGCTGCTGACCCAGCTCGGGGTGACCCGCAACGCCCGGGGCGCGGTGGACGCCCGGCCGGACTGGCAGACCGACGTCGACGGCGTCTTCGTCGCCGGGGACATGCACCGGGGCGCGTCGCTGATCGTCTGGGCCATCGCCGAGGGGCGGGCCGCCGCCGCGGCCATCCACACCTACCTGGGCGGGGTCGGCGAGTTGCCGGCCCCGGTGGACCCGGCACGGCAGCCGCTCGCCGCCCGCTGACGACCGTCGGTGAGGGCCCGACCCGGATCAACGCTGGGGTCGGGCCCTCACCGTACGCCGCTGGCCCAGTCGCCCACGCGGCATTCGGTCCGGGCGCTGGGGTCCGGGTGTGCCGGTCGGCCACTACAGACTTGAGCGCAGATCTGAATCAGCGTCGCCCGGATTGCTGCGGTCGCTGTGGTCGCTGCGGTCGCTCGGCTCGTCCGTCACTGGGGTGACCGGGCGCGCCGTCACTGGGGTGACCGTGCCCGCCGTCACTGGGGTGACCGCGCCCGCTAAGTTCGGTCCGGGCGCTGGGGTCCGGGTGCGCCGGTCGGCCGCTACAGACTTGAGTACAAATCTGAATCAGCGTCGTCCAGGTCGCTGGAGCGGGCAGGTCGCTGCATCGGGCGGGTCACTGGTCGTCGGCACGCTCCGGTCGCCGGTTGGCGGGGTCGTCAGCTCGCTGGTTGCTCTTCGGTGGGTTGTCGCACGCTGGGGTCGCTTCGGTCGCTTCGGTCGCTTCGGTCGCTTCGGTCGCCGCGGTCGCTGGGGTCGCTGGGGTCGTGGGCGATTCACATTTGTCATCAAGTCCGTAGCGTTCACGCAGCGGACCCTGCCCCCGGCGGGACGCGCCTGTCTGCCGGATGGGTGACCAGGGTCATCCTCTCTGCCCGGGCGCTCCGATGCTGCGGGACCCGATGCCATGAAGATCATCGCTACGCTGCCGGCATGGACGTCGAAGAGCGCCTGCGGCGGACCCGCCGATGGCTGTGGGTCGTGGTGGTGGGCCTGTTCCTCAGCGGGGTGACCGCGTTTCCGCTGGAGATCGAGGTGCGGTGGCTGCTGCGGGCGCTCGATCCGCTCGCCGGGCAGTTCCCGGCGCTGGTGGCCTGGATCGAGCGGGTCCACACCGGACTCGTCGAGACCGGCGATCGCTACCCCTTCATGCTCTACGGCACCGACTGGCTGGCCTTCGCGCACCTGGTGCTGGCGGTGGCGTTCTGGGGGCCGCTGCGGGACCCGGTCCGCAACGTCTGGGTGGTGCAGCTCGGCATGATCGCCTGCGCGGGGATCGTGCCGCTGGCGCTGATCTGCGGACCGATCCGGGACATCCCGTGGTTCTGGACGCTGGTCGACCTCTCCTTCGCCGTCGCCGCGTTCCCGCCGCTGTGGTTCGCGTACCGGCACATCCGGGCGGTCGAGGCCGCGACCGGCGCGTCGGCCGTGCCGCCGGTACCCGCGCCGGCCGGCTGACGGTCGCCGGCCCGCGAACGTGAGCAGATGAGGGGATCCGACCACGGCCGGTGGTGGGCCGGGTCCGGCCGCCGACCGGCAGGTCGGCAGGCAGCCGACGTCGTCCGGCCGGTCGGGTGTCCGCCACGGGACCAGGGGCGGACACCCGACCGGGGTCGGCTCAGCGCTCCAGCAGTTGGTGCGCCTCGCGGATCTTCACCCACGACGCCGGCTGCCGTGGGGCGGTCGCGCTGCGCGCGGCCGTGGGCAGGGCGGGCCGGCCCGGGGTGAGGAGCCAGGTGGTGAAGAGGTCGTCGAGGTCCAGGCCGGAGATCCGTTCGGCGAGGGCCTGGAACTGGGCGACCGTGGCGTTGCCGTGCCGGTGCTCCGCGGTCCAGGCCGGCAGGATCCGGAAGAACGCCTCGTCACCGACGGCGAGCCGGATCTGGTGCAGGGCCATCGCGCCCCGGTCGTAGACCGCGTCGTCGAAGATCCGCTCGGCGCCCGGGTCGCCCGGGAGCACCTGCCAGAAGCCGGAGTCCGCCGGGTAGGCCGCATAGGTGAAGTCGAAGAGCTCCTGGGCGGTGCCCTCGCCCTGCTCCTCCGACCAGAGCCACTCGGCGTACGAGGCGAAGCCCTCGTTGAGCCAGATGTCCCGCCACTGCGCGACCGACACCGAGTCGCCGAACCACTGGTGGGCGTTCTCGTGCACCACCACGTACGTGTTGGCGCCGCGCCGCCAGAAGCCCGGGCCGTACACCGATCGGGTCTGCGTCTCCAGGGCGAAACCGATGCCGTCGACCGGCCCGGCGACGCCACCCTGGGCCTCGAACGGGTACGGCCCGAAGACGCCGCTGGCCCAGTCGACGACCTCGGCGGTGCGTTCGATGCTGGCGCGTGCGGCCGGCGCGAGCGGCCCCAGCGTGGTGCTGTACGCGTTGATCACCGGCTGCCCGTTCGGCGCGGTGTCGGTGACCACGTCGTACTGCCCGATGGCGAGGAAGGCCAGGTAGGTGGCGGTCGGGCTGGTGGTGCGCCAGCTCCACCGCATCCGGTCGCCGGCCTCGGCCAGCGGGGGGCGTGGCGGCACGCCGTTGCTGATCACCTCGACGCCGGTGGGCACCGATACCGAGATGTCGTAGGTGGCCTTGTCCAGCGGGTGGTCGTTGGCCGGGAACCACCACCAGGACGACTCCGGCTCGTTGACGGCCAGCGCGCCGTCGGCGGTGCGGGTCCACCCGGTGTAGCCGCCGATCAGCGTCTCGGACGGCACGCCGGAGTACCGGACCACGATGGTGAGCTGCTGGCCGCGGACGATCCGGCGGGGTGCGGTGACCGCCAGCTCGTGCGCGCCCTCGCGGGCGTACGGGGCCGTCCAGCCGTTGACCTTGACGGACTCCACGTCGAGCAGGAAGTCCAGGTTGAACCGGGGCAGGTCCTGGGTGGCCCGGGCCAGGATGGTGGTGGTGCCGGTGAGCCGGTCGGTGGCCGGGTCGTAGCGCAGTCGGACGTCGTAGTGGTCGACGTCGTACCCGCCGTTGCCGTAGTCGGGGAAGTAGCTGTCGCCGAGCCCGGGGGTGCCGGGGGTGGCGCCGGCGACCAGCCGGCTGCGACCGGGTCGGTCGGCGGCCTGGCCGGGGACGCCGGTCACCAGGGTGCCGGCGGTGGTGACGGTCAGGGCGGCGATGGCCGCCGTGAAAGCGCGTCGCACGGGGTGGACTCCCTCCGTCGGGGTGTACGCGCGATCAACCTAATCGAAGTTTGTGAACGCGATGACCCCGTCCGGCGCGGTCGGCTGTTCACTTTATGGGAATGTTTCGATAGCATTACCGACCAGTAACAACCCCCTTGGCCACGCGCGCGGTCACGAGGCTCCCACCACCCCTGCTCCGTGGAGGTCCGTGATGCCCCACCGCGCCCTGGCCCGCGCCGTCACCGCGTTGGCCGCCCTGCTCGCCACCGTCCTCGGTGTCGTGCTCGTCCCCGGCACCGCCCAGGCGGCCACCGTCAACTACGTCGCCCTCGGCGACTCCTACTCCTCCGGGGTCGGCGCCGGCCCGTACGACCTCTCCGGCTGCCTGCGCAGCCAGAAGTCGTACGCCCCGCTCTGGGCCGCCGCCAACGCGGTCACCAGCTTCCGGTTCGTCGCCTGCGGCGGCGCGGTCACCTCAGACGTGATCGACAAGCAGGTCTCCGCGCTGAGCACCGGCACCACGCTGGTCACCGTCACCATCGGCGGCAACGACGCCGGCTTCGCCGACGTCATCACCAGCTGCCGCTTCGGCAGCACCAGCACCTGCACCAACGCGGTGAACGAGGCGAAGGCGTTCGCCACCGCCACGCTGCCCGGCCGGCTCGACCGCACCTACGCCGCCATCCGCAGCCGGGCGCCGAACGCCCGGCTGATCGTGCTCGGCTACCCGCGACTGTTCGAGACGAACTACTGCGGCTGGCTGGCGATGAGCACCTACAAGCGGACCATCCTCAACGAGGCCGCCGACCTGCTCGCCACCGTCATCGCCGACCGGGCCGGCGCGGCCGGCGCCACGTTCGCCGACACCCGCCCCACCTTCGCCGGGCACGGCGTCTGCGCCGCCGACCCGTGGATCCGGGACGTCTCCGGGGTCATCGAGGCGTACCACCCGGACGCCGACGGCTACCGCTACGGCTACCTGCCCGCGCTCAACGCCGCGCTGCGCTGACGCGTCCCGGCGGCGACCGGCGGTCCACCCCGGACCGCCGGCCGCCGTCGGCGCTTGCATCCACATCCGACAATGGACGGTCCTGGTCCGTCCCCGCCGGAGGTGCGCGATGCGGGATTCCGTGAGGCGGCAGCGACCCCCGAGCGCCCGGGACCGGTTCCCGACCGGCGGTCCCGAACTGCTGCACCTGCTGGCCCGGCTGGTGCGCCGCCCCCGCCGGGGTGACCGGCGGCTGCCGCTGCTGTGGCTGGTCCGTCCCGCCACCGGCGAGCCGGGCGTGCTGCTGCGCCGCTTCGTCGGCCGGGGCGCGGGACGGCGGGTGCCGCACGCCGTGCTCGACCTGACCGACCGGCCGGAGACCGACGACGTCCCGACGGTGCTGCGCGAACTGCACCGCCAACTCTCCCTGGAGGCGTTCGGCGCCGCCCGGCTGCGCTTCCGGCACTACCCGCTCGCCGACTGGCTGATGCAGCAGAGCCTCGCCACCGACACCGCCGACAGCGGCCGGGCCACCCTGGTACGCCGACTGCGGGACTGGCGCGGCCGGCGCGCCAGCGAGGAGCCCCAGGTCGGTGGCGACTCCGGCCTCGGCACGGCGGTGCAGGTGCTGTTCTGGCTGCTACGCCGGGCCGTGCCCAGCGTGGTGTTCCGGATCGCCGTGTCCGGGCGGGTGCCGCTGGTCGGCAGCCAGTACCGCTGGTTCATGCGCCAGCAGTACCTCGCCCCACGGCAGTCGGTGACCTTCCTCGGCTTCGCCGAACGGCTCACCGCCGGGTGGCGCGACGGCGAGCACCCGGCCCAGGTGGACAAGCTGCTGCTGCACGCCTTCCTGGAAGACCTGCGGCAGGCGTACCGGCGGCGGTTCTGGCGGCCCGGCGACTGGCGGCGCACCGCGTACCCGGTGCTGCTGCTCGACGGGGTGACCGTCGGCGACGTCGGGCACACCCTGGTCCGGCTCCTCACCGACGTGCGCAACGAGACCGGCCGCAACGACCCGCTGCTGGTCGTCGCGGTCGCCACCGCCGCACCGCCGGAACTGCCCGCGCCGCGCCCGCTGCGCGAGGCCGACGAGGCGTACGACGAATGGGCCGAGGCGTTGCCGGAGACCCGGCGGCTGCGGCGGGCCGCGGCCTGGCTGCTGGTGCTGCGGCTGGCCGCCGGTGACCTGGTGGCCGGGCCCGGGGCCGGCCCGGCGGCGCTGGTCGCGCCCGACCCGCCCTGGTGGTCGCGGCGGTTCCTGCCGGCGGCGGTGGCCCTGGCCCTGCTGCTCGGCGTCGGCGCGTGGGCGACCGGCCGGTGGAACCTGGACTGCCACCCCGACCCGCGGGGCCGGGTGGCGGTGACGCTGGTCGACGGCGAGTGCGTCGGCTACAGCGACAGCGCCGGCCAGGTCTTCAACAGCGAACCCGGCCAGGACCGGCTGCGGGCGGTGCAACGGCGCATCTTCGCGCAGAACCGGGCCGCCGAGGAGGTGTGGCGGCGCAGCGACCACCGCCGGCCGTACCTGACCCTGGTCTACCTGGGCACCCTCACCGGCAACCGGACCCGCGCCGACGAGGAGTCGTACGTCTCCGAGCGCGAGGAACTGGAGGGCATGGCGACCGCCCAGTACGCCCTGCTCAAGGAGTCCGCCGCCGCCGACGGCGCGGCCCTGCTGCGGGTGGTGGTGGCCAACGGCGGCCGGCAGATGCGCCACGCCGGGCGGGCGGTGGCCATGCTGGAGGACCTGGCCCGCGACGACCCGACCGTGCTCGGGGTGGTGGGCCTGGTGGAGAGCCGCACCAGCACCGCCGCCGCGCTGCGCGAACTCAACCGGGTCGGCCTGCCGGTCCTCGCGCCCACCCTCTCGGCCGACCGGCTGGACCAGAACTCCAGCCTCTACCTGCAGATCTCCGCGCCCAACGCCGACCAGGCGCGGATGATCGAGGCGTACTCCCGGCAGGTGCTGCGGGTCGGCGAGGCGCACGTCTACCACACCACCGGCCAGGACAGCTCGCTCGCCGAGGACCTCTACGTGTCCACCCTGGTCGACGGGCTGCGGGAGCGGTTCGGCAGCCGACTCACCCGGCTCGACGAATGGCGTACCGGACGGCGGCTGACCCAGGAGTGCGGCTTCCGCGGGGT
The DNA here is from genome assembly GCF_900090295.1 of Micromonospora coxensis. Classification (NCBI taxonomy): domain Bacteria; kingdom Bacillati; phylum Actinomycetota; class Actinomycetes; order Micromonosporales; family Micromonosporaceae; genus Micromonospora; species Micromonospora coxensis. The sequence continues at coordinate 1,611,188 of NZ_LT607753.1, read as the reverse complement.
GCTGGTCTTCGCCGGCCGCTGGTCGGAGTTCGACGGGTTCCTGCGCGCGCTCAAGGAGTGCGGCACCGACCCGCCCCGGCACCTCGTCGCCGACGACTCGGTCAACCGGTACATGGCCAACCCGGGGCTGCGGGCCAGCGCGCCGGGCAACCTGCCGGTCACGTACGTGTCGAAGGCCGCGCCGGCCACCTGCGCCGCGCTGCGCGCCGCGCAGGCCCGCCGCGACGACGCCCGGGGCAGCTTCCTCGCCTGGATCAGCGCCGACGACCTGCTCGACCCGCCGCGCTGCCGCGACGGCGCCGGGCCGCCGGTCGGGGAACGGGTCAGCCTCGCCTACGACGCCTCGATGATGATGGTGCGCGCGCTGGAGAGCCTCGCCGCGCGGCTGCGGCACGCCGACACCGGCCGGCGGTGGGAACCCCGCTCGGTCAACCCGGTGGGGGTGCACGCCGAGGTGCTGCGCCAGAACGCCGCCGGCGGCTACCCGGGGGTCGCCGGGGTGATCCGGTACGGCCCGGACTCCGGTGAGCCCGTCGCCAAGCGGATCGCGCTGCTCACCGTCGCCCGGGTGCCCGACGTCGACGCCGCGCCGGTGGAGGTGTTCCACTGCGGCAGCGTCGACGGCGGGCCCGATCCGGCGTGCCGCCCGCGGTGAGCTGCGGCTGGTGCGCCGCGGGCGCGGCTCCGTTAGGGTTCCCCACGACCGGACGGACGTCGTGGGGGAGCAGACGGTGGGCAGGCTCGCGTCGACGTACGGGCAGGCGGTCGCGGTCCACCGGCAGGCCCGGCAACACTGGGCCCGCGCCCGGGCGCTGCTCGAGAAGCTCAGCGGGCAACCCGTGCCGGAGCGCACCGTCGACCTCATCGCCCGGCTGGGCCGCCTCGGCGCCGCGCTGACCGCGCCCGGCGCGGAGACCACCCGCCCGGCCGGCGCGCCGGCGCCGGTGCGGATCGGGGAGGCGTCCACCGCCGACGGCCGGTTCCCGCTGCTGCTGCCGCTGGGCGCCGGGCACCACCTCGCCGTCACCGCCGACGCCCGCGACCCCCGGGTGGCGGTGCTGCTGCGGGTGCTGGTGCTGCGCCTGCTCGCCACCGCCGCGCCCGGCGCGGTCCGGGTGGTCGGCATCGACCCGGCCGCCCTCGGCGCCACCTTCCTGCCGCTGCGCCCCCTGCGCGACGCCGGGGTGCTCGACGCGACCGCCACCACCGAGGCGGAGATCGCCGCGTTGCTCGACGGGGCCGAGGCGCACGTGCGGGCCGCCCAGCAGTCCGGCCGGGACGACCACGAGCTGCTGCTGGTGGTCGCCGCCTCCGCACCCGGCCCGCGCGAGCTGGCCCGGCTCGCCGCGCTCACCCACGCCGGGCCGACCGCCGCGGTGTGCGTGCTGCTCGCCGGGTACCCGGCCGGGTCACCCGGGCAGGCCCCGCCGCCGCTGGGCGCCACCACGCCGCTGCGGCTCGACGAGCGGTACGCCTGGGTCGGCGACCCGCCCGGGCACCCGTTCGGCGACGACGGCGGCGGGCTGGCCGTACCGGTGCTGCTCGACGGCGACCCGCCCGCGCAGGCCGTACGCTCGCTGGCCGCCCGGCTGGACGCGGCCGTGCGGCGCGACGCGGCGCTGCACGTCGAGGACCTGCTCCCCGAGCGGCGCTGGACGGAGTCCGCGCGGGCCGGACTGCGCACGGTGGTCGGCCGGGCCGGGCGGGAGCCGGCGGTGCTGGGCTTCGACGACGCCACCCCGCACTGGCTGGTCGGCGGGCGCACCGGCGCGGGCAAGACGGTCTTCCTGGTCGACGTGCTCTACTCGCTCGCCGCCCGGTACTCCCCGGCCGAACTCCAGCTCTGGCTGCTCGACTTCAAGGAGGGCGTCAGCTTCACCGAGTTCGTGCCCACCGAACGCGACCCCTCCTTCCTGCCCCACGCCCGGGCCGTCGGCGTCGAGTCCGACCGCGAGTACGGCCTCGCCGTCCTGCGCGAGCTGCGCCGGGAACTGGGCCGCCGGGCCGGGCTGCTCAAGCGGCACGGCGCCACCAAGCTCGCCGACCTGCCCGCCGACGCGTCCGTCCCCCGCGTGGTGGCGGTGATCGACGAGTTCCACGTGCTGCTCTCCGGCAACGACCGGTTGGCCCGCGACGCCGTCGACCTGCTGGAGGAACTGGCCCGCAAGGGCCGCTCCTACGGCGTGCACCTCGTGCTGGCCAGCCAGAGCACCACCGGGGTCGAGGCCCTCTACGGCCGCGCCGACACGCTCTTCGGGCAGTTCGCCCTGCGGGTGGCGCTGCCCGGCGGGGACGCCGTGCTCGGCCACCGCCCCGGCGGCAGCGCCGCCACCACCCTCGGCACCGCCGTGGTGAACACCGCCGCCGGCGCGCCCGGCGCGGACCTGCTGGTCCGGTTCCCGGACGCGCACGCCGACGCCCGGCAGGTCGCCCGGCTGCGCTACGAGCTGTGGGACGCCGCGCCGGAGGGCACCCGCCCGCCGACCGTCTTCCGGGGGTACGAGCCGGCGCACCTGGAGGACGACCCGGCCGGCGTCGCCCTGCGCCCCGGCGGCCGGCGGCCGACCATCCTGGTCGGCCGGACCGTGGACGTGGACGGCAGCCCCGCCCGGTTCACCCTGGACGCCACCCCCGGCCGGCACCTGGCGGTGGTCGGCACCTCGGTCACCGGCGGGCACGTGCTGCGCGCCGCCGCGCTGGGCGTGGCCCGCCAGCACACCCCGGGCGAGGCGGACTTCGTCCTCGCCCCGCTGGTGGAGGCCGCCGACGAGTTGGCCGACGACACCGTCGCCGGGATCAAGGCGGCCGGGCACCCGGTCACCGTCCTGGACGCGGCGGGGCTGCGCCAGCGCATCGGTGAGCTGGCCGCCGCAGCGGGGGAGCGCCGCACGTACCTGGTGGTCTTCGGCGTCGACGCGGCGGCCGGCGCGCTCGGCCGCAGCGACCCGGGCACCTTCCGCTCCGGCCACGACGACCTGCGCACCCTGCTGCGCCAGGGGCCCGGGCAGGGCACCCACCTGCTCGGCTGGTGGCGCGGGCTGCGCCGGCTCGGCGAGGACCTCGGCGGCTCGCAGAACCGCGACGACGTGGCCTGCCTGGTCGCGCTGAACGTGCCCGCCGCCGACCTCGGCCTGCACCTCGGCGTCACCGACCTCACCTACACCCCCCGGCCCGACCGGGCGCTGCTGGTCGACCGGCACGCCCAGCGGACCGCGCTGATCGTGCCGTTCGTCCGCCCCGGGCACCGGCCCGAGGACGAGGAGCGCTGAGTGGCCACCTTCGACGAGTACGCCGCCGCCGTCCGCCAGCTCTCCGGCCAGGTCCGCGACGGGGAGCGGGGGGCGGCCGCCGAGGCCGAACGCCGCCGCCGGCTGCACGCCGGAATCGACCAGCTCGGCCAGCGGCTGATGGTGCAGGAGCAGCGGCTGGAGCAGTTGGGCCAGGCGATCGGCGTCGCTCCCGCCGGTCCGGCGTCCGCCGCGCCGGCCGGTGTCGCCGGGTCCCCGACTCCCGTCCCGGCCGTCGCCGGGTCCCCGACTCCCGTCCCGGCCGTCGCCGGGTCCCCGACTCCCGGCCCGGCCCTAGCCGGGTCCCCGACACCCGTTTCGGCCGTCGCCGACAGCGATCCGGCGGCGGCGCTGGAGGAGGCCCGCCGGCTGGCCGACGAGGCCGACGGGCACACCCGGCACGTCGAGGCGCTCGGGCAGCGCCCCGAGCTGCTGCCCACCTGGTCACCGGCGGCCCGGGCGGTCGCTGTCTACGTCGCCTGCGCCGCCGTCGGGGTGCTGCTCATGCTGGTGCTGGTGGTGGCATCGGGGGTCGGGCTGGTCAGCGGCTTCACCCTGGGCGCGTGGGTCTGCGCCGGGCTGCCGGTGCTGTCGTTCGCCGCCGGCTGGTTCATCCTCGGGCGCTGGGGCCGTCCCGCCCTGGCCACCGTGGACCCGCCGCGCTTCGTCCCGCTCGGCTTCGTCATCTGCGTCGCCCTGGTGCCCATCGCCTACTGCGCCAGCCTGCTCGTGGTCCGCGCCCTGCGCTGAGCCGGTCACGGCGGCTCGCGTCAGCGCCTGGTCGCGGTGGGTGCGCGGATCTCGTAGGCTCCCTTGTGGTCGCTGCCGGTGCGGTGACCCGGCCGATTGTGAGTCGATCCGGGGGGGCACGTGAGCGCGGCGCAGATCATCGCGAGGCTGGCAGCGGCGGTGCAGAAGCTGGACGAGGCGAAGGCGAAGACGGCCGCCGCCGCGCAGGACGCCGCCGAGGCGCGGGCGCTGGTGGCCGGCGCGCTGGAGGGCGTGGCCGCCGGCCAGCTGATCGGCGTGATCGACTCCTACCGGCAGGCGTTGGAGCAGGCCGCCCAGGGCAGTGAGCCGGCCCGGCAGCACGTCCAGGAGACGATCGCGAAGGTCCAGGCCCTGGGCAACTGAGCACTGCGGCGGCCGGTCGGCGGCCCCGCCACCATGCGCGAAAAGCTCCGCTCCGTGCTGGCCGCCTGCGCCGAGCCACACGTCCGGGTGCACGTGGCTCCGCCGGTCTGCAGGCGTCGTTGCTGCAACCGCTGGACAGCTGAGCGCGGTCAGCCGGTGCGGCTGGCCAGGACGGTCGCGGCGTACTTGAGGACGGCGGCCATGTCCGTGCGCATCTGCTGGTAACGGCCCTGGATGTCGGTCGGTAGCCCGGTGGGGGCGACCGGCCCCGACAGCAGTGTCAGCTGACCGTCGATGGTGTCCAGCAGTTCCTGCGCGCCGAGTTGGAGGTCGGCGGCCGTCAGCTTCACGTCCTCGTCGTGCGTCCGCTCGCCGAGCTTGCCGTCCTCGATCACGTTCGTGGCCAGGTCCACGTAGCCGCGTCGCAGCCGATCTGCCTTGCGGTCGCACTCGTCGAAGGTGTGCAGGACGACGGCGGTGTCCGTACCTGGCTGCATGGTTTCCTCCCCTGCCGGTCCCCGTCCGGTCGCGGGGTGTGGGGCGACCGTATCGATGGGCGTGGTGGGTGCGGAGCGTTGCGTCGCGCAGCCGACGGTGCCGTCTTCCGACTCCCGTGGCCCGGCAGTTGACCGCCGCCGTCCGATAGGACGGTTTGTGCCCCTGGAGCGACTTCACGTTACCAGCGCGTAACTTTTCATTGACGGGTGTGAAATCGGCCACGCATCATCGATCCCACGATCGATCGGATCCCCCACCCACCCGTCCCCGGCTCCCGGGAACCTCCCACCGGAGGTGCAGCCATGCTGCTCCGAACGATCCTCGCGGCCACCGCCGCCCTCGCCGTGCTCCTCGTCCCCGCCACCGCCGTCCAGGCGGCCCCCGACCGGTCCACCGCCGCCCCGGCCGCCACCACCGGACAGAGCGACACCGCCGACCGGACCGCCGCCGCTCAGGCCGGCGCCGCCGACCGGGCCGCCGCAGCGCCGGGCACCGTCGCCGCACCGGCGCCCGCCCCGGACGGGAGCGCGCCGGCATCGGTCGCCGGCGAGGCGTTCACCGTCGCCGCCAACGCCAACCCCGTCATCGTCGTCGGGGGTCTGATCGGCGTCTCCATCGCGTACGAGCCGATCGCCGCCCGGCTGCGCGCCGACGGCTTCCGGGTCTCCATCTACCAGCTCCCCGGCCTGGGCTTCGGCGACATCCGGGAGTCCGCCAAGGCGTTCAGGAGCTACGTCGACCAGGTCCGCGCCAGCACCGGAGCGGCCAAGGTGGACATCGTCGCCCACTCCGAGGGTGGCCTCGTCTCCCGCTGGTACGTCAAGTTCCTCGGCGGCGCGGACGCCGTCGGCCGCTACGTCAGCCTGGGCAGCCCGCAGCAGGGCACCTACGTCGCCAACATCCTCAACGTCGTCGGGCTGGGCAGTTGCGCCGGCATCGTCGCCTGCCAGCAGATGTCGATCGGCTCGGACTTCCTCGCCAACCTCAACGGCGGCGACGACACCCCGGGCGCGCTGCGCTGGACGACCGTGCGTACCTGGCAGGACGAGCTGGTCCGGCCGGTCGGCAACGCCTCCCTCGCCGACGGCGCCACCAACGTGCTGATCCAGGGCTGGTGCCCGCTGCGGGTCGTCGGCCACCTCGGCCTGGTCCTCGACGGCACCACCTACACCGTCGTCCGCCAGGTCCTCACCGACCGCCCCATCTGGCCCAACTGCTTCGCCCTCTGACACCCACCCACCCCTCCACCCTGCACTTACAGAGAAAGAGTGGCTATTCCGGCGTGGATGGCCACTCTTTCTCTGTAAGTGCGCGAGGTGGCGGGTTGGGCGGGGGAGGAGGGCGGGGCGGGGGGAGGGGTCAGGCGGCTTGGGCGAGGGCTTCGTACTCGGCGTCGGTGAGCTGGACCTCGGCGGCGGCCACGTTCTCCTCCAGGTGCGCCACCGACGACGTACCCGGGATGGGAAGCATGACCGGCGACCGGCGCAACAGCCAGGCCAGCGCGAGCTGCGCGGGCGTCGCGCCGTGCTCGGTGGAGATCGCGTCCAGCGGGCCGCCCGGCCGGGCCAGGTTGCCGGTGGCGATCGGGAACCACGGGATGAAGGCCAGGTCGTCGCGCTCGCAGTACTCGACGACGTCCTCGGCGCTGCGGTCGGCCAGGTTGTAGAGGTTCTGCACCGACACGATCGGGGTGATCTGCCGGGCCGCCTCGATCTGCTCCACGGTCACCTCGGACAGGCCGATGTGGCGGATCTTGCCCTCCTGCTTGAGCAGGGCCAGCTCGCCGAGCTGGTCGGCCAGCGGCACCTTCGGGTCGATCCGGTGCAGCTGGTACAGCGGGATAGCCTCCAGGCCCAGGTGCCGCAGGCTCAGCTCGCACTGCTGGCGCAGGTACTCCGGGCGGCCCACCGGCCGCCAGTCGCCCGGCCCGGAACGGGTCAGGCCGGCCTTGGTCGCGATGACCAGGTCGTCGGCGTACGGGTGCAGCGCCTGCCGGATCAGCAGCTCGGAGACGAACGGGCCGTACGAGTCGGCGGTGTCGATGAAGGTGACCCCGAGCTCGTACGCCCGGCGCAGCACCCGCACCGCCTCGGCCGGGACCTTCGGGTCGCCCCAGACCCCCGGGCCGGTGATCTGCATGGCCCCGTAGCCGAGGCGGTCGACCTGGACGTCCCCGCCGATGCGGTAGGTGCCCGAGGCCTTCGCGGGCGCGGTGCTGGCGCTGGTCGCCATCGGCGATCCTCCTGGTGTGCGTCGTCGTCAGCGGCCAATCTAGCCACCGACCGACCGGCTTTCCCGCGCATCGCCGCCTTCCACACCTGCGGGCGAGATGTGGCCGGGAACACCGGCCCGGCAGGCCCCAGCACGGGCGCGGTCGACCGGGCCGCCGGGACGTGCCGGTGCGACGGTCAGCCGGGTGACGTGCCGGCCGCGGCTCGGCCCGGCCGGGTGACGTGCCGGATCACCACCAGCGCCTGGTCGTCGTCGGAGCCGGAGAGCTTGCTCAGGATCGCGTCGGCGATGGCGCCGACCGGCTGGTCGCGCACCGGCACGATCACCTCGTGCAGCGCCGCCACCCCGGCGTCGTACTCCTGGTCGCGCCGCTCCACCAGCCCGTCGGTGTACGCCACCAGCAGGTCGCCCGGGCCGAAGGGCACCGTCGTCACCGGCACCGGCTCGCGGACCAGCCCCAGCGGCAGCGCGTTGCCGGTGTGCACCGCCCGCGGCTGCCGGCCGGCGGGGACCAGCACCGGGTGCGGGTGCCCGACCCGGGCCACCGCCACCTGACCGGCGGCCGGGTCGACCACCATCGCCAGGCAGGTGCCGAGGAACCCCACCCCGAGCAGCTCGGTCAGCCGGGGGAACACCTCGGCCAGCGGCACCCCGGACCGGATCAGCGTGTTCACCACCGTCCGCAGCTGCGCCATGTCGGCGGCGGCCTCCACCTGATGGCCGACCACGTCACCGACCACCACTCCGAGCCGGTCGCCGTCCAGGGCGATCAGGTCGTACCAGTCGCCGCCGAGGTGCAGGCCGCTCATCGCCGGCTGGTAACGGGTGGCGATCTCCAGGCCGGCGGGCGTGCGGGTGGCCGAGGTGCGCAACCGCCCGGCCAGCCGGGTCACCAGGTTGTGCTCGGCGGCGGCCAGCCGGACCCGCTCCAGGGTCTGCTCGCACAGGTCGGCGATGGTGTCCAGCAGCGCCAGGTCGCCCTCGCGCAGCGGGCGTTCCCGGTACCAGCCGAAGGCGAGCGCGGCGATCGGCCGACGCTGGGCGTCCAGCAGCGGCAGCGCCACCGTGGTGACGATGCCGTGCGCGCCGACCGGGTCGGGCAGCCCCGGAAAGGCCGCGGCGAAGGCGGCCCGGTTCGGCAGGACGATCCGTTCGCCGCTGCGCAGCGCCCGCACGATCGGCCGGGGGTCGTCGACGGTCAGGTCCTTGAAGGTCGCCGCGAGCGAGTCCGGCACCTCCGGGTGCCAGAGCAGCACCCGGCGTCCCTCGTCGCGCATCGCCAACCCGGGCAGCGCCGCGCCCAGGGCCAGCGGGGCCGCGTCCAGGATCACCTCGATCGCCTCGGCGGTGGAGCGGGTGACGCTGAGCCGGGCCGCGAAGTCCGCCATCGCCTGCGCCGAACCGGTCAGCTCGGCGCGCTGCAACGCCTGGCTGCACAGCCCGGCGACCGCGTCCAGCAGGCTGCGCCGCGCCTCGTCGTCGCGGCGGCGGACCGCGTCGGTGCGGCCGTCGGGCGCCGGCCGCTCCCAGCGCACCTCCAGCGCGCCGAGGACGCCGCCGTCGCCGTAGCGCAGCGGCAGGCAGATCCCGGCGCCGCCGGGCAGCCGCCGGGCGGAGTTGTCGCGCACCGCGCGGGCCAGCGGCAGCCGCGCCGCCACCGGCACCCGCTGCGGTCCCGCGCCGTCGGCGACGTCCAGCGTCGGCGACCCGGGCCGGGCCACCGCCAGGCGTACGACGGACGCCCCGACCACCGCGGGCACGACGGAGGTGACCACCTCGACCACCGCGGCCTGCCCCTGCGCGGAGCTGAGCGCCCCGGCGAGCCGGGCCAGCCCCTCGGCCTGCCGCAACGCCCGCTGCCGGTCGCTGATGTCCCGGGCCACCGTGGCGACGAACGCGGTGGTCTCCCGGTCGTCGGCGGCGGTGACGGTGAACGTCTGGTGGTCCACGTCGAGCTGCTCGCCGGTGTCCAGCCGGGCCAGCCGGCTCTCCGCCCGGTGGTGCCCCTCGCGCAGCGCCGCCGGGATCAACTCGCGCCGCCACACCTCGCGCAGCTCGGGCGCCGCGAAGTCGAGCAGCCGCAGCCCGTCCAGGCGCGCGCCGTCGGCCAGGCCGACGAACTCCCGTCCGGCCGGGTTGACGTAGACCGCCCGCCCGTCCGGGTCGCCGACCGCGATGAAGTCGCCGGAGCGTTCCACCAGCGCCTGGAACAGCCGCAGCTCCGCCTGGATGGCCCGTTCGGCGCTGAGGTCCGAGGCGTACGCCAGCCAGCGCAGCGGCCGGCGCTCCAGCGCGACCACCCCGATCTGCACCGGGACGAGGTGCCCGTCGGCGTGCCGGTACTCCTTGTCGTAGGCGCGTGCCCGGCCGTTGGCGCGCAGCTCGGCCAGCGCCTCGGCGTCGGCCTCCTCCCAGCCCGGTGGCGTGAGGTCCGGCCAGTTCAGCCGTCCCTGCGCGATGTCGTCGGCGGTGTAGCCGAGCATCGCCAGGAACGCCTCGTTGGCCTCGGTGATCCGGTCCTCCTCACCACCGAAGACGGCGAGCACGTCGGTGGCGGCGAGCCGTTCGTAGCGGGCCCGCTCCGCGCCGAGCGCCTCCAGCAGCCGGGTGCGTTCGGTGACGTCGACGATGGCGAAGCCCAGCCCGACCAGCTCGTCGGTGTCGGCGATGCGGATCGGGAAGTAGTCGGCGACCAGGTGCCGGCGCGCCGCGTCCGGGGTGCCCTCGGGCTCGGTGAACTCCACCCCGGTGACCGGGCCGTGCGCCAGGGCGCGGCGCATCAGCTCCTCGATCCGCTCCCCGTGCCGCGGGACGATGTCGCGCGGCCGCCGGCCCAGGTGCTCCGCCACCGGCACCCGGTTCATCCGTGCCAGCGCCGGGTTGACCTGCACGTAGCGCAGCGCGGTGTCGACCAGCCCGAAGCCGACCGGCGCGCTGTCCAGCAGGGACTCGCTGATCGCCGCGGTGCGTCGGGCCGCCGCCTCGGCGAGCACCCGGTCCTCGATGTCGTAGATGCTGCCGATCCATTCGGTGATGGTCCCGTCCGGGTCGCGCAGGCTCGCGGCGCGTACGGCGAAGTGCCGGTACCCGTCGCTGCCGGCGTGCCACAGTCGCCCCTCCGTCTCGAACAGCGGCGCTCGCCTGGCGAGCGCCTCCCGCCAGGCGAGGCCGATCCGCGCCCGGTCGCCGGGGTGCACCGCCGTCGCCCAGCCGTCGCCCCGGTACTGCTCCCAGTGCTGCCCGGTGTACGCCTCCCAGGAGGGCTGCCGCTCGACGATCGCGCCGACCGCGTCGGCGGTCCAGATCACCGCCGTGGACGCCTCGATCAGGGTGCGGAAGCGCTGGTCGGCGTGCTGCCGCGCGGCCCGGGCGGCGGCCTCGGCCTGCCAGGCCCGCTCGCGTTCGCCGGCCTCGCGGACCGCGTCGCGCAGCTGCTCGACCACCGCGTCCTGCCGGCCGACCGCCTCCACCCGGCGCAGCGCCTGCACCCCGGCGGCGGTGAGCAGCCCGCCGAGCAGGTGCTCGTCGGCGCTGAGCACGCGCGGCGCGGGCAGCGCCACCCAGGACCGCCACTCCCGGGTCGGGGTGCTGAGCCGCCCGGCGACGCCCGGCACCTCGCCGGTCACCGGCGGCTCGTCGGCCCGCCGGCCGGGCAGCAGCCGCTCGGCCACCGCCGGGTCGAGGTCGGCCACCGCGACCGGGCCGGTGGCGGTGTACGCCCGCTCCGGTGCGCCGTCGTCGACCGGGATCAGGTGTCCGGTGCCGCCGAACGCCTCGCCGAGGGCGCGCGCGGTCAGCGCCAGCACCTCGTCGGTGTCGGTGGCGGCGGCGAGCAGGCTGGTCAGCGCCAGGGCGGCCTGCTGCCGCTCCCGGGCCAGGTGCTCGTCGGTGACCTCGCGGACGGTGCCGACCAGCAGGATCCGGTCCCGTTCCGGGTCGGCCACCTCGGTGACCGTCACCGACACCCAGTACAGCCCGCCGTCGCGGCGCTGGAACGGCACCTCGTACGCCCCGGCGTGCTCGTCGAGCATGTGCACCAGGGCCCGGTCGAGCAGTTCCCGCTCCCGGGGGTGCGATGCGGGGTCGGGCCACCACGGGTAGGGCGGGCGGTAGGGGACCTGCTGCGGCCCGTACCCGGTCAGCGCGCCGAAGGTCTCGTCGACCTGGAGGACGGCGCCGAACTCGTCGGCCACGAAGACCCCGTCGGTGATCGACTCGACGACCCGGGTGGCCCACGCGCCCCGGCGCAGCCGGTCCCGGGCGCGGTCCAGGTTGGCTCGGACCCGGGCCAGCAGCTCACGGCCGGAGAAGGGCTTGACCAGGTAGTCGTCGGCGCCCGCCGCCAACCCCTCGGCGGCGGCCTCGGGTCCGGCCCGGGCGGAGAGCAGCACCACCGGCAGGTGCGAGGTGGCCGGCGCGGCGCGCAGCGCGGCGAGCAGCCCGAAGCCGTCCAGCAGCGGCATCATCACGTCGGCCAGGACCAGGTCGGGCGGGTCGGCGGTGATGAGCGCCAGCGCGGCCCGCCCGTCGGCGGCGGTCTGCACCCGGAACTGCGCCGCGAGCAGGTCCGTCACGTAGTCGCGCAGGTCGGCGTTGTCGTCGACCAGCAGGACGCGCGGGGCGTCCGGTGGCCCGCTCACCACCCCGGGGCCGCCCGGGCGGGCCGTCTCGGCGGCGGCCAGCACCATGGCGCGGTCCAGCGGCGCCGGGGGCGCGGCGACGGCGGACCGGCTGGCCCCCGCGCCGTACGGCATCCGCACCTCGAACGTCGACCCGACGCCCAACGTGCTGGTCGCGCCGATCTCCCCGTCGTGCAGCTGCACCAGTTCGCGGACCAGCGCCAGCCCGATCCCGGTGCCCTCCGCCGAGCGCCCGTGCGGGCCGTCGACCCGCTGGAAGCGCTGGAACAGCCGGGGCAGCTGGTCGGGCGGGATGCCGACGCCGGTGTCGGTCACGGCGAGCCGGAACCCGCCCTCGGCCCTGGTCAGCCGCAGCCGGATCCCGCCCGCCACGGTGGCCTTGAGGGCGTTGGAGAGCAGGTTGAGCACGACCTTCTCCCACATCGTCCGGTCCAGGTACGCCGGCCGGGGCAGCCGTGGGCAGTCCACCTCGAAGTCGAGCCCGGCGCGGTCGACGGCCGGCGCGAAGGACGCGGCGATCTCCCGGGTGAGGCGGGCGACGTCCACCGCGACCCGTTCCGGGCGCAGCCGTCCGGCCTCGATCCGGGTGAAGTCCAGCACGCTGTCGACCAGTCGGCGCAGCCGCGCCGCGTTGCGGTCGGCCAGTTCCAGCCGACGTCGCGTCGGCTCGGGCAGCGGCTGCGACCGGTCGTCCAGGGCGTCGCGGACCGGACCGGCGACCAGGGTCAGCGGGGTACGCAGCTCGTGGCTGACGTTGGCGAAGAAGGCCGACTTCGCCGCGTCCAGCTCGGCCAGCGCCTCGGCCCGGCGGCGCTCCTGCTGGAAGGCGCGGGCGGCGGCCAGGGCGGTGCCGACGTGCCCGGCGATCAGGTCGAGGAAGGCCCGGTAGCCGTCGTCCACCGGCCGGCGCGGGTTCAGTGCGGCGGCCAGCACCGCGGTGGGCTCGGTGCCGCCCGGCTCCGGGACGGGCACCAGCGCCACCACGGGGGTCCCCGGGCGGGTCGGGTCGCCGGCCGGGTCCAGCGGCAGCAGCCGGGTCTCCCCGCAGGCCAGCACCTCGGCCAGCGGCCAGGCGCGGGTCACCTCGTCCGGCACCGCGTCGCCACCGGCCGCGGCGAGCCGCAGACCCTCCGGGTGGGGCAGGTGCAGCCGGACCATCGGCAGCGTCGGACCGGACGCGAGGGTGGCCACCGTGCGTCGGGCCACCTCGTCCGGGTCGTCGGCGTCGACCAGGCTCGCGGCGAGGTCGCCGACCGCCCGCAGCCGGCGATCGCCGACCACCCGGTCGGTGGTCTCGGTGACAGCGGTGAAGACCCCGCCGGGTGCGCCGGACTCGTCGATGATGGGGCTGTACGAGAAGGTGAAGTAGCACTCCTCGACGAAGCCGTTGCGGTCCAGCAGGAGCAGTTGGTCCTGGTTCCAGGTGGCGCCCTCGCCGGCCAGCACGCCGGTGAGCATCGGCCCGATCACGTCCCAGATCTCCGGCCACACCGTCGCGCCCGGACGGCCCAGCGCGTCCCGCTTCGACGCCCCGAGGATCGGCTCGTAGGCGTCGTTGTAGAGCATCACCAGGTCCGGGCCCCACCAGAGCAGGATGGGGAAGCGGGAGTGCAGGCAGATCGTGACGGCGGTCCGCAGGCTCTGCGGCCAGGACTCGACCGGCCCGAGCGGGGTGGCCGACCAGTCGTGGCCGGCGATCCGGTCGCCCATCTCGCCGCCGGCGGCGAAGACGTCCCGCCAGCGCAGGTCCTCCGGCGGCGTGGGGCGGGCGGGGGAGTCCGTCATGTCGGGACCTCCACTCGCCGGCTCAGGCGCTTTCCCCATCAGTCGGACCGTACCAGCGCGCGGCCGCACCCCACTCAGTCGATCATGACAGGCTGGTGAACCGCGCGGACGAACGACCCAGCCGGTCGGCAACCGGGCGTCGGCGAGGGCAGTTGGCGGCAAGCGTCCGCTGCCGACGTCCCGGCCGTGCGACGCTGGGCCCGAATCGGGGGGCCGGCGAGGTGCGGGGCGCGCCGGCAGCGCGGGAGGGGACGCCATGACCGGTACGCCGCAGCTGGACTTCGCGCTCGACACGTTCGAGTGCATCGTGCTCTACCCGGGGCCGGCCGGTGCGGCCCTGCCGGCGGAGACGGTGCAGCGGTTGCAGGCCGAGCACACCGAGCACATGCAGGCGTTGCAGCGCCGTGGCCTGGTGCTGGTCGCCGGCTCGATCGACGGCCCGGCCCGGGAGCCGGCGCCCCCCATCGGCATCGGGCTGGCCCGCACCGGTTCGGTCGACGACGTGCGCAGCGTGATGGAGGCCGACCCGGCGGTGCAGGCCGGGCTCTACCAGGTGGACGTGCTGACGTTCCTCTGCCCGGCCGGCTCGATGGAGTTCCCGCTGGCCAAGACGCAGAGCTGAGCCAGGGTGTCGGCAGGGTGACGGCGGCGCCGCGTCCGCCGGTGTTGACTGGGCGGACCCGGGCAGGGTGGACGCGCCGGGCGTCGACCGGCCCGGCCCGAGGAGCCGCCATGAGCGCCGCCGACACCCCCGACCTGCCGCGCGCCGCCGCGCTCCTGCGCGACCTGCTGGGCGACCGGTCGCTCACCCCCGCCGACCCGGGCTTCGCCGCCGCCGTGACGTTGTGGAACGGCGCGGTCGACCGGACGCCCGCGCTGATCGCCCGGTGCCGCGACGCCGACGAGGTCGCCGCCGTGCTCCGGATCGCCCGGCGGTGCCGGGTGCCGCTCTCGGTGCGCGCCGGCGGCCACGACTGGGCCGGCCGGGCGCTGCGCGACGGCGGCCTGGTGCTCGACCTGACCGGGATGCGCGAGGTGACGGTCGATCCGGACGCCGCCACGGTCACCGTGGCCGGCGGGGCCACCGCCGGGGACGTGGTCGCCGCGCTGCGCCCGTACGACCTGGCCGTCGCCACCGGCGTGGTCCGGGCCGTCGGCATGGCCGGCCTCACCCTCGCCGGTGGGTACGGCCCGCTCTGCGGCCGGCACGGCCTGGCCCTGGACAACCTGCTCGCCGCCGAGGTGGTGCTCGCCGACGGCCGCCGGGTGAGCGCCGACGCGGAGCACGAGCAGGAGTTGTACTGGGCGCTGCGCGGCGGCGGGGGCAACTTCGGGGTGGTGACCCGGCTGACCTACCGGGCGCACCGGCTGCCCGCCGCCCTCGCCGGGATGGTCCTGTTCGCCCTGGACGAGGCGGTCGACGTGCTGCGTGGCTACCGCGACCTGCTCGCCGACGCGCCGGACGAGCTGACCGTGATGGCGGGGTTCCTGCCCGGCCCGACGGGGGAGCCGGTGGTCTTCGTCTGCCCGGTCTGGGCCGGGGACGACCCCGAGGCCGGCCGGCGGCACGTGGACCGGATCCGGGCACTGGGCACCCCGCTGGTCGACCAGGTGGCGGTCCTGCCGTACGAGGAGGTGCTGCGGATGTTCGACGGCGGCATGGCCGACGGCAACCACTACCTGCTGCGCACCCGCTGGCTGCCGGGGCTCTCCGACGACGCCGTGGCGGTGCTGGTCGACGCCGCGCGCCGGGTCACCTCGCCGTACTCGGCGATCGCCCTGCACCACTTCCACGGCGCGGCCGCCCGGGTGGCCGTCGACGAGACCGCGTTCGGGCTGCGCGTCGACCACTCGCTGGTCGAGGTGATCGCGGTCTGGGCCCCCGGTGACCCGCCGGGGCCGCACGGCGAGTGGGCGGAGCAGGTCAGCGCCGCGCTGGCGGAGCACGCGCTGCCCGGCGGCTACCCGAACCTGCTCGCCCCGACCGACACCGACCGGGTCCGGCTGGCGTACGGCGACAACTGGGCGCGGCTGCGCCGGGCCAAGCACCGCTACGACCCGCGGCAGGTCTTCTCCGCCGTACCCACGCTGCCGGCGGTGACCGGTGGACCGTGACCGTGACCGGCGACCGGGGGTGGCCGGGAGCACCTCCGGCGGCGGATGCGCCCGGGCGGTACGATTCCCGGCGCGCGGTCGCCGATGCCCGCCACTCCCGACGTTCCCCGGTGCGGTCCGCGTGCCGCCGGCCCACGCGCCCCGGTCGCGCGTCGTGGGGCAACTGTTCCGCAGTCCGCAAGGGGTCGGCCCGCAGGTCGACCCGGAGGAGAGACTAGCCTGATGGGCGTGACACGCCGCGCGAAGATCGTCTGCACTCTTGGCCCTGCCACATCGTCACCGGAGCGGATCCGGGGGCTCGTCGAGGCGGGCATGAACGTGGCACGGCTCAACTTCAGCCACGGCAGCCACGAAGATCACGAGGCGGTGTACCGGCTGGTGCGTGAGGCGGCCGACGCGGCCGGGCGTCCCGTCGCCGTGCTGGCCGACCTGCAGGGCCCGAAGATCCGCCTCGGCCGTTTCGCCGACGGCCCGCACGAGTGGCGCACCGGCGACTCCGTGGTGATCACCGGTGACGACGTCGTCGGCACCAAGGACCGGGTGTCCTGCACCTACCGGAAGCTGCCGCAGGAGGTGAAGCCGGGCGACCGGCTGCTGATCGACGACGGCCGGGTCGCCGTCGAGGTCAGCGACGTCACCGGCAACGACATCCGCTGCCTGGTCACCGAGGGCGGTCCGGTCTCCAACAACAAGGGCGTCTCGTTGCCCAACGTGGCGGTCAGCGTCCCGGCCCTGTCCGAGAAGGACGCCGAGGACCTGCGCTTCGCCCTCGGGCTCGGCGTGGACATGATCGCGCTCTCCTTCGTCCGCTCGGCCGACGACATCAAGCTCGTCCACGGGATCATGGACGAGGAGGGCGTGCGCCGCCCGGTGCTGGCCAAGGTGGAGAAGCCGGAGGCGGTGGACCACCTGGAGGCGATCGTGCTCGCCTTCGACGGCGTGATGGTCGCCCGGGGCGACCTGGGCGTGGAGCTGCCGCTGGACCAGGTGCCGCTGGTGCAGAAGCGCGCCGTGCAGCTGTGCCGGGAGAACGCCAAGCCGGTCATCGTGGCCACCCAGATGCTCGACTCCATGATCGAGAATTCCCGCCCGACCCGCGCCGAGGCCTCCGACGTGGCCAACGCGGTGCTCGACGGCGCGGACGCGGTGATGCTCTCCGGCGAGACCAGCGTCGGCAAGTACCCGGTGCTGACGGTCAGCACCATGGCCAAGATCATCACCACCACCGAGGCCGGCTCGATCGGCGTGCCCCGGCTCCAGCACGACCCGCGCACCCACGGCGGCGCGCTCACCGTCGCCGCCTCCTCCATCGCCCGGGCCATCGGGGCCAAGGCGATGGTCGCCTTCTCGCAGACCGGCGACACCGTCAAGCGGCTCTCCCGGCTGCACTGCGACCTGCCGCTGCTGGCCTTCACCCCGGTGCCCGAGGTGCGCAACCAGCTCGCCCTCTGCTGGGGCGTGGAGACCTTCCTGATGCCGTTCGTCGAGCACACCGACGACATGTTCCGCCAGGTCGACCAGGCGCTGCTCGGCCTCAACCGGGCCAACCCCGGCGACTACGTGGTGATCGTGGCCGGCAGCCCGCCCGGCACCCCCGGCTCCACCAACACCCTGCGCGTGCACCAGCTCGGTTCGCTGGTCGACGCCGCCTCCGCCCGGGCCCTGCAGTGAGCGCGAGGAGTGAGCCGGGGTGGCAAGCCCCGCAGTCGCGAACGGAGACGACACAGTGACCGAGCGCCCGGTGGCGACCGGCCAGGCCGCGGTCGACCAGCTGCTGGAGGTCCTCGACCTCGACCACACCGGCGAGATGACCTTCCGGGGGATGAGCCCCCCGGTGGGTCCGCAGCGGGTGTACGGCGGTCAGGTCGCCGGCCAGGCCCTGGTCGCCGCCGGGCGCACCGTCGATCCGGAGCGGTTCGTGCACTCGCTGCACGGCTACTTCGTCCGCCCCGGCGACCCCACCGAGCCGATCGAGTACCAGGTGGAGAACGTCCGCGACGGGCGCTCCTTCTCGGTACGCCGCTCGGTGGCGTTGCAGCACGACAAGCCGATCTTCTTCATGTCCGCGTCGTTCCAGCGGCAGGAGGAGGGGCTGGACCACCACGCCCCGACCCCCGCCGACGTGCCGATGCCGGACGACGTCCCCACCATGTCCGACCGGCTGGCCCGTTACCCGGAGCGGCTGGGCATCTGGGGCCAGATCCCGCGCCCGATCGACGTCCGCTACGTCGGCGAGCCCGGCTGGGTACGCCCCGGCGACCGCCCCGCCGAGCCGCACCAGCGGGTCTGGATGCGCCTCGACGGCAAGCTGCCCGACGACCCGCTGCTGCACGCCTGCGCCCTCACCTACGCCTCGGACCTGACCCTGCTGGACTCGGTGCTCTCGGTGCACGGCGAGGTCTGGGGCCCCGGCGGCGTGGTCGGGGCGAGCCTCGACCACGCGCTCTGGTTCCACCGCCCGTTCCGGGCCGACGAGTGGTTCCTCTACGACTGCTGGAGCCCGTCGGCCTCCGGCGCGCGCGGGTTGGCCACCGGCCGGATGTTCACCACCGACGGCCGGCACATCGCCAGCGCCGTGCAGGAGGGTCTGCTGCGCCGCGTCGGCGAGTGATCGAACGGGCGAGGGGCGACGGGCCGCCCGGCTGACCAGCCGACTAACCTTGCGGTCATGCGCCTCTCCGCCCGGGTCGACTACGCCCTCCGTGCGGTCGCCGAGCTCGCCTCGGTGGCCGACGGCGCGAACGCCGGACGGACCCGACCGGTCACCGCCGAACAGATCGCCCGCGCCCAGGAGATCCCGCCGAAGTTCCTGGAGAGCATCCTGCTCCAGCTGCGCCGGGGCGGCATCGTGCACGCCCAGCGGGGCCCCGAGGGCGGCTACTGGCTGGCCCGGCCGGGGGCGGAGATCTCCCTGGCCGAGGTGATCCGGGTCATCGACGGGCCGCTGGCGCACGTGCGCGGGCAGCGTCCCGAGGAGCTCGGCTACCACGGTGCGGCCCGCGCGTTGCAGGACGTCTGGATCGCCCTGCGGGCCAGCGAGCGGGAGATCCTGGAGCAGGTCAGCGTCGCCGACGTGGCCGCCGGGACGCTGCCCGGGCGGATCAACCAGCTCGCCGCCGACCCGCGCGCCTGGAGCTGACCCGGCCGGTCGGCCGGTGTCCCATCTTCCGACACGGGACTTGACCCGGGCACCGTCCTGCCGCATTGTCGACCAAGTCGATAGGAGATGCCGAAAAGTTCGGAGGGGCGCCCGTGCGCAAGCTTCTGGTCCTCGCCCTCGTCGGGCTGGCCGCCCAACTCGTCGACGGTGCGCTCGGCATGGCGTACGGGTTGACCTCGTCGACCCTGCTGCTCTTCGCCGGGGTCGCCCCGGCCGCCGCCTCCGCCTCGGTGCACCTGGCCGAGATCGGCACCACCCTCGCGGCGGGGGTGGCGCACTGGCGCTTCGGCAACGTCGACTGGCGGGTGGTGGCCCGGATCGCCGTCCCCGGCGCGATCGGGGCCTTCGCCGGCGCGACCTTCCTCAGCGCCATCTCCACCGAGTCCGCCGCGCCCTGGATGGCCGCCATCCTGTTCGGCCTCGGCGCGTACCTGCTGGTCCGCTTCTCCCGGCCGCTGCGCCCCCGCCCGGCCGCCGGGCGGCTGCGCGGCCGGTTCCTCGGCCCGCTCGGCCTGTTCGCCGGCTTCGTCGACGCCACCGGCGGCGGGGGCTGGGGGCCGGTGGCCACCCCCGCGCTGCTGGTCTCCGGCCGCCTCGAACCGCGCAAGGTGATCGGCTCGGTCGACACTGCCGAGTTCATGGTGGCCGGCGCGGCCAGCGTCGGCTTCCTGATCGGCCTGGGCACCGAGGGCTTCCTGCTGCCCACCGTCGCCGCGCTGCTGGTCGGCGGCCTGATCGCCGCGCCGATCGCCGCCTGGCTGGTGCGCATCGTCCCGGCGCAGCTGCTCGGCGCCACCATCGGCGGCGTGATCGTGCTGACCAACGCCCGCACCCTGCTGCGCGCCGGCGACGCCGGCGCGGCGCTGACCCCGGTGGTCTACACGCTGCTCGTCGTCGGCTGGGTCGTCGCCCTGACGCTGTCGGTGCGGGCGCTGCGCCGCGCCCGCCACGCCCGGACCACCGCCGTCCTCGCCGCCGCCACCCCGCCCGGCGTTGCCGCCGCCGAGGACGCGGCGCCCGGGTCGGTAGAGGCCGAGGCCCGGCTGGCCGCCGCCGAGCGTTGACCCTCCCCGGGTACGCCGCCGACGCCCTGCGAGATCCCGCTCGACCCGGGACGTCGTGGTGTCGGTCCGCGACCCACGCCCCTGCTTCCCGGATCCAGCGTGATCGTCACGCCCTCGCCCCTCCTCGGCGGCGGGCGGCCTGACCGCCGGGCGGCGGGCGGTGCGGTGGCGGCCTGGCTGCCGGGCGGGCGGCGTGGTGGCGGCCTGACCGCCGGGCGGGCGGCGTGGTGGCGGCCTGGCTGCCGGGCCGGCGGCGCGAGGGCGGGGTGGGTGGCAGGGGCGGGTCAGTCGGTGAGGATCTCGGTCGCGGCGGACGCCAGCAGCTCCCACGCCTCGTCGGTGTGCTCCTGCCGGGTCTGCGGTGCGCCGACCGCCAGGCGCAGCGTGTACCGGCCCTCGACCCGGGTGTGCGTCAGGTGCACCCGTCCGGTGGCGTTGACCCGGGCGAGCAGCTCGGCGCTCGCCTCGTCCCCGGCCCGCAGCCGGAAACAGACCAGCGAGAACGGGTGCGGCGCGACCAGTTCGAAGCGGGCGTCCGCGGCCACCCGCTCGGCGAACCGGTCGGCGAGGGCCACCCCGGAGCGGATGTGCGCGCGCAGCCCCTCGACGCCGTACCAGCGCAGCACGAACCAGAGCTTGAGGGCGCGGAAGCGGCGGCCCAGCGGCACCTGCCAGTCCCGGTAGTCGATCACCGCGCCGGACTCGGTCGCGGCGTTGCGCAGGTACTCGGGCAGCACCGTCAGCGCCTCGATCAGCTCGCCGGCGTCGGCCACCCAGAACGCGTCGCAGTCGAAGCCGGTGAGCAGCCACTTGTGCGGGTCGAAGCAGTACGAGTCGGCGTGCGCCAGGCCGGCGTGCGTCCAGCGCAGCTCGGGGCAGACCGCCGCCGCGCCCGCGTACGCCGCGTCGACGTGCAGCCAGACGCCGTACTCGGCGCAGATCGCGCCGATCTCCGGCAGCGGGTCGACGGCGGTGGTGGAGGTCGTGCCGATGGTGGCGACCACGATGGCCGGCACGACGCCGGCGGCCCGGTCGGCCTCGATCGCCGCGCGCAACGCCTCGGGTCGCATCGCCTGGGTCACCGGGTCCACCTCGACCGGCCGTACGCCGTCGGCGCCCAGCCCGGCGATCCGGGCCGCCTTGTCGATCGAGGAGTGCCCCTGCGTGGAGGTGTACGCGCGGTAGCGGCGGTCCACGCCGGACTGCCGCCACCTGCCCTCGCCGGCCCGGTGCAGCGCGACCAGGGTGGCGACCAGGGTCGCCGACGAGGCGGAGTCCTGGATCACCCCGCCGCCGCGCCCGGTGGAGCGGAACTTCTCCGGCAGGTCCAGCAGGCCGGCCAGCCAGTCCAGCATCACCGTCTCCAGCTCGGTGCAGGCCGGCCCGGTGGCCCAGAGCATCCCCTGCACGCCCAGCCCGGCGCTGACCAGGTCGCCGAGGACGCTCGGGCCGCTGGTGTTGGCCGGGAAGTACCCGAACCAGCCGGGGTGCTGCCAGTGGGTGAGCCGGGGCGCGATCAGCGAGTCCAGGTCGGCCAGGACGGCCTCGACCGGCTCGCCGTGCGCGGGCGGGGCCGGCGGCAGCGCGGCCGCGACCGTGCCGGGCGGGTCCTGTGAGGTCACCGGCCGCTCACCGAGCGTCGTCCAGTAGTCGGCGATCCAGTCCACCACGGCGTACCCGGCGCGGCGGAACTCCTCCGGGTCCATGTGCCCATCCATCCGACGAGTCGATCAGGCGCGCCGGCCGCGATCAAGGCCGGGGTGGTTGTGCGGCCGGAAAGCGTTGTCCTAGCATCGGCGTGCGCGGAGCCGAACTGCGGACGCCGAGATGCGTCCATCCATCGCCGTCAGCGCGGCGTACCCCCCCCGCCGGCCCAGGGCAGGCCGGCGCGGTCGACCTCGCCGCGCGCCCCTCCAGTGGAGGAACCGCCCGTGCGCCCCGTCCCGTCCCGCCGTGCCGCGCTGCTCGCCGCCGCCACGGCCACCACCCTCGTCGCCGGCGCCCTGACCGCCGTGACCGCCTCGGCGGCCGCGGCCGGCTGCCGTGTCGACTACCGGATCACCAACCAGTGGGGCGGCGGCTTCGGCGCCGACGTCACCGTCACCAACCTCGGCGACCCGGTCGACGGCTGGACGCTCACCTGGTCCTACACCGCCGGCCAGCAGGTCACCCAGGCGTGGAACGCCACCGTCACCCAGTCCGGCGACCGGGTCACCGCCCGCGACGCCGGCTACAACGCCGCGATCGGCACCAACGGCACCGCCGGCTTCGGCTTCAACGGCTCGTGGAACAACTCCAGCAACCCCGCGCCGACCAGCTTCGCGCTCAACGGCACCACCTGCACCGGCGCCACCACCCCGCCGACCACCACTCCGCCACCGACGACCCCGCCACCGACCACCCCGCCTCCGCCGACGACCCCGCCGCCCAGCACACCGCCGGCCGGCGCGAAGCAGCTGGAGGACCTGGACCGGGGGCTGGTCAGCGTCCGCTCGGGCAGCGGCAACCTGGTGTCCTGGCGGCTGCTGGGCACCGAGACCTCGGTGGCGTTCAACCTCTACCGGGGCGCCACGAAGGTCAACGGCAGCCCGATCACCGGCGCCACCAGCTACCTCGACGCCGGGGCGGCGGCCGGGTCGTCGTACACGGTGCGGGCCGTGGTCAACGGCGCCGAGCAGCCGGCGTCCGCGCCGGCGCTGCAGTTCGCCAACGGCTACCTGGACGTGCCGTTGCAGGTGCCGCCGGGTGGCACCACGCCGAGCGGCGAGGCGTACGGCTACGCCGCGAACGACGCCAGCGTCGGCGACCTCGACGGGGACGGCGACTACGAGTTCGTGCTCAAGTGGGACCCGTCCAACGCCAAGGACAACTCGCAATCCGGCTACACCGGCACCGTGTACGTCGACGCGTACACCCTCACCGGCACCCGGCTGTGGCGCATCGACCTGGGCCGCAACATCCGCGCCGGCGCGCACTACACCCAGTTCCAGGTGTACGACTACGACGGCGACGGCGACGCCGAGGTGGCGATGAAGACCGCCGACGGCACCCGCTCGGGCACCGGTCAGGTGATCGGCTCGGCGTCGGCCGACCACCGCAACTCCAGCGGCTACGTCCTCGCCGGTCCGGAGTTCCTGACCATGTTCGACGGCCGCACCGGCGCCGCCCTCTCCACCGTCACCTACGACCCGCCGCGCGGCACCGTCTCCTCCTGGGGCGACTCGTACGGCAACCGGGTCGACCGCTTCCTCGCCGGCACCGCGTACCTCGACGGCCAGCGCCCCTCACTGATCATGGCGCGGGGCTACTACACCCGCGCGGTCGTCGCCGCCTGGGACTTCCGCAACGGCGCCCTGACCCGGCGGTGGACCTTCGACTCCAGCGCCTCCGGCAACTCCGCCGCCGCCGGGCAGGGCAACCACAGCCTCTCCGTCGCCGACGTCGACGCCGACGGCCGCCAGGAGATCGTCTACGGCGCCGCCACCATCGACGACAACGGCCGCCTGCTCTGGTCCACCGGCTACGGCCACGGCGACGCCGGGCACGTCGGCGACCTCGACCCGTCCCGGGCCGGGTTGGAGTACTTCAAGGTCAGCGAGGACGCCAGCAAGCCCAGCTCGTGGTTCGCCGACGCCCGCACCGGCCAGGTCCTCTGGTCCACCCCCGCGTCCGGCGACAACGGCCGGGGCGTCTCCGCCGACATCTGGTCGGGCAGCCCCGGCGCCGAGTCCTGGTCCGCCGCCGTCGCCGGCCTGGCCGACACCCGGGGGCAGAACGTCGGCCGCAAGCCGTCCTCGATGAACTTCCTCGCCTGGTGGGACGGCGACCCGGTGCGCGAACTGCTCGACGGCACCAGGATCGACAAGTACGGCACCGCCGGGGAGACCCGGCTGCTCACCGGCAGCGGGGTGTCCGCCAACAACGGGACCAAGTCCACCCCGGCGCTCTCCGGCGACATCCTGGGTGACTGGCGGGAGGAGGTCGTCTGGCGCACCAGCGACAGCAGGGCGCTGCGGATCTACAGCACCCCGACGCCGACCGGCCTGCGGATCCACACGCTGATGCACGACCCGCAGTACCGCACGGCGATCGCCTGGCAGAACACCGCCTACAACCAGCCGCCGCACCCGGGCTTCTTCATCGGCGACCGGATGGGCCCGGTGCCGACGCCGAACATCTACCTGCGCTGAGCTGCCCGCGCCGGGGCGAGCGTGACGGCGCTCTCCCCGGCCCGGGGCGGCGCTGACCCGGACCGGCTCGGAAAGCAGGCACCGGGTCGCCAGCCGCGGAATCCGCACAGCTGGCGACCCGGTGCACCACACCGCAGCACCCCCGACCCGTCCCGACCGGGAGTGCCGTACCACCACCGGTCACTACGCTAGGGGCAGCGCGCGACGGTGGGGTGACGTGGGTATGAAGAGCGTGTTTCAGGCATTCCGCGTGAGCCCGCCGGCGACCTTCTCGGCGACCAGCTCGAAGGAGCGCACCCGGTCGGCCACGTCGTACACCATCGTGGTGAGCATCAACTCGTCCGCGCCGGTGCGCGCCAACAGCTCGCCGAGCTGCCGGCCGACCGTCTCCGGCGAACCCATCGCCTGACCCTCCCGACGCTGCCGCACGAACTCCCGCTCGAACTCGGTGTACGGGTACGCCGCCGCCTCCTCGGGCGTGGCCAGCGGCTCCGGCCGTCCCGAGCGCAGCTTGAGGAACGACAGCGAGCTCGGCCCGGCCAGCCACTGCGCCCGCTCGTCGGTCTCCGCGCAGACCACGTTCACCGCCACCATCGCGTACGGCCGCTGAAGCCAGCGCGACGGCCGGAAGTGCTGCCGGTAGAGCTGCAGCGCCGGCAGCGTGTGCTGCGCGCTGAAGTGGTGCGCGAACGAGAACGGCAGCCCGAGCAGCCCGGCCAGTTGGGCGCTGAACCCGCTGGAGCCGAGCAGCCAGACCGTGGGGGACTGGCCGAGCCCCGGCGTCGCGGTGATCGGTCCCGGCTCGTCCCCGCTGAAGTAGTTCATCAGGTCCGCCAGCTCGCGCGGGAAGCCCTCCGCCGACAGGCCCTCCATGGTGCGGCGCAGCGCCAGCGCGGTCACCTGGTCGGTGCCGGGCGCCCGCCCGATGCCCAGGTCGATCCGGCCCGGGTGCAGCGCCTCCAGGGTGCCGAACTGCTCGGCCACCACCAGCGGCGCGTGGTTGGGCAGCATCACCCCGCCCGAGCCGAGCCGGATCGTCGAGGTGTGCGCCGCCAGGTGCGCCAGCAGCACCGCCGGGGCGGAGCTGGCGATCGCCGGCATGTTGTGGTGCTCGGCCACCCAGAACCGGCGGTAGCCCAGCTCCTCGGTGCGCCGGGCCAGCTCGGTGGTGTGCCGCAGGGCCTCCCCGGCGGTCGCCCCACGGGCCACCGGAGCAAGATCAAGAACAGACATCGGTACGTCGATCACGTCGGGGACCAACCGGCCCGACGCCCCGGGTGTTCCGGATCGTGCCCTATCCCATACCCCGGGCCTGCTCGAAGATCAGGCTGGTCTGGGTGTGCTGCACCACCGGATCCACCGCCAGATGGTCCAGCACGAAGTCGCGCAGCGCGTCCCCGGACGCGGCCCGCACGTGCAGCACGTAGTCCTCCGCGCCGGCCACGTGGAACACCGACACCACCCCGGGCAGCCGCACCGACCGGGCCCGGAAGGCGTCCACCGCGGCCCGCTCGTGCGCGGTGAGTCGGACCGAGACCAGCGCCTGCAACGGCAGCCCCACCGCCGCCGGATCGACCTCGGCGTGGAAGCCGCGGATGGCCCCCGACTCGCGCAACGCGCGGGTACGGGTCAGACAGGTCGAGGGCGCCACCCCCACCCGCTCGGCGAGCGCGTTGTTCGGCAGCCGGCCGTCGGCGGCCAGCTCGGTCAGGATGGCGCGGTCGACCTCGTCCAGCGCGGCGAACCGCCGCACATCATTCGGCGCAGCAGGCATGTGAACATCCTTCCCCGAATCTCACGGCATGCCTAGCCCGACTCGCAGAATCATCTTCGAATCTATTGCCCATCGGTGTGCGGATGTTCGACGCTTCCGCCATGACGACGGTGGACACCCGGGCCGTGCACGCCGGCCGCGACGATCTGGCAGCCCTCGGCGTCCACGTGCCGCCGATCGACCTCTCCACCACCAGCCCACTGCCCTCGGTCGACGGCGGCGGCGACGCGTACGAGCTGCTCGCCACCGGCGGCACCCTCCCGCCCGGCGCCAGCGCCGTCTACCAGCGGCTCTGGAACCCCACCGTGGCCCGCTTCGAGACCGCGCTGGCCGAACTGGAGGGCACCGCCGAAGCCGTCGCCTTCGCCAGCGGCATGGCCGCCCTCACCGCCGCCCTGCTCGCCGCCACCCGCGACGGCAGCCGGCACGTCGTGGCCGTCCGCCCCCTCTACGGCGGCACCGACCACGTGCTCGCCACCGGCCTGCTCGGCACCGAGGTCACCTGGGCGCGGCCGGACGAGGTCGCCGCCGCCGTCCGCCCCGACACCGCCCTGGTCGTCGTCGAGACCCCGGCCAACCCCACCCTCGACCTGGTCGACATCGCCGCCCTCGCCGACGCCGCCGGCAACGTGCCGCTGCTGGTCGACAACACCGTCGCCACCCCGGTGCTCCAGCAGCCCGCCCGGCACGGCGCCGCGCTCGTCCTGCACAGCGCCACCAAGAGCATCGGCGGCCACGGCGACGTGCTCGCCGGCGCCGTCGCCTGCGACGCCGGCTGGGCCGCCCGGCTGCGCCAGGTCCGCGCCGTCACCGGGGCGGTGCTGCACCCGCTCGGTGCCTACCTGCTGCACCGGGGCCTGCAGACGCTGCCGCTGCGGGTCCGCGCCCAGCAGGCCGGCGCGGAGAAGCTGGCCGGTTGGCTCGCCGGCCACCCGGCCGTGGTCCGCGTGCACCACCCGTCGGTCCACGACCCGGCCGGGCTCATCGGCCGGCAGATGTCCGGCCCCGGCAGCCTGCTCGCCTTCGAGGTACGCGGCGGGGCCACCGCCGCGGCCACCGTCGCCGGAGCCTGCGAGCTGATCACCCACGCGGTGTCGCTCGGCGGCGTGGACACGCTGATCCAGCACCCGGCCTCGCTCACCCACCGGCCGGTCGAGGGGGAGGCCAAGCCGTGCGGTGGGCTGCTGCGGATCTCCGTCGGGCTGGAGGACCCGGAGGACCTGCGGGCGGACCTGGAGCGGGCGCTGTCGGTGATCTGACCCCGCCTCGCGGGCAGGGGACGATCCCACGAGCCGGGCGGCTCGACCCGGGGCCAGCGCCGGCCCTCCCCGCCCCGCCCGGGCGCGCAGCCGGCCGACGTGCCGGCACCTCGCGCCGGGGGTCACGACTTCGGGCCCACGTGCCTGTCGAGAGCGGCGACCGCGTCGCGGCGGGCGACCGAGAGCGAGTTGCGTCGGTTCATCCGCCAGGCGATGCCGAGCAGGTCGAGGGCCCACTGGCAGAGGCCCATGATGTCGGCGGACTCGTTGACGAACATGTAGCGCGGGTAGACGTATCGCCTGCCCCGTACCGTGACCCGGTTGCTCACGCGGCAGCCGTCGGAGTGGAAGAGGCCGCGTAGGAAGTCGCCCGGATGCGCTTCCACGATCTCCCGTTGCCAGTCGGCCAGGACGATCGCGCGTTCGTGCTTCCTGCCTGGCCCGTGCTGTGGGAACAGACACGGCCAGTGCTTGCCGTAGCTCTGAACGGCGACGCAGCCCTGCTTCTGCACTCGCTGCACCGAGGCGGCCATGACATCGCGCATCGCGTCCTCGCAGGCGGCTATCAGGTCCGGCCAGGCGTCGGCGCAGAAGATGCGGAGCACCGGCACCCGGCCCACGACCAGGTGCCCGTCACCCAGGTATAGGCCGAGCAGGTAGGCAAACTGACTGCGATCGCTCGGATCCCCGGCTTCGGACCGACAGCGGAAGCAGCGGAGGGCGCTGGCTCGTCGCTTCGGTTCTGGTCGGTCCTTGCACCAGTGTCGGACCGTCGGGTAGGGCAGGCCTACAGTCCGAGACACCTCGGCGACGGTCGCCCCGGCGAGGTACAGGCTTCGTGCGCGGGCGCGGATTTCGGGCGGATGCACCCCGCCATCTTCGAACGGGTGTATGACAACTTTGTGCCCCCGGTGGGATTCGAACCCACACTGTCGATCTTTTGAGAATCGCGCCTCTGCCGGTTGGGCTACAGGGGCTTCTGTAGTTCGGCTCCAATAGGTTACCCACTAGGCTAGGGGCGGCGACACCCGGCACGGCGGGTGTCGGGGGCACAGACTGGTGGGAGTGGCTCGTGGCCGAGACGCAGACGGATGCCGAGCGCAGGCGCGTACTGATCGCCGAGGACGAGGCGCTCATCCGACTGGACCTGGCCGAGATGCTGGTCGAGGAGGGCTACGAGGTCGTCGGTGAGGCCGGCGACGGCGAGACCGCCGTCCGGCTGGCCGAGGAGCTCAAGCCGGACCTGGTCATCCTCGACATCAAGATGCCGATCATGGACGGGCTGGCCGCCGCCGAGCGGATCGCCGGCGCCCGGATCGCCCCGGTGATCATCCTGACCGCGTTCAGCCAGCGTGACCTCGTCGAGCGGGCCCGGGCGGCCGGCGCGATGGCGTACCTGGTCAAGCCGTTCCAGAAGAGCGACCTGGTGCCGGCGGTGGAGATCGCCCTCTCCCGGTACTCGGAGATCGCCGCGCTGGAGGCGGAGGTCGCCGGCCTCACCGACCGGCTGGAGATCCGCAAGACCGTCGAGCGGGCCAAGGGCGCGCTGATGACCACGTACGGCATGACCGAGCCGCAGGCGTTCAAGTGGATCCAGCGCACCGCGATGGACCACCGGATGACCATGAAGGAGGTCGCCGAGCGGATCCTCGCCGAGACCGCCGGCGGCGAGGTCACCCAGCCCACCGCCTGACTTCGGGACGGGCTCGGCGTCGTCGGCGGCGCGGCACGGCAGTGGCGGCTCGCCGCCCACCGGCCGTGACCCGCGTCGACCGAGGGCGGCCGGCGTCCGGGTGCCGGTGACCGTGCCGGCAGCCGCCATGCGTCGCGGGCTCCCGCGACGCCCCGTCCGTGGCTAGCATCGACGCGTGTCCACCCGACGGGTCCTCGCGCTGCTCGGCGTCCTCGCCGTGCTGGCGGCGGCCGGTTGCGACCCGGCGCCCCGGCGGGAGGTCGCCGCGGCGCCGGTGAACCCCGGGTGGCGGCCGCTCGTCCTGCCCGCGCCGCCCGGTCCGCCCGGCCGCGCGCTGCTGCGCGACGCGACGGCCTGTGCGGGCCGGTGGTACGCGGTGGGCGGGCTCGCCGACACCGCCGGCGGCACCCGCCCGGCGGCCTGGTCCAGCCTGGACGGTACGACCTGGACGGCGCTGCCGATCGCCGCGGATTCCTTCTACGGCCGGCAGAACGTGCTCTACGCGGCGGGCTGTCGGGACGGTGTGCTGGCCGCGATCGGCGCGAAGGTCGGTGGCGCGCACGGCTATCCCCGGGTGAGCACCTGGCGGCAGCGCGCCGACGGTGGGCTGGTCGAGGTGTCGGCGTCCTTCGAGACGTACGGCGGGCCGAAGGCGGTGAACGTGTCCCGGCTGGCGGGAGGTCCGCGGGGCTGGCTGATCGTGGGCAACCGTTCCAGCGGCGCGGCGGCCTGGGTGTCGCCGGACGCGGCGGACTTCGCGCTGGTGGAGGGCGCGCCGGAGTTGGCCGGTGACGGGCGCGGGGCGACCTGGGCGTTCGACGCGGTGGGCGTACCCGAGGGTTGGCTGGCGGTGGGCGGGGTGCTGCCGGCGGGCCGGATCGACCGGGACCCGGCGGTGTGGTCGTCGGCGGACGGACGCTCCTGGCGGCGCGCGGTGCTGCCCGGCACGGAGCGCTACGAGGAGGCGCAGCGGGTGGCGCTGCTCGACGGTGTCCCGGTGGCCGTCGGCCTGCGCGGCGACGGGTTCGGCGCGTGGCGGCGCACCGGCGACGACTGGGTCGCGGCGGGCGGTTTCGCCGGCGCCGCGGCGGGCGTCGGCTCCGGCGTCCGGGCGGCCGGGGCGCCGTCGGTGGACGGACTGGTCGCGGCGGGGTCCCGGCTGCTGGCCGCGGTGTCCGACGGCGCGGCCCGGTCGGTGTGGACGTCGACCGACCGGGGTGACTCCTGGCAGCCGGTGGCGTTGCCGCTGCCGGTGGCCGCCGGGGCGCAGCGGGACGTGGCGGTGCTGGCGGTGGGGGAGCGGAGCTGGCTCTTCGCCGACGACGGCGAGCGGTCGGCGGTGTGGTCCGGATCGGTGTCCGGCGTCCCGCGATGAGGGCGTATCGGGGGTTTAAGGACCGGTCAGGGATCGGCCTGTTACGGGGTCCGTATCGATCCCGCACGTCTTCGTAACGGTTTAGCAGACCCCGCGCCGAGCCCTTCCCCGGCCGTATGAGTGTCGGTACGCTCCGCCATCACGAGCCGTAACGCAGGGGCGTCCCTGCCGGGTGGGTGGTGGTGCGGGCTGTGCTGCCGACGCTCCCTCGGTGCAGTCGCCTTCTGCCTCTGGAGGAGGTCAGGAAGCCGTGAGGCGTAGCTATGTACGGGTGCTGGGAGCCGCCGCGATCGCCGCGGCGATGGTCGGTGCCGCGGGTTGCCAGGACTCGGGCGGTGGCGACAGCACCGCGTCCGGCGACTGCGGTGGCAAGATCGCTATCTTCGGCGCGTTCACCGGTGACAACGCCGGTCTGGTCCTGCCGTCGCTGAACGGCGCGAAGCTCGCCGTCAAGCAGCACAACGAGAAGAACCCGGACTGCAAGGTCACCCTGCAGGAGTTCGACACCCAGGGTGACCCGGCGGTGGCGACCCCGTTCGCGAACCAGATCGCCGGGGACAACTCGTTCCTCGGTGTCATCGGCGGTCACTTCTCCGGTGAGTCCGACGCGACGATGCCGATCTACCAGGCCGCCGGCCTGGCGATGGTCAGCCCGTCGGCGACCCGGACCGACCTGACCCAGAAGGGCAACACGTCCTTCTTCCGGGTGGTCGGCAACGACGGCACCCAGGCGGGCGCCGTGGCGACCTACCTCAAGGCGCAGAACGCCGCGAAGGTCTTCCTGATCGACGACGGCAGCGCCTACGGCGCGGGCATCACCGCCGAGCTGGGCAAGAACCTCGGCGCGACGCTGGCCGGCACCGACAAGATCCAGGAGAAGCAGTCGCAGTTCGACGCGACCATCTCCAAGATCAAGGCGGCGCAGGCGGACTTCGTCTTCTACGGCGGGTACACCCGTGAGGCCGCGCCGCTGGTGAAGCAGATGCGTGCCGCCGGCGTCCAGGCCAAGTTCGTCGGCCCGGACGGTCTGTACGACCCGGCGTTCCCGCAGGGCGCCTCGGGCGGCGCCGAGGGCGCCATCATCACCTGCCCCTGCCTCCCGGCCGACAAGGCCGGCGGCACCTTCTCCGCCGACTACCAGAAGGAGTACGGCCAGGCGCCGGGCTCCTACGGCGCGGAGGGCTTCGACGGCGCCCAGATCTACCTGGACGCGTTCAAGGACGGCAAGAAGACCCGGGCCGACATCCTGGCGTACGTGAAGTCCTACGACAAGCAGGGTGTGTCGAAGTACATCAAGTTCGACGACAAGGGTGACGTCGACCCGTCGAAGGTCGTCATCTGGGCCTACCAGATCAAGGGCACGGAGATCGCTGCTCTGCAGGAGCTCAAGCTCAGCTGACGACACGGCGCTGGAGTGCGGCCGGGGTGTCGTCCCCGGCCGCACTCGATGCAAGGAGACCCCGGTGAATTTCGACGAACTCTTCGGCCACCTCGGCCAGCACACCGTCGACGGGCTGTCCAAGGGGGCGATCTACGCCCTGATCGCTCTGGGCTACACCCTCGTCTACGGCGTGCTGCGTCTGATCAACTTCGCCCACTCCGAGGTCTTCATGGTCGGCACCTTCGCGGTGCTGGGCGTGTGGACCGCGCTCGGGGTGGAAAATAACCCGCCGATCGGCCAGGCCATCCTCTTCCTGGTCATCGGTCTGGTCGTCGCGGCGGCTGCCTCGGGCGGCACGGCCCTGGCGATCGAGCGGATCGCCTACCGCCCGCTGCGGCGCAAGAACGCCCCGCCGCTGATCTTCCTGATCACCGCGATCGGCCTCTCTCTGGTGCTGGTCGAGGTCTTCGGCCTGCTCCTGCCCGACGTGGCCGGCGGCGCGCTGCCGTCGATGTTCGGCCGGGCACGGCAGATCGTCGGCATGCCGACGATCCTGAAGCAGGAGACCCTGTTCGAGATCGGCGGCACGCAGATCACCAACATCCAGGTGATCGTCTTCGTCTCCGCCGTGGTCATGATGGCGCTGCTGGACTGGTTCATCAACCGCACCCGGTACGGCCGGGGCGTGCGCGCGGTGGCCCAGAACCCGGAGACGGCCGCCCTGATGGGTGTCAACCAGGAGCGCGTGATCATGCTGATCTTCGTGCTCGGCGGCATCATGGCGGGCGCGGCCGCGCTGCTGTGGAGCATGCGGTTCGGCTTCACCCAGAACAGCATCGGCTTCGTGCTGGGCCTCAAGGCGTTCACGGCGGCCGTGCTCGGCGGTATCGGCAACCTGCGTGGCGCGCTGGTGGGTGGCCTGTTCCTCGGCATCGTCGAGGTCTACGGCGCCACGCTCTTCGCGTCCAACTGGGAGGACGTCATCGCCTTCGTGGTGCTGGTCGTGGTGCTGATGTTCCGTCCGACCGGCCTGTTGGGTGAGTCGCTGGGAAGGGCACGCGCATGATCGACAAGATCCGTAACGCGGACCAACGGCGGGTCGGCCTGCTGAACTCCGTCGGCGACCGGTTCCGGGCGTTGCCGAAGTGGCAGCGGATCGCCGCGTTCCTCGCGTTCGTGGCGTTCCTCTACTACCTGCCGCTGCTCGGCATCCCGGGCCTCACCTGGCTGCGCACCGACTCGATCGCCGGTGGCAACAACTGGGCCGGCGTGCTCTTCGTCTGCGCCATCTACGTGCTGGTGGCCATCGGCCTGAACGTGGTGGTCGGCCTGGCCGGCCTGCTCGACCTCGGCTACATCGGCTTCTTCGCCATCGGGGCGTACAGTGTCGCGCTCTTCGGCTCGGTCAACTCGCCGGTGGTGAAGTGGATCCAGCGGGAGTTCGACCTGCCGTCGACCTGGGCGGTGACCTGGGCGATCTGCCTGTTCATCGCGATCGTGCTGACGCTGATCTCCGGGGTGCTGCTGGGCTGGCCGACGCTGCGGCTGCGCGGTGACTACCTGGCCATCGTGACCCTCGGCTTCGGCGAGATCATCCGCATCGTCGCCCGCAACTCCAACTCGCTCACCAACGGCCCGCAGGGCATCTCCGCCATCCCGGGCCCGGAGGGCCCGCCGTCGGCGGACAACCAGGTCTTCGGCCTGATCGACGCCAAGCCGTGGTACTGGCTGGCCATCACGGTGGTGCTGCTGATGGTCTTCGCGGTACGCCGGCTGGAGCACAGCCGGGTCGGCCGGGCCTGGCTGGCGGTCCGCGAGGACGAGGACGCCGCCGCGGTGATGGGGGTCTACCCGTTCAAGTTCAAGCTCTGGGCGTTCGCCATCGGCGCGGCCCTGGGCGGCCTGTCCGGGTTCCTGTTCGCCAGCCGCAACGCGTTCATCGACCCGACCCAGTTCAACGTCAACCTGTCCATCCTCTTCGTGGCGATGGTCGTGGTCGGCGGCTCGGGGAACATGGTCGGCGTCTCGCTCGGCGCGGTGCTGCTGGCCTACCTGCCCGAGCGGTTCCGGGAGATCGCCGACTACCGGTGGCTGGCCTTCGGCCTGGCCATGGTGCTGGTGATGATCCTGCGTCCGCAGGGCCTGATCCCCAGCCGGCGACGCACCCGCGAGTTGAAGGACCGTGCGGCGGAGGCAGAGGAGGCGCCCGCTCATGTCTGACCAGACCACCGGCACCGTGGCGCCGAAGATCCCGACCCAGCCGGGGCCCCGCCCCGTGCTGCTCGAGGTCGACGACGTGACTCTCCGCTTCGGCGGTGTGGTCGCCCTCGACAAGATCAATTTCCAGATCTACGAGGGTGAGATCCTGGGCTTGATCGGGCCGAACGGCGCGGGCAAGACCACCAGCTTCAACGTGATGACCGGGGTGTACCGGCCGACCTCCGGGGCGGTCCGGTTCCGCGGCGAGCGGGTCACCGGCCGCAAGCCGCACCAGATCAGCCGGATGGGCATCTCCCGGACCTTCCAGAACATCCGCCTGTTCCCGGAGATGACGGCGTTGGAGAACGTCATCGTCGGGACCGACTCCCGGCACAGGACCAGCGTGCCGGGGGCGCTGTTCCGGGTGCCCCGGCTCAAGCCCAAGCCGCACGAGCTGCCCCAGGTCACCGCCACTTCCGAACCCTTCCGGACGTGGCAGCAGATCCGGCGGTCGTTCGCCAAGACCTTCGGCCTGTCCCGGCACGTCCTGGAGGAGCGGGCGGCCGAGGCGAAGGCGATGGAGCTGCTGCGCTTCGTCGGCATCGCCGACCGGGCGAACGACGCGGCGCGCAACCTGCCGTACGGCTACCAGCGCCGCCTGGAGATCGCCCGGGCCCTCGCGACCGAGCCGAAGCTGATCTGCCTGGACGAGCCGGCCGCCGGCTTCAACCCGGCGGAGAAGGAGGAGCTGCTCGGGCTGATCCGCAGGATCCGCGACATGGGGCTGACCGTGCTGCTCATCGAGCACGACATGCGCCTGGTCATGGGCGTGACCGACCGGATCGTGGTGCTGGAGTTCGGCCGGAAGATCGCCGAAGGGGCACCGGCCGACGTCAGCCGGGACCCGAAGGTGATCGCCGCGTACCTGGGGGAGTCCGCTGATGACGCTGCTTGAGTTGGACAACGTCACGGTGTCGTACGGCCGCATCGAGGCCCTGCACGGCATCAGCCTGACCGTCAACGAGGGCGAGGTGGTGGCCCTGATCGGCGCGAACGGCGCCGGCAAGACCACCACCATGCGGGCGATCTCCGGGATCCGGTCGCTCGCCGGTGGCCGGATCACCTTCAACGGCGAGGACATCAGCAAGCTCCGCGCCGACCTGCGGGTGGTCCGGGGTCTGTGCCAGTCGCCCGAGGGCCGGCAGATCTTCCCCGGCATGACGGTGCTGGAGAACCTCGACATGGGGGCGTACACCCGGCGGGACTCCGCCGGCATCGCCGCCGACCTGGAGAAGGTGCTGGAGCTGTTCCCGCGGCTGCGCGAGCGGCGCAAGCAGCCCGGCGGCACGCTCTCCGGCGGTGAGCAGCAGATGCTGGCCGTCGGCCGGGCGCTGATGAGCCGGCCGAAGCTGCTGCTTCTGGACGAGCCGTCGATGGGCCTGGCCCCGATGGTGATCCGGCAGATCTTCGACATCATCACGGAGATCAACCAGCAGGGCACCACGATCCTGCTGGTGGAGCAGAACGCCCAGCAGGCGCTCTCCCGCGCCCACCGGGGCTACGTGCTGGAGACCGGTCGGATCGTCAAGGAGGGGTCCGGGCAGGACCTGCTGCACGACCCGGCGGTCAAGGAGGCGTACCTCGGCGTGGCCTGAGGTCG
Source organism: Micromonospora coxensis (assembly GCF_900090295.1). Classification (NCBI taxonomy): domain Bacteria; kingdom Bacillati; phylum Actinomycetota; class Actinomycetes; order Micromonosporales; family Micromonosporaceae; genus Micromonospora; species Micromonospora coxensis. The sequence goes on along the minus strand of NZ_LT607753.1, from coordinate 1,575,742 downwards.
TCGTGCCGTCGCGGCCGTCCACCCCGGTGGGGTGGGCGGCCGCGCGGCGTTCCGGCCCGGCCGCGTCCGCCGTCGGTTTCCGTCCCGTGGCGCGGTGCCGCCGTCGTGGGGATGTCGGCGGTACGGACTAGAGTCGCTGCCGTGACAGCTACGACGCCGCGCCTGCTTCTCGTCGACGGACACTCCCTGGCATACCGGGCCTTCTTCGCCCTGCCGGTGGAGAACTTCTCCACCACGACGGGTCAGCCGACCAACGCGGTGTACGGCTTCACCTCGATGCTGATCAACGTGCTGCGCGACGAGCAGCCGACCCACATCATCGTGGCCTTCGACGTCTCCCGCCGCTCCTTCCGCACCGAGAAGTACGCGGAGTACAAGGCCGGCCGCAGCGAGACCCCGACCGACTTCAAGGGCCAGGTCAGCCTGGTCAAGGAGGTGCTGGCCGCGCTGCGGATCCCGGTGGTGGAGAAGGAGGGCTACGAGGCCGACGACGTCATCGCCACCCTCGCCTGCCAGGCCCGTGACCAGGGCATGAAGGTGCTGATCACCACCGGCGACCGGGACGCCTTCCAGCTCGTCGGCGACGACGTCACCGTGCTCTACCCGCGCAAGGGCGTCTCCGACCTGGCCCGGATGGATCCGGCCGCCGTCGAGGCGAAGTACGGCGTCGGCCCGCAGCGCTACCGCGACCTGGCCGCCCTGGTCGGGGAGACCAGCGACAATCTGCCCGGCATCCCCGGCGTGGGGCCGAAGACCGCCGCGAAGTGGATCAACACGTACGGCGGGGTCGACGGGGTCATCGCCCGGGCCGACGAGATCAAGGGCAAGGCGGGCGACAGCCTGCGCGAGCGGCTGGCCGACGTGATCCGCAACTACGAGATCAACTGCCTGGTCTCCGACCTGGACCTGCCGGTGCGCCCGGAGGACACCCGCTGGCAGGGCTGGGACCGCGAGGCCGTGCACCAGGTCTTCGACACTCTCCAGTTCCGCATCCTGCGCGACCGGCTCTACCAGTACCTGGAGGCGGTCGAGCCGGAGGCCGAGGCCGGCTTCGACCTGGACGGCGAGGTGCTCACCGCGCCCGGCGCGCTGGCCGGCTGGTTGGCGACACACGCCCCCACCGGCACCGCCGTCGGGCTGGCGGTCAAGCTCGACACCGGCCCCAACCGGCGGCACACCGCCTCGGTGACCGGCATGGCGCTGGCCACCTCCGGCGGGGCGGCGGCCTGGTTCGACCCGGCCCGGCTGGAGCCGGCCGACGAGTCGGCCCTCGCGGCCTGGCTGGCCGATGCGGCCCGGCCCAAGGTGCTGCACGACAGCAAGCCGGCGGTGCTCGCCTTCGCCGCGCACGGCTGGGCCCTCGACGGCATCGCCCGGGACACCCAGATCGCCGCCTACCTGGCCCGCCCCGACCAGCGCTCGTACGACCTGACCGACCTGGCGCTGCGCTACCTGCACCGGGAGTTGCGGGTCGACGCGCCGGAGACCGGGCAGCTCACCCTGGACGGGCTGGGCGACGACGGCGTGGCCGAGCAGAACCTGATGCTCCAGGCCCGGGCCACCCTCGACCTGGCCGACGCGATCGACGCCGAGCTGTCCCGCGACGGCGAGCAGTCCGCCCGGCTGATGGCCGGGGTGGAGCTGCCGCTGATGCGGGTGCTCGCCGACATGGAGCGGATCGGCATCGCCGCCGACACGCAGTACCTGTCGGAGCTGGAGGCGCACTTCGCCGCCGAGGTGAAGGCCGCGGCGCAGGGCGCGTACGAGGCGGTCGGGCGGGAGTTCAACCTCGGCTCGCCCAAGCAGCTGCAGGAGATCCTCTTCGGTGAGCTGGGCCTGCCCAAGACCAAGAAGATCAAGACGGGCTACACCACCGACGCCGACGCCCTGCAGTGGCTGTACGCGCAGAACCCGCACCCGGTGCTGGAGCACCTGCTGCGCCACCGGGACGTGGCCAAGCTGAAGTCCACGGTGGACGGGCTGCTGAAGTCGGTCTCGGACGACGCCCGCATCCACACCACCTTCAACCAGACCGTGGCGGCCACCGGCCGGCTCTCCTCGACCGAGCCGAACCTGCAGAACATCCCCATCCGCACCGAGGAAGGGCGGCGCATCCGGCGCGCCTTCGTGGTGGGGGAGGGGTACGAGTGCCTGCTCACCGCCGACTACAGCCAGATCGAGATGCGGATCATGGCGCACCTGTCGTCGGACGACGCGCTGATCGAGGCGTTCAACTCCGGCGCGGACTTCCACGCCGCGACCGCCTCGTCGGTCTTCGGGGTGCCGGTCGACGAGGTCACCGCCGACCAGCGACGCAAGATCAAGGCGATGAACTACGGCCTGGCGTACGGCCTGAGCGCGTTCGGCCTGTCCCAGCAGCTCGGCATCAGCGCCGAGGAGGCGCGCGGGCTGATGGAGAACTACTTCGCCGGCTTCGGCGGGGTGCGCGACTACCTGCACGAGGTGGTGGCCCGGGCCCGCCAGGACGGCTACACCTCCACCATCCTGGGCCGCCGCCGCTACCTGCCGGACCTGGTCAGCGACAACCGCCAGCGCCGGGAGATGGCCGAGCGGATGGCGCTCAACGCCCCGATCCAGGGTTCGGCGGCCGACATCATCAAGGTCGCCATGCTGCACGTCGACACCGCGCTGCGCGACGCCGGCCTGCGCTCGCGGATGCTGTTGCAGGTGCACGACGAGCTGGTCTTCGAGGTCGCACCCGGGGAGCGGGAGACGGTGGAGGCGCTGGTGCGGCGGGAGATGGGTGGGGCGTACCCGCTGTCGGTGCCGCTGGAGGTGTCGGTCGGCGAAGGCCGGGACTGGAACAGCGCCGACCACTGACGACGGCGCCGGGGCGGCCGGCCTGCTGGCCACGGCTGGTGTCCACGCCGCCCCGGATCGTTCGGCAGTGGGGCGGCCGTCTCCGCTCGACCGCGTGCCCGTCGAGCTGCCGGGCCGGCGGCGGTCGGAGCGGCGGCGGGACGGGTGACCGGGCTACAGGCCGAGCAGGATCGGCACCGCGTTGACCGCCCCGTGCACGACCAACAACGGCCACATCCTGCGGTACCGGGACCACAGGTAGCCGAGGAAGAGCCCGAGCACGCCCTGGTTGACCACCACGGCGGCGAGGTCGGTGCCGAGCCGGCCGGTGCCCTGGATGGTCACGTGCCAGACCGCCCAGACCAGGGACGCCAGCACGACGGCCGGCCACCGGCCCAGCAGGGACTCCCACCGGGTCTGCAGCCACCGCCGGTAGAAGACCTCCTCCAGCAGGGCGTTCACGGCGAACGCCACCAGGATCGTGGCGATCAGCTCCGCCGGCGTGACGGTCCGCCCCCAGTCGCTGGCCGGCACCGCCAGCGGGGTCGCGTAGCTGAGCACCAGCCACCCGGCCACCGGCAGCGCCGGACCCCACCGGTAGGCGGCGCCGGTCGGGTCCGGCCCGGGGCGCCAGCGCGGCGGGCGCCGACGGGCGGCCAGGAACACCACGGCCGGTACGCCGAGCAGCAGGGCGAGCTTGCCCACGGTGTACGCCGGTTCGCCGCCGAGCAGCGGCAGGACGGCGGCGAACGCGATCCCGGCCAGCAGCAGCGGTACCGCCTCGCGGTACGGCGCGACCGGGTCCGGCCACCGTGGGTCGGTACGCGGCGGGACCAGCCGGATCAGCGCGATCCCGACCAGGGCCGGGATCCACCTGGTCCACATCGGCACGGTGTCCCCGTGGTCGGCGCTGTACCGGATGCCGCCGTTCCCGGTGGCGGCCAGCCAGAGGGCGGCGGCGAGGACGGCACCCAGGCCCGCCACGAGGACGACCCGTCCGGCTCGCGGGTGACGGTGTGGCGCCGGAGTGTCTGTCGTCACCGCCGGCACGGTAACAACACGCGGCGAACGTCGAGCGGCTCAGTCCTTGAGCGGGTCGTGGCCCCAGTTCATCAGCGACCAGCGCCACCTGGTGTCCCGGACGTCGCCGGAGGGGCGCTGCGCCATGTGCCGGTGCACGTACCCGACGACCTTGCGCATGTGCTTGTAGTCGGCGGCGGTCAGCTCCGCCCGCTTGCGGCGCAACAGGTCGATGATCTTCCGGCCGGACTCGTGCCCGACGGACTCACCGCCCTTGGTGCCCTTCTTCCGCCAGCCGACGTGCTTCGACTCGTCGGTCTCCAACCACGTCCGCAGCTCGCCCGGCTTCATGTTCACCGCGTCGGTGAACTCCCGGTAGGTCTGCTCGGGATCCTCACTCCTGCTCATGACGCAGCGCCTCCGGTCGGTGGGCGACGTCCCGGCCCGAGTCGTCGTTGCGGATCCGGTACTGCGGGTCGTCCGGCGACGCGTTCACGGCGTGTCCGCGTACGTGCGTCCGCTCGGTGATCTTCTCCTTGACCACGCCGTACGCCCGGCCGCTGTGGCTGGCCCAGGAGACGTGGTCGCCCCTGCGGAACTCCTTCTCGGCCATGGTCGACGCGTACCCGGGTCCGGTGGGCCGAAACGGCGCTCCCGTCGCTACGGGGTGATCTCGGCGACCGGGAGCGTGATCTCGAACGGCTCACTCCACGCCGGGGCGTGAACCGCGGAGCCGGACCACCGGTGCGGTCGAGGGTCAGGCCGGCTTCTCGGTGACGAAGACGGCGGTGCCGGGGAAGAGTCGCCCGCGCAGCGGGCTCCACTGCCCCCAGGTCCCGTCGTGCCCCGCCGGCCACTCCGGCTCCACCAGGTCGAGCAGGCGGAAGCCCGCCCCGACCAGCTCGCGGATCCGGTCGCCGAGGGTGCGGTGCTGCTCGACGTAGGTGGCCACGCCGTGGGAGTCCTGCTCCACGTACGGGGAGCGGTCGAAGTACGAGTGGGTGGCGACGAGCCCGCCCTCGCCCGGGTCGTCCAGGAAGATCCAGCGCATCGGGTGGGTCACCGAGAAGACCCAGCGCCCGCCGGGGCGCAGCACCCGGTGCACCTCGGCCATCAGGGCGGCGGAGTCGTCGACGAAGGGAATCGCGCCGAACGCCGTGCAGGCGATGTCGAAGGCGGCGTCGGCGAAGGGCAGCGCCAGCGCGTCGGCCTGCACCAGCGGTACGCGTACCCCGGTGGTCGCGGCGGCGTGCGCGGCGTGGCGCAGCATCCCCGCGGAGAGGTCGAAGGCGACCGGTCGGGCCCCCTGCCGGGCCAGCCAGCGGGCGCAGGCTGCGGCGCCGCAGCCGACCTCCAGCACCCGCCGCCCGGCGACGTCGCCCAGCAGCCGGGCGTCGGCCTCGCGCAGCCCCTCCGGGCACCAGACGAAGTCCACGTCACCGAGGAACGCGCCGTGCTCGGCCTGGTAGTCGTCGGCGTCGGCGTCCCACCAGCCGCGGTTGGCCCGGCGCGCCTCCGCGTCGCCGACCCGCCGTCGGGTCACCCGGTCGTCATCCACCCGGTCCACGCTAGGCCCTGCCCCGCGCACCTCGGACGGCGGCCGCGCCGGCGGTGCGCTACCTTGTCCCTCCCGGGGCGGATGTGACGCACGAGACAGTCGTGACGCTTTTCCGCCGATATCTCCGCTTTCGCAGGTGGCGAGGTCGCGAGGAGACGGGAGGCCTTGCACGCTGTGGTAATGCAGCGGGTAGGCTAGACGATGCGCTCGCGGATCGTGTGCCTCGGCAGGGAGCAGGTGCGCGGTCACCGGAGCCACTAATGATCTTCACTTGGCGATCGTTCGGTGTGCCCGGCGGCGGATCCGTTGGCGCGAAATGGTCACTGCGACACCACGCCTGCTGTGACAACCCATCCGACCGGAGCAACCGCCCACATGACGAGCAGCATCGAGGCCCCCTCGAGCGCCACCCGGGTCACCCACGACGATCTCGGCTCTGAGGAGGCTTTCCTCGCCGCGATCGACGAGACCATCAAGTACTTCAACGACGGCGACATTGTCGAAGGCACCGTCGTCAAGGTCGATCGGGACGAGGTCCTGCTCGACATCGGCTACAAGACCGAGGGTGTCATCCCCTCTCGGGAGTTGTCGATCAAGCACGACGTGGACCCCGCCGAGGTCGTCTCGGTCGGTGACCACATCGAGGCCCTCGTCCTCCAGAAGGAGGACAAGGAGGGTCGTCTGATCCTCTCCAAGAAGCGGGCGCAGTACGAGCGGGCCTGGGGCACGATCGAGAAGATCAAGGACGAGGACGGCGTCGTCCGCGGTTCGGTCATCGAGGTGGTCAAGGGTGGCCTCATCCTCGACATCGGGCTGCGCGGCTTCCTGCCCGCCTCCCTGGTCGAGATGCGGCGGGTGCGCGACCTGCAGCCGTACGTCGGCCGCGAGCTCGAGGCCAAGATCATCGAGCTGGACAAGAACCGCAACAACGTGGTCCTGTCCCGCCGGGCCTGGCTGGAGCAGACGCAGTCCGAGGTGCGCACCGAGTTCCTCAACAAGCTGCAGAAGGGGCAGGTCCGCAAGGGCGTCGTCTCCTCGATCGTCAACTTCGGCGCGTTCGTCGACCTGGGCGGCGTGGACGGCCTCGTGCACGTCTCCGAGCTGTCCTGGAAGCACATCGACCACCCGTCCGAGGTCGTCGAGGTCGGCCAGGAGGTCGAGGTCGAGGTCCTGGACGTCGACCTGGACCGCGAGCGGGTCTCGCTGTCGCTGAAGGCGACCCAGGAGGACCCGTGGCGTCAGTTCGCCCGCACCCACGCGATCCAGCAGATCGTGCCGGGTAAGGTCACCAAGCTGGTGCCGTTCGGCGCCTTCGTCCGGGTGGACGACGGCATCGAGGGCCTGGTCCACATCTCCGAGCTGGCCGAGCGCCACGTGGAGATCCCGGAGCAGGTCGTGCAGGTCGGCTCCGAGGTCATGGTCAAGGTCATCGACATCGACCTGGAGCGCCGCCGCATCTCGCTGTCGCTCAAGCAGGCCAACGAGGGCTTCGTCGAGGGCGAGGAGCACTTCGACCCGACCCTCTACGGCATGGCCGCGACCTACGACGCCGAGGGCAACTACATCTACCCGGAGGGCTTCGACCCGGAGACGGGCGAGTGGCTCGAGGGGTACGAGAAGCAGCGCGAGACCTGGGAGCAGCAGTACGCCGAGGCGCGTCAGCGCTGGGAGGCCCACACCAAGCAGGTGCAGACCTCCCGTGCCGCCGACGCCGAGGCCGCTGCCAACCCGGCTCCGGCCGTGTCCGCCGGCACCACCACCTCGACCAGCACGGCCCCGAGCCGGCAGGCCGAGGAGCCGGCCGGCACCCTGGCCACCGACGAGGCGCTCGCCGCCCTGCGGGAGAAGCTCGCCGGCGGCAAGTGAGCCGGTGACGACTCCGGCCCGGCACGGCTGACGCCGCGCCGCGCCGGGAGCGGCCACTGACGACGACGGGCCCCGTCCCCGCGATCCGGTTCCACCGGACCGCGGGGACGGGGCCCTCGTCCTGTCCCGGACCGCCGCCTGATCCACTCCACGTGCGGCGTGTCGCGGTGTCCCACGACCCTGGACACCGCGACACGTCGCAAACCGCAGCGGCGAAGCCCGGCGGGCGTGGTTTGTGGTGGGCGCGGTGATCCGGTTGACTGGTCGGGTGTTGATGGTGGGTTTGACCGGTGGGATCGGGTCCGGCAAGAGCGCGGTGGCCGCCCGGCTCGCCGAGCGGGGCGCGGTGATCGTGGACTCCGACCGGATCGCCCGCGAGGTGGTCGCTCCGGGCACCGAGGGGCTGGCCGAGATCGTCGCCGCCTTCTCCGACCGGGTGCTCGACGCCCAGGGCGCGCTGGACCGGGCGGCGCTGGGCGCCCTGGTCTTCGGTGACGACACGGCCCGCCGCCGGCTGGAGGCGATCACCCATCCCCGGGTCCGGGCCCGCTCCGCCGAACTCGTCGCCGCCGCCCCGGCCGACGCGGTGGTCGTCAACGACGTGCCGCTGCTGGTGGAGGTGGGGCTCGCCCCGACGTTCCACCTGGTCGTGGTCGTGCAGACGGAGGTCGCCACCCGGGTACGGCGACTGGCCCGGCACCGGGGCATGTCCCGGACCGAGGCGGAGCGGCGGATCGCCGCGCAGGCCGACGACGCCCGCCGGCAGGCGGTGGCCGACGTGGTGCTGCACAACGACGGCACCCTGGACGAGTTGCACGCCGCGGTCGACGCCCTCTGGCAGGACCGCCTGCTGCCCTACGAGCACAACGTGCGGCACGGGTGCGCGGTGCGCCCCGAGCAGGTGGTGCTCACCGGACCGGACCCCACCTGGCCCCAGCAGTACGCCCGGCTCGCCGCCCGGATCCGGCACGCCGCCGCCCCGGCGGACCCGCGCGTCGACCACATCGGCTCGACCGCCGTACCCGGGCTCGCCGCCAAGGACGTGATCGACATCCAGCTCACCGTCGACTCGATCGAGGAGGCGGACGGGCCGCTCGCCGAGCGCCTGGCCCGGGCCGGGTTCCCCCGGCTGCCCGGCGAGTGGTGGGACAACCCCCGTCCGGCCGGCGAGGGGCGGTGGGAGAAGCGGCTGCACGGCAGCGCCGACCCAGCCCGTCCGGCGTACCTGCACCTGCGGGTGGCCGGCTCGCCCGGCTGGCGGTACGCCCTGCTGATGCGCGACCACCTGCGCGCCGATCCCGACCAGCGGGCCGCCTACCTGATGGTGAAGCGGGAGCTGGCGGCGGCCGCCCCGGACAACGGCGCGTACGCGACCGCGAAGGACCCCTGGTTCGACGAGGAGCACCTGCGGGCCGAGGAGTGGGCCGCCCGGACCGGCTGGCGCCCCTGACCGGGCACGGCCGGCACCGGACCGGTCAGCGGCGCGCCCGAGCGGGCGGGCGGGGCGAGGCGGTGGGCTTCCCGGTGGTCGCCCGCGCGGTGGACGGCTCCGGCCGGGGCGGTGCGACGCCGGCCGGCACCGGGCCGGGGACCAGGTCCAGCTGCGCCCAGCTCCCGGCGCGGGTGCGCAGCTCCAGCCGGCGCGGCAGGCCCGTCCGGTCCAGCCAGTAGCGCAGCCGGAGCCCCTGCACGCGCAGCTCGACCACGTCCACCACCCGTCCGGCGACCCGGTCCGCGCGCAGTCGCACGGCGGCGCCGGGGCGCAGCGGCGTACCGCTCGCCCGTACGGCGGTGTCGACCAGCAGGTCGAGGTCGTCGCCGGGGCGAACGCTCCGGCGCCAGCCGGCGTCCGGCGGCGGGGGCAGCGGCGGTCCGGTCGGCGCGGTGGCGCTGCCGGCGCCGGGCCCGACCGGCACCTCGGCCCGGGCGAAGCCGGCCGGGTCGCGGCGCAGCAGGGTACGCCGGCCGAGGGTGTCCAGTTCGGCCACCGACAGGTACGCCGTCGCGGCGGACCAGCTCAGCCAGCCGGAGCCGCGCAGGTTCGCGGCGGCGCCGAGCGGGGCGGTCACGGTGACGGCGGCTCCCGCCTCGGCGCGCAACCGGTCGGGCACCCCGGCCAGCCGCTCGCCCTCCTCGTCGGTGAGGGTCCGGGGCAGTGCCGCCCGTCCGCCCAGCGCCTCGACCGGCCGCAGCGTGGGCCGGTCGAGGCGGGTCAGCTCGACGGTGACCGGGGCGCCGTCGGGCAGCCGTCCCTGCCACCGGTGCAGCCGGGAGTCGCGGTCGACCCACCAGCGCGGATCGCCGTCCCCGGCCGTCGGCGGGGCGGGTGCGCCGGTGGTGGGGGTGGCCGGGGCGGGCGCGGGCAGCGCGGCCTGGAGCACGTCGACCGGCTCGCCGCCGACGGTCTCCCGCCCCACCCAGCGCCCCCCGCCGCGGCGCAGCGGCTCGACCGGGTCGGCGTGCCGGGCGCCGAGGCGGAAGAGCAGGTCGAGCGCGCCGGCCAGTCCTCGCCCGGGGGGCAGGTCGCGCAGCCGCCAGCGGTCGGACGGCGGGTCCAGGGGCGGGGGAGTCGACGCCGGTCCCGCCGCCGGGTCGGGGCGGAGCACGACGACGGAGGGGGTCGCCTGGAGCAGTCCCCGGTCCGCCCCGGCGCCCGGCCCGGCCACGTCCAGGTAGGCCAGCGGGCGGGCCCAGTCGATCCAGCCGACGAGGTCGGTGCGGGCCCGCCCGGCGCCGACGACGAGGTGTACCCCGGCCCGGATGTCGCGGTAGTTGGTGACCCGGGTCGCGGCGAGCCGTTCGGACTCGCTCCCGGTCAGCGCCCGGGCCGGTCCCGCCGGGGCGGGGGCCCAGGTCGGCAGCCCGGCCACCAGGGCCGCGGCGGAGGCGGTGGCGACCACGGCCAGGGCGAGCAGGGTGGTGCGGCGGCGTCCCGCCTCGTCGCCGGGCGGCTCGCCGGCGGAGACGTCGGGCGGGATCGGGGCGGCGCGCAGGCCCGGGTCGCGGCGGCGCCGGCCGCGCCCACGGCGACGTGGGTCGGGAGAGGTTTCCACGAGGGAGAAACGCCCGGCGGGGGCGGAGGGTGACGACGCAGGGGCGCTCGCGGCGGCCGGTCTGCGCCGTGGGCGCGACCACGCTCGGGTGCGCACGCCGGTGATGTCCGGGTGCTGCGACCCCGCGTGCCGGGGGTGGGAGCCCGATGAGGGCCCGGCCACCGGCCCGGTCGGCCGCCGCGAGCGGCCTACGGCATCCAGGCTAGCGCGGGTGGGATGTGCCACACAACGCGAATATCGAAGCCGATCACGGACCCACCGTAGTGGCCGCGCGGTGTCGGACCCCCGGCGTACCGTTGAGGTCATGGCGCTCGACATTCCCCGGCTGGACGGCCGCTTCCAGGTCGTCAGTGAGTTCCAGCCCGCCGGTGACCAGCCGGCCGCGATCGACGAGCTGGAGCGCCGGGTGCGGCGCGGCGACCGGGACACGGTGCTGCTCGGCGCGACCGGCACCGGCAAGAGCGCCACCACGGCGTGGCTGGTCGAGCGGCTGCAACGGCCGACCCTGGTGCTCGCCCCCAACAAGACGCTCTGCGCCCAGCTGGCCAAGGAGTTCAGCGAGCTGCTGCCGCACAACGCGGTGGAGTACTTCGTCTCGTACTACGACTACTACCAGCCCGAGGCGTACATCCCGCAGACCGACACCTACATCGAGAAGGACTCCTCGATCAACGAGGAGGTCGAGCGGCTGCGGCACTCGGCGACCATGTCGCTGCTCACCCGCCGCGACGTGATCGTGGTGGCCACGGTCTCCGCGATCTACGGTCTGGGCACGCCGGAGGAGTACCTCGACCGGGCGGTGCGGGTCGCCGTCGGGCAGGAGCTCGACCGCGACCAACTGCTGCGCCGGCTGGTCGACATCCAGTACACCCGCAACGACATGGCCTTCCAGCGGGGGACGTTCCGGGTCCGCGGCGACACGCTGGAGATCATCCCGGCGTACGAGGAGCTGGCCGTCCGGATCGAGCTGTTCGGCGACGAGGTGGAGAAGCTCTACTACCTCAACCCGCTCACCGGTGACGTGGTCAAGGAGGTCGACGGGCTGGTGATCTTCCCGGCCACCCACTACGCGGCCGGCCCGGAGCGGATGGAGCGGGCCATCCGCGACATCGAGGCCGAGCTGGCGGAGCGGCTGGCCGAGCTGGAGCGGCAGGGCAAGCTGCTGGAGGCGCAGCGGCTGCGGATGCGCACCACCTACGACATCGAGATGATGCGGCAGGTCGGCTTCTGCTCCGGCATCGAGAACTACTCGATGCACATGGACGGCCGGCTGCCCGGCAGCCCGCCGCACTGCCTGCTCGACTACTTCCCCGACGACTTCCTCACCGTGGTCGACGAGTCGCACGTGACCATCCCGCAGATCGGCGGCATGTACGAGGGCGACGCGTCCCGCAAGCGGATGCTGATCGACCACGGCTTCCGGCTGCCCAGCGCCGCCGACAACCGGCCGCTGCGCTTCGACGAGTTCCTGGAGCGGGTGGGCCAGATGGTCTACCTCTCGGCCACCCCCGGCTCCTGGGAGCTGGAGCGGGCCCAGGGCGAGTACGTCGAGCAGGTGATCCGGCCGACCGGCCTGATCGACCCGGAGGTGGTGGTCAAGCCCACCAAGGGCCAGATCGACGACCTGATGCACGAGATCAAGCTGCGCACCGAGCGGGACGAGCGGGTGCTGGTCACCACGTTGACCAAGAAGATGGCCGAGGACCTGTCGGACTACCTGCTGGAGAACGGCATCCGGGTGCGCTACCTGCACTCCGAGGTCGACACCCTGCGCCGGGTCGAGCTGCTGCGCGAGCTGCGCAAGGGCGACTACGACGTGCTGGTCGGCATCAACCTGCTCCGCGAGGGTCTGGACCTGCCCGAGGTCTCCCTGGTCGCGATCCTCGACGCCGACAAGGAGGGTTTCCTGCGCAGCGGCCGGTCGCTGATCCAGACCATCGGCCGGGCCGCCCGGAACGTCTCCGGCCAGGTCCACATGTACGCCGACAAGATCACCCCGTCGATGGCGGACGCGATCGACGAGACCAACCGCCGGCGGGCCAAGCAGATCGCGCACAACGAGGCGCACGGCATCAGCCCGGAGCCGCTGCGCAAGAAGATCCACGACATCCTCGACGACATCTACCGCGAGGCGGAGGACACCGAGAACTCGCGGATCGGCGGCGCGGTGCGGCAGCTCTCCCGGGGCAAGGCGCCGGTCAAGGAGACCCGCAGCCGCAGCCGGGCGACCGCCGGCCCGTCGCGGGAGGGGATGGCCCGCGCCGACCTGGCGCAGCTCATCCAGGAGCTCAACGACCAGATGCTGGCCGCCGCCCGGGAGTTGCAGTTCGAACTCGCCGCGCGGATCCGCGACGAGGTGGCCGAGCTCAAGAAGGAGCTGCGCGGGATGGACGCCGCAGGCGTGAAGTGACGGCCGGGGGCGGAGCCGAGCCGGGGCTGGTCGTCGGCCGTCCCGACATCCGGCTGCGCCCCTTCGTCGACCGGTACCTCGGCTATCGGGAGGTGACCGCGCTGCCCCTGGTACGCCGGGAGGCCGCCGGCGCCTTCGTGGTGCTGGTCCTCGGCTGGGGTGCGCCCCTGGACGTGGTCGACCCGCGGTGCGCCGAGCGCGGCGCGTACGGGGTGGACTCGTTCGTGGCCGGCACGTTCGACGGCTGGTGCACCACCCGCACCGTGGGGGTGGGCACGGGCGTGGAACTGTTGCTCGCCCCGCTGGCCGCTCGCCGGATCCTCGGCGTGCCCCTGGTCGAGCTGGCGAACCGCGCGGTGGCGGTGGACCGGCTCGCCGACGGCTGGCTCGACCGGCTGCGCCGCCGGTTGGCCGAGACGCCGCAGTGGCCCGGGCGGTTCCGGTTGCTCGACGCCGCGCTGACCGCCCGGCTGGCCGCCACCGCACCGGTCGATCCCCGCGTGGCGTGGGCCTGGGACCGGTTGGCCGACAGCGCCGGGCGGGTGGGCGTCGGCGCGCTCGCCGCCGAGCTGGGCTGGAGCCGTCGTCACCTGGCCACCGTGTTCCGGCGCGAGGTCGGGCTTCCCCCGAAGACGACGGCACGCCTGCTGCGCTTCGCCCGGGCCCACGCGGCGCTCACCGGTGAGCGGCCGGCGGGTGCGCCGCCGCCCGGCGGCGCCGAGGTGGCCGCCGAGTACGGCTACTACGACCAGTCGCACCTGATCCGCGAGTTCCACGAGTTCGCCGGCGCGACCCCGCTGCGCCTGGCCACGTCACATCCGTCCAATCCCGGCTGACCGTCGGAGCGGCACAGTGGGCGGATGCGAACCATCTATCCGGTCCTCAGCTATCCCGACGCCCGCGCCGCCATGGACTGGCTCTGCGCCGCCTTCGGCTTCCAGGTGCACGCGGTGCACGACGCCCCGGACGGCGCGGTGGCGCACGCCGAACTCGTCCTCGGCAGCGGAATGATCATGCTCGGCGAGCGGGCCGGGCGCCGACCACGCCCGGCCGACGACGACTGGACGGTCTACGTGGCGCTCGACGAGGTCGACGCGCACTGCGCGCGCGCCCGGGCAGCGGGCGCCGAGATCGTCCGGGAGCCGTTCGACACCGACTACGGCTCCCGCGACTACGCCGCCCGGGACCTCGCCGGCAACGTCTGGTCGTTCGGCACGTACCGGCCCTGACCCGGCCCCGCGCGGCGGCGCCGGTCGCCGGTCGCGCGGGTCCGTCCGGCGCTGCCGCCGGTCGCGGCAGGTCCGTCCGGTGCCGTCGGTGGCGGCGGGTCCGTCCGGTGCCGTCGGTGGCGGCGGGTCCGTCCGGCGCGGCCGTCGGTCGTGGGCCGGACGCCGACGAGCCGGCGGCGGGCGCCCGGGACCCGGTACCCGGCGCCGGACACGATGGACGGTCGCTATCCGCAAGCGAGCTATTGCAGTGTGTGACGGTCCTGCGTACCCTCCGTCGTGGGGAGGCGGGGATGCCGTTGTCATCGAGTCCGGTCATTCGACGTGCGCGACTCGGCGCCGAGTTGCGCCAGTTGCGCAGGCGGAGGTCGCTCACCCTGGAGCAGGTCTGCGGCCTGCTCGGGTGGGCCTCCACCTCCAAACTGTCCCGCATCGAGTTGGGGCAGAGCCGGCCCGACCTCGCCGACGTGCTCGACCTGCTGGACGTCTACCAGGTCCCGCCGCCGCAGCGGGACGCGCTGATCGTCATCGCCCGGGACGCGGCGACCAGCCGCGGCTGGTGGCGTTCCCTCGGCGAGATGCACGAGCGGCAGCGCACGTACGCCGAGCTGGAGGCGGGCGCGGCGGTCATCGTGGAGTACCAGCCGGCCGTCGTGCCCGGTCTGCTCCAGTCGCCCGGGTACGCCCGCCGGCGCATCGCCGCCGGCCGGCTGCTGCACCCGGAGGTCGACGTCGAGGCCGACGTCCGGGCCCGGCTGCTGCGTCAGGAGGTGCTGCGCCGCGCCGACCCGCCCCGCTACACGGCGCTGCTCGACGAGCGGGTCTGCGACCAGGGCGGCCTGCCGCCCGAGGTGTGGCGGGAGCAGTTGGCGCACCTGATCGCGGTGGCCGACCTGCCGCACGTCACGGTCCGGGTGGTGCCCCGCGCCGCCGCGCCCCGCGCCGGGCTGCATCCGCTGACCGGCTACACCAGCTACGCGTTCCCCGACCCGGCGGATCCGCGCACGGTCATGCTGGAGACGCTGACCGCCGACGTGCGGCTGGTCTCCGACGCCGACGTCGACCGCTACGAGCGGATGAGCGAGTGGCTGGCGTCGGTCGCCCTCGGCGCCGACGAGACGCTGGCGCTGCTGCGTGAGCGGGCGGCCGAGGTGGTCAACGGACATCACGCGGTGGACCTGTCCGCCGATCCCGACGCCGCCTCCGCCCCGTCGATCGGCTGAGGCGGCCCACCACACGGCCGCGCGGGCCACCGGACCCGGCTACCTACCACACGACCGCGCGGGCCATCGGATCCGGCGGCCCGCTGCACGGCCGCACAAACCACCGGACCTGGCGGCCCGCTGCACGGTCGCGCAGGCCACCGGGCCTGGCTGCCCGCTGCACGACGCGCGGGCCACCGGACCCGGCACCCCCGAACGCGTCGGGGCCGGTGTGCCGCGCGTGCGCCGCACGGTATCCCGGGGGTCCGACAAAGACCGGTGTGGATCGACTCCGGCTCAGGCGGGGACGTCGACGAAGTGCTCGACGTGGGGCGGGCCGGCGAAGTGCGGGCCGATCAGCGCGCGCCACTTCCCGAACGCCTCGGTGGCCCGGAAGTTCTCCTCGTGCGCCTGCACCGAGTCCCACTCGACCAGCAGCACGAAGCGGGTCGGGGTCTCGATGCCCCGGGTCATCCGGACCGACCGGCAGCCCTCGGCCGCCGTGATGACGGCGTGCGCCTTCGCGTAGGCGGCGGCGAATTCGTCCTCGTGTCCGGGCAGTACGTCGATGAGCGCGACCTCAAGCACCATGTCCGAAGCCTCGCACGTCCACGGAGGCGGCGGGCGGGGTGGGTGCCGGCGTCCCGTTTCCGGCGTTCGTCGGGTCCCGCAGCGCCGCGCCACCGAACCGAGTTCCTGGCCTATCCTCCTAGGAAGCCGTAGGGGATATGGCCGGACTCGCGGTGTCGGAACGTGATGCTGCCGGCAATGAGGGAGCCTGAAGATGCGCCTGCGCGCCCGGATGGTGAACAATGGCGGCCGAGGAGGGGAGTATTCCCTCGCGACGGAGTCGTCAGCACGGTCGACCGCCAACCCCCGGCACCCGACCCGGCTCCGTCGGTCGACGTCCCGCCCCGGGCCGTCGGCGGAAGAGACCTCCGACAGTCACCAGAGTCCGCGTCGCCACCCGCGCCGCCCCGACCGGGGCGTACGGTGTGCCCGACGCCGCGTGTCTGCCGGAGGAATGGATTGAACGTGTCCGGAATGGTGTGGGCGGCAACGCTCGTCGCGATGACGGCGATGCTCCTGGTCGACCTCTTCATCGTCGGCCGACGCCCACACGAGCCCAGCATCCGTGAGTCGAGCATCTGGGTCGGCTTCTACGTGGGCCTGGCCCTGCTCTTCGGCGCGGGACTGTGGCTCACCTCCGGCGCGAGCGTGGCCGGGCAGTTCTACACCGGTTGGCTCACCGAGTACAGCCTCTCGGTGGACAACCTCTTCGTCTTCGTCATCATCATGGCCCGGTTCGGGGTGCCCCGGCAGTACCAGCAGAAGGTGCTGCTCATCGGCATCGTGCTGGCCCTGGTCATGCGCGGTGGCTTCATCGCCGCCGGCGCGGCGCTGATCTCCCAGTTCTCCTGGGTCTTCTACATCTTCGGCGCGTTCCTGATCTACACCGCGGTCAACCTGGCCCGTCAGGGCGAGCCGGACGAGGACGAGTTCAGCGAGAACGTGCTGATCCGGTGGAGCCGCAAGGCGCTGCCGATCTCCAAGGACTACGACGGCGCGAAGCTGACCACGTACCAGGCCGGCAAGCGGCTGTTCACCCCGATGCTGATCGTGATGATCGCCATCGGCACCACCGACCTGATCTTCGCGCTGGACTCCATCCCCGCGATCTTCGGCATCACCCAGGAGCCGTACCTGGTCTTCACCGCGAACGTCTTCGCGCTGATGGGTCTGCGCCAGCTCTACTTCCTGCTCGGCGGCCTGCTGGACCGGCTGATCTACCTCAGCTACGGCCTGGCCGTGGTGCTCGGCTTCATCGGCGTGAAGCTGGTGCTGGAGGCGCTGGCCGACAACCAGGTGCCGTTCATCAACGGCGGCGAGCACGTCGGCTGGGCTCCGCACATCCCGATCTGGCTGTCGCTGACGGTCATCCTCGGCACCCTGGCCGCGGCCACCGCGGCGAGCCTGGTCAAGTCCTCCCGGGACCGTCGTCGGGAACTGGCCGACGCCCGCCGCTGACCCACGCCACCGACGGCAAGGGGCGCCCTCCAGCAGGAGGGCGCCCCTTGCGTCGTCCCGGTCAGACCCGGCGGACGGCCACCAGGGTGGCCACCCGCTCGGGTGGCAGCGCCTCCTCCAGGACCCGGCGCTGCCGGTAGCAGGCGTGCAGCATCCGCCGCTCCTCGGCGGTGGGCGCGGCGGTGACGATGCCGACGTGGTGGATGGGCCGGCCGGGCCGGGCGAAGAAGTAGAGGTCGCCGGGGCGTTCCTCGCCCAACGGCACGGCAGTGGTCGCGCCGGCCTGGTCGTCGGCGTCCCGGGGCAGGGTCACCCCGAACCGGCGCCACGCCAGGTGCACCAGCCCGGAGCAGTCGATGCCGTGGCCGGTGAGCCCGCCCCAGATGTAGACCACGTCGCGCAGCCGCTCGGCCAGGGCCAGCACCTCGGTCGGCTTCGGCTGCCCGGTCGGCAGCCCGACCAGGTCCGCCTCGGGCGCCCAGCGCGGATCCGGATGTCCGGGTACGCGTACCGGTTGCCAGCCGCCGGTGGGCGGGCCGGCGGGATCGAGCCGGGTGCCCGGCACGAGTCCGGCGAGCGCCGCCGGGCCGCCCGGCGCGGTGTGCAGCGTGGTGGCGGTCGCGTCGACGACCAGCGGGGCGCCGGCCGGGGACGCCTCGTCGGCGGGGGCGAGCTGGGCGGCGGGCAGCCAGCCGGGGTAGCCGCGCGGATCGAGCTTCGCGGACGGCTGGCCGAGGGCGACCACCTGCGCCCAGCCGTCCGGGCGCAGCGCGGTGACGAGCACCCGTTCGCCGAGCAGGAGCTGGGTGAGCACGCAGTCGCCGACCCGCTGGTCGGCGTCCATCCCGGCGATCCAGGCGGGGATGTCGGGGTGCGCGGCGAGGGCGGGGCCGTCGACGGGACGTACCGCGCCGGGGTCGGCCCACAGTGTGGCGACGGAGACCTGGACGACGGCCTCGCGGCCGGGTTGCAGCTTCACGTCGACCTCCGGTTGCGGGCGCCTACCCGACCCTATGAAAGAAACCAACAACCATCAACCATGCTGCTGCACTTTAACTTCAGTCACCGAGGAGATGCCGAGGCCGGGGGCGTCGGGCAGCACGACGCTCGCGCCGTCGTACCGGATGCCGCCGCGCACCGGCGACCAGGCCAGCCACCACGCGGCGTCGAGATCGGACACGGCGCTGGTGCGGTACGCGGCGACCAGGCTGGCGGCGGCCCCGACGCCGACCGCGCTCTCCATCATCGAACCGACGACGGTGCCCATGCCGTGCGCCCGGGCGAGGTCCAGCAGCGTGCGCGCGGGGTGCAGCCCACCGCACTTGGCCAGCTTCACGTTCACCATGTCGGCGGCCCGCCGGCGGATCACCTCGACCAGGTCGCGCACGCCGAAGACGGACTCGTCGGCCAGGATCGGCACGCTCACCCGGTCGCTGACCCAGGCCAGCCCGTCCAGGTCCCACCGGGACACCGGCTGCTCGACCAGTTCCACGTCGAGCCCGGCGTCCTCGATGCCGCGGATCACCCGGACCGCCTCGCGGGGCGTCCAGCCCTGGTTGGCGTCCAGCCGCACGCGCACACCCGGACCGACGGCCGCCCGCACCGCGCGGACCCGGTCCAGGTCGCTCGCGGCGTCCGTGCCCACCTTGAGCTTGAGCACGTCGAAGCCCTCGGCGCGGCGCTGCCGGGCCGCCGCCGCCAACTCCACCGCGTCGCCGGCGGCCAGCGTGACGTCGGTGGGGACGCGCAGCGCCGTGCCGCCGAGCAGCCGCACCAGGGGTACGCCGAGCCGCCGCGCCGCCAGGTCGTGCAGCGCGACGTCCAGCGCCGCCTTCGCCGACTCGTTGCCGACGACGGCCGCCTGCACCTGCGCGCAGCGGGCCATCAGGTCGTCGGCGTCCCGACCCACGACGGCGGGGCCCAGCATGTCGCGTACGCACGCCTCGGCCCCGGTCACCGACGCCCCGGTGACCTGCCAGACCTGCGGCGCCTCGCCGAACCCGGAGCGCCCGTCGTCGTCGAGCACCTCCACCACCAGGGTGTCCACGGTGGTGGTGCGCCGCAGCGCGGTGACGAACGGCGTGTGTAAGGGGGCGGAAAGCCGGTGGGTGCGTACCGCGGCGATCGTCATGTGCGGCACCCTATACGGAGCCGGACTGGGGGAGGGGTACCGAAGATGGACGGGCGGGACTGGGAACTGGTGGGCGCGCCCAACGCGCGCGACCTGGGTGGGCTGCGCACCACCGACGGCCGCCGGGTACGCGCCGGCCGGCTGCTGCGCACCCCGGCGCTGGGCCGGTTGACCGACGAGGACCTGCCGGTGCTCGGCAAGCTGGCGCCGGCCTGCGTGGTGGACCTGCGGGACACCTCCGAGATGGCGGTCGCCCCGGCGGACCGGTTGGTGGGGGAGCCACGGGTGGTGCACCTGCCGGTGCACGACCCGGCGCACCCGGTCTTCACGTACGTCTCGGCGGTGCTGCTCGGCCACGACCTGGAGGCGTACGACGAGTTGGCCGGGGAGGGGACGCCGGCGGCGATGGCGGCGATCTACCGCTGGTTCGTCACCGGGGAGTCGGCCCGGGCCGGGTTCTCCGCGGCGGTGCGGCTGGCCGCCGAGGCGGGCAACCTGCCGCTGCTGTTCCACTGCTCGGCGGGCAAGGACCGCACCGGCTGGCTGGCGGTGGTGCTGCTGACCGCGCTGGGCGTCGACGACGCCGAGATCCGGGCCGACTACCTGCGCAACAACGAGTTGACCGGCAGCCTGCGCGAGGTGCTGCTGGAGGCGATGGTGCGACGGCACCCGACGCTGGACCCGGAGACGGTGCGGCCGGTGCTGGAGGTGCGCCCGGAGTACCTGGACGCGGCGTACGACGAGGTGCGCCGGGTGCACGGGTCGTTCGAGGCGTACCTGCGCGACGGGCTGGGCGTCACCGACGAGGTGCGCGCCGCGCTGCGGGACAACCTGCTGGAGTGACCCGGCCGGCGGCGGGTCAGCCGGCGAGGTCGTGCCGGGCCGCCCAGACCGTGGCCGACACGTCGGCAATCAGCCGGCAGGCGTCGTCCTCGACCTCCTCGCCGCTCGGGCCGCCGTCGGCCAGGTCGGTGGTGGTGCAGACGGCGATCACGTACGGCGGGGCGTCGTCGGGGAAGACCACTCCGCTGCCGTGGCGCACCCCGCGTACCCAGCCGTTCTTGTGGGCGATGCGGGTGCCCTCGGGCAGCCCGGCGGCCAGGTCCTCGCGGTGCTCCTGGGCGAGCAGCACGTCCAGCATGGCGGCGCAGCCGGCCGGTGAGGCCAGCGGTCCGGGCCGGTGGGCCCCGCCGGCCAGGCCGGCGAGCAGCGCGGCCAGGTCGGCGGCGGTGACCAGGTTGGTGATGCCAGCGTCGCGGGCGGCGAAGTCCTCGATGCCGCGGCCGGTGACGCTGTGCCGCGCGCCGGCCAGCCCCCACGCCCGGGCCACGGCGGGCAGGCCCACGTGCCCGATGACGATGTTGGTGGCCAGGTTGCTCGACCGGACGATCATCCGGTGGGCGAGCCAGCGCAGCGGGGCGGTGTCGCCGAGCCGCTCCCAGACCGCCTCGTCGTTGTCGTAGTGCCGGGCGCAGCAGAACCGGGGCGCGCCGGGCAGGGCGGAGTCGAACTCGTTGGCCACGGCGACCGGGGCGTCCAGGTCCAGTTCGCCGGCCTCGGCGGCGCGGTGCAGCGCGAGCAGCACCGCCACCTTCATGGTGCTGGCCGCGTAGTGGGTGGCCCCGGCCTGCCGGGTCCAGGTGGGCGGCGCGTCGAGCCGCCCCACGTACGCGGAGACGGTGCCGGGCACCCGGTCCAGGCGGGCGTCGAGGTGGTCCCAGATCATGCCGGTGACCGTAGCCGATCCCGCCGGCGACGGGGCGGCGCGAGGGTACCCGAGGGTCTAGCGTGCGGACATGACGGTTGCCGCGTACGACGCCCACGCCGACTGGTACGAGCAGTTCGCCACCGACACCTCCGCCGACTACATGGACCGGGTCCGCCGGCAGCTCGCCGAGCTGCTGGGCGACGGGTCGGGCCGCTGCCTCGACCTGTGCTGCGGCACCGGGGCGCACGCCGCCGAGCTGCGCCGGCTGGGCTGGGACCCGGTCGGCGTGGACCTCTCCGGCGGCCAGTTGCGGCACGCCCGCGCCCGGCTGCCCGTGGCCCGCGGTGAGGCCGCCGCGTTGCCGGTCGCCGACGCCTCGCTGCCGGCGGTGGTCTGCGTGCTCGCCCACACCGACGTCCCCGACTACCGGGCGGTGGTCGCCGAGGCGGCCCGGGTGCTGGCGCCCGGCGGGTGCTTCGTCCACGTCGGGGTGCACCCCTGTTTCATCGGCCCGTTCGCCGACCGGTCCGACCCGGAGCGGATCGTCGTCGACGGCGGGTACGCCGAGCGGGAACGCAGCTTCCGCGCCTGGTCGGTGCACGGCGTGCGCTCCCGCGTGGGTGCCTGGCACGTCCCCCTGGCCGAGTTGCTCGACGCGGTCACCGGCGCCGGCCTCGCCCTCACCCGTACCACCGAATCGGGCTCCGGTCCGATCCCCGACCTCTTCGCCCTCCGGGCCACCAGGCCGGCCTGACCCGCCCCGGCAGCGGCCGGTACGGAGGCGGGGTGATCCGGTCGACGGGTCGGCCGGATCAGGCCGCAGCGGCGCGGTCGGGGAACGGCGGAGCCCCGGCCGTCGGGGACGGCCGGGGCTCCGGTGCGGCGGGGTGGTGGTCAGCCGGCGTGCTTGCGGCGGGCCGCCATCCGGCCGCGCTGGGTCTGGTCCAGCACCACCTTGCGGATGCGCACCGCGGCCGGGGTGACCTCGACGCACTCGTCCTCGCGGCAGAACTCGAGCGCCTGCTCCAGCGACAGCTTGCGCGGCGGGATCAGCTTCTCGGTCTCGTCGGCCGTCGACGAGCGCATGTTGGTGAGCTTCTTCTCCTTGGTGATGTTGACGTCCATGTCGTCGGAGCGGGAGTTCTCCCCGACGATCATGCCCTCGTACACCTCGGTGCCCGGCTCCACGAAGAGCTGGCCGCGCTCCTGGAGGTTGGTCATCGCGAACGCGGTGACCGCGCCCGCCCGGTCGGCGACCAGCGAGCCGTTGTTGCGGGTACGCAGCTCGCCGAACCACGGCTCGTAGGACTCGAAGACGTGGTGCAGGATGCCGGTGCCCCGGGTCTCGGTCAGGAACTCGGTGCGGAAGCCGATCAGGCCGCGCGCCGGGACCAGCCACTCCATCCGGATCCAGCCGGTGCCGTGGTTGACCAGCTGCTCCATCCGGCCCTTGCGGGTGGCCAGGAGCTGGGTGATCGCGCCCAGGTACTCCTCCGGGGCGTCGATGGTCAGCCGCTCGACCGGCTCGCAGGTCTTGCCGTCGATCTCCTTGGTGACGACCTGCGGCTTGCCGACGGTCAGCTCGTACGACTCGCGGCGCATCTGCTCGACCAGGATGGCCAGGGCCAGCTCACCACGGCCCTGCACCTCCCAGGCGTCCGGACGCTCGGTCGGCAGGACCCGCAGCGACACGTTGCCGACCAGCTCCTTGTCGAGCCGGTCCTTGACCATCCGGGCGGTGACCTTGGCGCCCTTGACCCGGCCCACCAGCGGCGAGGTGTTGGTGCCGATGGTCATCGAGATGGCCGGCTCGTCCACGGTGATCAGCGGCAGCGGGACCGGGTTCTCCGCGTCCGCCAGGGTCTCACCGATCATGATCTCCGGGATGCCGGCGACGGCGATGATGTCACCGGGGCCGGCGGTCTCCGCCGGCTTGCGCTCCAGGCCCTCGGTCATCAGCATCTCGGAGATGCGTACCCGCTGGGTGCTGCCGTCGGTGCGGCACCAGGCCACGGTCTGGCCCTTGCTGATGGTGCCCTGCCGGACCCGGCACAGCGCGAGCCGGCCGAGGAACGGCGAGGCGTCGAGGTTGGTGACGTGCGCCTGCAGCGGCGCGTCCTCCTCGTACGCGGGCGGCGGGATGGTGTCGAGCAGGGTGCGGAACAGCGGCTCCAGGTTGTGGCTGTCGCCGGGGACCGCGCCGTCGGCGGGCTGGGTCAGCGAGGCGATGCCGTCGCGGGCGCAGGCGTAGACGATCGGGAAGTCGATCTGCTCCTCGTCGGCGTCCAGGTCGAGGAAGAGCTCGTAGGTGTCGTCCACGACCTCCTTGATCCGGGCGTCCGGACGGTCCACCTTGTTGATCACCAGGATGATCGGCATCCGGGCGCGCAGCGCCTTGCGCAGCACGAACCGGGTCTGCGGCAGCGGGCCCTCGCTGGCGTCGACCAGCAGCACCACCCCGTCGACCATGGTCAGGCCCCGCTCGACCTCGCCGCCGAAGTCGGCGTGGCCGGGGGTGTCGATGATGTTGATGGTGACCGGCTCGGACCCGTCGGCCGGCATGTACCGCACGCCGGTGTTCTTGGCGAGGATGGTGATGCCCTTTTCCCGTTCGAGGTCCATCGAGTCCATGACCCGCTCGGTGGTCTCACCACGGGCGCCGTAGGCGCCGGCCTGCCGCAACATGGCGTCGACCAGGGTCGTCTTGCCGTGGTCGACGTGGGCGATGATGGCGACGTTGCGGAGGTCGGTGCGAAGCTGCATACCCTCCATACTCCTGTCTGCGGTTGCCGGGACACGTGTCGGGGTCACCCCCGAGATCGCCCGGATCTCTGCCGAAACTGCTGTCCCGACCGTTCCAACGGCTGGCATGCTGGCCCCCGTGGTGCTGGGGACCGGATGCATGACCTGCTGACGTCGCTGCAGGGCCTGCCGACCCTGGTGATCTACCTGGTCGCCGCGACGATCGTCGCGGGCGAGACCGCGGTGATCTTCGGTCTGCTGGTGCCGGGAGAGGCGACCCTGCTGCTGGTCGGCTTCCTAGCGTACGCGGGGACGCTACGGCTCGCCCCGGCGCTGCTGGTGATGACCGGGGCTGCCGTGATCGGGGACACACTCGCCTTCCGTTCCGGCCGCCGGTACGGGCCCCGGCTGCGCGCCTCCGGGCTGGGCGCGCGGGTCGGCCCGCACCGCTGGTCACGCGCCGACGCGATGCTGGACCGGCTGGGCGGACGGGGCGTGTACGCCGCCCGCTGGGTGGCCTTCGCCCGCACCCTGGTGCCCCGGCTGGCCGGCGCCGCCGGGATGCCGTACCGGCGCTTCGCGCCGTGGAACGTGGCCGGGGTGGTCAGCTGGGTGGGCGGCTCGGTGCTGCTGGGCTACCTCGCCGGCGAGTCGTACGAGACGGTCTCCCGGCTGCTCGGGCGGGCCACCGGCGTGGTGCTGGCGCTGCTGGTGGTGCTGGTGGCGATCGTGCTGGCCGGCCGTTGGTTGGGACGCCACCCGGACCCGGTGCGGGCGCTGCTGTCCCGGGCGGCCGCGCTACCGCCGGTGCGCTGGGTCACCGGGCGGTACGGCGTGCTGTTCTTCCTGATCGCCATGCAGGTCGGCCCCGGCGGGGCGCTGCTGGTCAACCTCGCCACCGGCCTGCTGCTGCTCTCGGCCGCCGGGTTCGCCGTCGCCTGGCTGCTGGAGGCGGTGGTGCGTTGGAGCGGGCTGGCCGTGGTCGACGGCGTGATCGCCGACTGGTTCGCCGACCGCCGTACCCCGGGGGCGGTGGAGGTGGCCTTCACGACGGTCTCGGTGCTGCGTGGGTCGTTCCTCATCGTGCTGGTGACGGTGGTCGCCGCCGGGCTCGCCTGGCGGCACCGGCCCTGGCGGGCGGACCTGCTCAGCGTCCTCGGCACGGCCGGGGCGTTCCTGCCGCTGGTGGTGCTCGCCGTGGTGGCCGACGCGACCGCGTCCGGCCGGCCCGCCGTGGTGTTCCCGACCCAGAACGCGGTGGCGGCGGCGAGCCTGTGCACGCTGGCCTGGCTGCTGTCCCGCGACGCCCGCTGGCCGCTGGCGGTGGCCGCCTGGACCGCGGCGGCGGCCGGCATCGCGGTGGTCGGCGGGGCCCGCCTCTACCTGGGCTGGAGCACGGCCAGCGGGACGGCCACCTCGGTCCTGCTCGGGGTCGCCTGGACCGCCGTCTTCGTGATCGCCTGGGTCACCCGGGACCGGGCGGTGGCGGCCGGCCCGCCCTCCACGGGTGCGGCCGGGCCCGCCCCCGCGCAACCCCACGCCCCGGCCACCGGCTGCTCGGGCGCCGGGAGCAGCACCGGGCAGTGACCGACCGGCGGGGCGCCGGCCCCCGCGACGCCGAAGGGCCGGGGGCGCGTCGCGCCCCCGGCCCCGGCCGCCCGGTGGAACCGGTCAGTCGCGTGCGGCGACCGGCTCCCGTTCGGGCGTGACGTCCGCCACCGGCTCCCGGGCGATCCGGCCCGGCCACCAGAAGCGGTCGCCGAGCAGGAACGCCAGCGCCGGCACGAGCACGGTACGCACCAGCAGGGTGTCGAGCAGCACGCCGATGCAGACGATGATCCCGATCTGGGTCAGGGTGATCAGCGGCAGGACGCCGAGGACGGCGAAGACCGCGGCGAGCAGGACACCCGCGCTGGTGATGACCCCACCGGTGACCCGCAGCGCGGAGAGCATCCCGTCCCGGGTGCCGGCGGTGCGGGCGTCCTCCCGGGCCCGGGTGACCAGGAAGATGTTGTAGTCGACGCCGAGGGCCACCAGGAAGACGAACGCGAGCAGCAGCACCCCGCTGTCCAGCGCCGGGAAGCCGAGCACGTGGTCGAAGAGCAGCCACGCCGCGCCCAGGCTGGCGAAGAAGGACGCGATGACGGTGAGCACGAGCAGCACCGGCGCGACCAGTCCGCGCAGCAGCAGCACCAGGACGGCGCCGACCAGCAGCAGGATGATCGGCAGGATCAGCCGCAGGTCCTTGCCGTTGGCCTCGTCCGAGTCGTACGTGGCGGCGACGGTGCCGCCGACCACGGCGCCGTCGAATGCCTCGACGCCGTCGAGGGCGGGCGGGGCCGAGCCGGGTACGGCGGCCACGGCGTCGCGCAGCGCCTCGATCGTCCGGTCCGAGGCGGGGGTGCCCGGCTCGGCCTCCAGCACGACGTCGACCTGCGCGACACCCGAGCCGGCCTCGCCGGGACGGGCGGAGGCCACCCCGGGCACGGCGGTGGCGGCGTCGGTGACGGCCCGGACCGCCGACGGGGCGGTGAGCACGGCGACCGGCTGGGTGGTGCCGGCGGGGAACGCCTTGGCGAGGGTCTCGGCGCCGGCGACCGCCTCGGGCTTGACCCGGAACTGCTCGGTCTCGGACAGACCGGTGCGGATCCCGAGCCCGCCGACGGCGAGCCCGGCCAGCAGCAGGGTGGCGAGCAGCGCGACCGGCGCCGGGCGGCGGACCACGGCGGCGCCGAGGCGGCCCCAGAGCCGGCCCTCCCGCACCGCGCCGCCGACCCGGGGCACGAACGGCCAGAACAGGCCGCGGCCGAAGATCACCAGGGCCGCCGGGAGGACGAAGAGCGCCGAGAGCATGGCGAGGATCACGCCGGTGGCGCAGGCCACCGCGAGGGCACGGTTGAGCTCCTGCTCGGACAGCAGCAGGGTGAGCACGCCGAGGACCACGGTGAAGCCGCTGGCGAGGATGGGTTCGGCGGTGCGCCGCAGGGCGGCCCGCATGGCGACGAAGCGGTCCTCCTCGCGGCGCAGCTCCTCCCGGTAGCGGGCGATGAGCAGCAGGGCGTAGTCGGTGGCCGCGCCGAAGACCAGGACGCTCGCGATGCCGGTGACGGCGCCGCCGGCCAGGTTGATGCCGAAGGCCGGGACGATCGTGTCGAGGGCCCGCAGCGTCAGCTGCTCGGTGGCCGCCACGATGACCAGCGGCACGATCCACAGGAACGGGCTGCGGTAGGTGATCAGCAGCAGCACCGCCACCACGGCGGCGGTGACGATGAGCAGGGTGGTGTCGGCGCCGGCGAAGACCTTGGTGAGGTCGGCGGTGAAGGCGGGCCCGCCGGTCACCTCGGCGGTGAGCCCGTCGGGCAGCTCCGCCAGCGCGCTGCGGAGCTGGTCGACCCGCTCGGCGACCTGCTCCTGCCCGCCGGCGGTGGAGAGCGGCACGGCGACCAGGGCGACGGTGCTGTCGGGGGAGACCTGTGGGGGGCTGACCTGCCCGCCGACGGCCAGCCGGGCCAGGTCGCCGGTGGAGGCCGCGAGGGCGGCCCGGTCCGCCTCGGTCAGCGGGCCGGCGTCGTCGCGGCTGACCACGACGATCGCCGGTTGGGCGTCGCTCGACGGCAGCCGTTCCTGGAGCTTCTCGACCTGGGTCGACTGCCACTCGACGGAGAGGCCGGTGCTGGAGACGGGGGCGGGGTTGTCGGGCTTGGGCAGCCCGAAGACGACCGCCCCGAAGACGATCGCGGCCACCACGGTGAGCCAGGCGGCCAGCCGGCTACGGGCGACGCGGGTGAACAGAGACATCGGCTGCCCTCACGGTCCTCGACGTTGAAATCTCGACTCTCAAGAGTCTCGCTCAGCAAGGATAGTATGGCAACTCGTCGAGTATCTCGACAGGCGAGATTGTTGCCGGCTGCACTATGCTGCCTGCGGGCGAGCAGATCAGGGGGAAGCGACCAGACGTGGCATCGCACGGCATGTACCGGCGGCGGGACGACCCGCGCCAGCAGATGATCGCGGACATCGCGAACGACCTGCGGCGCTACTCGGTGGACGCCCAGCACATCGGGCACGCCTTCGCCAACCTGCACGGGCTCAACCCGACCGATCTGCACGCCCTGATCGCGGTGATGGACGCCGAGCTGACCGGCGACCCGATCACCCCGGGCCGCCTGGGCGAGCAGCTCAACCTCTCCTCGGGCTCGGTCACCGCCCTGATCGACCGGCTGGAGCGCGCCGGGCACATCCGCCGCGACCGGGACACCGCCGACCGGCGCAAGGTCCTGCTGCACTACGCCGACCAGGGCGCCGCCCTGGCGATGAGCTTCTTCGGGCCCCTCGGCCGGCGCACCGACGAGGTGATGGCCCGCTTCAGCGACGAGGAACTGGCGGTGGTGCACCGCTTCATGGCCACCATGGTCGCCTCGATGCGGGAGCACCGGGACTCCGTCCGGGCCGCCCGCCCGGAGCCGCCCCGCCGTCCGGCGAACTGATCCGCCGCCGCGGTGCCCTCCGGCGGTGCGGTCACTGTCCGCACCGGATTGTGTCGCTCTCGTCCCGTCGTCGCTGCCCTCCCGTCACGGGCGACACCGTGCGTCCCAGCTGCCTCACAGGTTTCTGCCATCTGAAGAATGGGCCTCTGACCTGGGGATTCCCGGGATTCCATGGATATCGTTCGACCATCGCCCGACGACGTGCACCAGCGGTCGGGACTGCACCACCACCCCGCGGCACCTACGTGGAGTCACCGTCGTGCCCGACCCCTGACTGATGCTGATGCAGCCGGCGAGGACGGGGCCGGCTGCGGAAAGGGGACCCCATGACCACGGCCCCGGCCAACCTGCTGGCCGTCCGCCGGCTGTTGCTCGACCACCTGAACGTCGACCCCGACACCGTGCGCGCCGACGACCTCGAACCGGGTGAGGTCGGCATCGTCGGCGACTCCGCACACCGCGGTGGCTACCACTGCGGCTCGGACCGGGTGGTGACCAACGACTACTCGGTCGTCGAGTCCCCCCGGGACTCCTCGGGGTTGACCCTCGACGCCTCCGCGCTGGACGTCGGTCTGTTCCAGGTCAGCTCGGCGGGTCGTACCCACGACCTGCGCACGTTCTCCACCTGGTGCGTGGCCCAGTGCGTGGCGAACACCCCGGACAGCCGCGACATCCGCGAGATCATCTACTCACCCGACGGGCGCACGGTGCGCCGGTGGGACCGGCTCGGCAGGCGCACCTCCGGCGACGACTCGCACCTGTGGCACACCCACTTCAGCTTCTTCCGCGACTCGACCAAGGCGCAGCGGGACCAGACCCCGCTGTTCCGCCGCTACCTGAGCACCATCGGACTCCTGGAGGACGACGACATGACCCCCGAAGAGCACGCCTGGCTGGAAACCGTCCACAAGAACCTGACCGTGCTGGACGGACGCAACCCGATCGGCCAGATCTACACCCGCATGTCCATGGGCGAGGACCACACGAACCCGTCGTTCGTCGTCCAGCACCCGACGTTGAAGTCGCTGGCCGCGCAGCTCACCGCCCTGCAGACCGCGTTGACCGCGCTGTCGAACAAGGACTTCACCGACGAACCGGCGATCGTGCAGGGCGTGCTCGCCGGGCTCAAGCCGGAGGACATCGCCGCGGCGATCCCGCCGACGGTCGCCAAGCAGGTCGCCGACGAACTGGCCCGGCGGCTGGTGGCCTGACCGGCCACGAGCGGCGCGCGCGAGCCACGCGTACGCCGCAGAACGCGCAGTGGCGGCGGCCCGACGGCCGCCGCCACCGGCACGGACCTACAGCGGACGGACGTTGTCCGCCTGCGGGCCCTTCTGCCCCTGGGTCACCTCGAACTCGACCTTCTGGGCCTCCTGCAGTTCGCGGTAACCGCTGCTCGCGATCGCTGAGTAGTGGACGAAGACGTCGGGTCCCCCGCCGTCCTGCTCGATGAAGCCGAAGCCCTTTTCCGAGTTGAACCACTTGACCGTGCCGGTTGCCATGCATCTCTCCCTGTTCAAGACGGGAGACCTCCGCCGTGGCGGATGATCGCCCTGTGCCACCCCGACAGTAACCGGCCGATCCCCCTTTTGCCGGCTGAAGTGCCGCAAGGGCGTCGGGAGAAAACATCGCGGGTCGCGGTGGAAATCGGCCCGGCGGCCCGTCGGGTCCGGCACGCTCGACCGGTGAGCGGACCGAGCACGGCGGCGCTGGCCGTCCTGGAGCGCGAGATCGCCGCTCCCGGCGACGGGCTGGACCGCCTCCGGCTGGTCCCCACCCCGTTCGTCCCCGAGGTGTCGCTGCTGCTCGCCGAGGACGCCATCGTCTGGTGGGCCCGGATGGAGGCGGCGGCCGGCCGCGCCCTGCCGCCGCCGTACTGGGCGTCGGCGTGGGCGGGGGGCCAGGCGCTCGCCCGCCACCTGCTCGACCATCCCGAGCTGGCCGCCGGACGGCGGGTGCTGGACCTGGCCGCCGGCTCCGGGCTGGTGGCCATCGCCGCCGCGCTGGCCGGCGCCGACCGGGTCGCCGCCAACGACATCGACCCGTACGCGGTGGCCGCGGTCACGGTCAACGCGCGGGCCAACGGGGTGGTCGTGACGGCCTCCGGGGGTGACCTGCTCGACGGCGACGGGACCGACGTCGACCTGCTCGTCGCCGGGGACGCCCTCTACGACCGTGAACTCGCCGGCCGGGTGCTGCCGTTCCTGCGCCGCGCGGCGTCCGCCGGCGCGCTCGTGCTGGTCGGCGACCCCGACCGGGGTCACCTGCCCACCGACGCCCTGGAGGTGGTGGCGAGCTACCCGGTGCCCACCACCGAGCCGTCCGTCGACTCACCGGTGCGCCGGGTCCAGGTGCTCCGCCCCCGCTGACCCGCCCCGCCCCGCACCGGGCGGCCACCGGGCGGCCACCCGTTGCGGCGTGTTGCGGGCTCGGCACGCGCCGACACCGCGACACGCCGCAGACGTCGGCAGAGCGCCGGACGGCGGCGCGGCGGGTGGGCGGACGGGCGGGTGGCTCAGGGGTGACCCCGAGCCGGGATCAGGGCAGGGTGGGGGATCGGGCCGGATGTGCGCCGCCCGGCCCGACCGTAGCGTCGTGGCCATGCCGGATGTCGTGACCCAGATCGGGGAACTGCCCACCGCACTGCTGATGGGGGTGCTGGGGCTGGTGATGCTCGCCGACGCCGTACCCCTGCTCGGCGTGCTGGTCCCCGGCGACGTGGCGATCCTCGCGGCGGTGGGCCTGGGCTCCCCGGCGGCCGGCGCGCCGACCCTCGTGGCGGTGGTGGCCGGCTGCGTCGGCGGATGGTCGTTGAGCTTCGCCGCCGGCCGGGTCTACGGCGAGCGGCTGCGGCGCAGCCGCGTCGGCGGCTGGATCGGCGAGGTCCGCTGGGCCGCCGCCGAGGACATCCTGCGTACCGGAGGCGGGCGGATGGTGCTGGTCGCGCCGTTCCTGCCGGTGTTCAACGCCCTGCTGCCCCTGGCCGCCGGCGGGCTGCGCATGTCGTACCGCCGGTTCGCCGCCTGCGCCACGGCGGGCGCGGTGCTCTGGGCCGGCCTGTACCTGGCGCTGGGCACGGCGTCGCGGTCGCTGGCCGGGCTGCTGCCCGGCGACGGCAGCCCGGTGCTCGTCACCACGGCGGTCGGGCTGGCGCTGGCCGGCGTGGTGCTGGTGGGCACCCGGCGGCGGTTGCGGGCGGTGATCGGCGCCGGTCAGGCCGGCTGACCGGCGCCGCGACGTCTCACCAGCCGCGGGCGCGCCACTGCGGCAGCGACGGGCGCTCGGCGCCGAGGGTGCTGTCCCGGCCGTGCCCCGGGTAGAACCAGGTCTCGTCGGGCAGCCGGTCGAAGATCTTGTGCTCCACGTCGTCGATGAGCCGGCCGAAGCGCTGCGGGTCCTGCTCGGTGTTGCCCACCCCGCCGGGGAAGAGCGAGTCCCCGGTGAACAGGTGCGGGGTGCCGGCCGGGTCCCGGTACAGCAGCGCGATGGAGCCCGGGGTGTGGCCCTGCAGGTGGATCACCTCCAGGGCGCAGTCACCGACCGGCACGGTGTCGCCGTCGGTGAGGGTCTCCGCCTCGATGGGCAGCCCCTCGGCGTCGTCGGCGTGCACCAGCGCGCGGGCGCCGGTCTTGGCCACGACCTCCTCCAGCGCCACCCAGTGGTCCATGTGCCGGTGCGTGGTGACCACGGCGGCCAGGCCGCCGTCGCCGATCAGCTCCAGCAGGCGGGGCGCCTCGTTCGCCGCGTCGATCAGCACCTGCTCGCCGGTGTCGCGGCACCGCAGCAGGTAGGCGTTGTTGTCCATCGGGCCGACCGAGATCTTGGTGACGGTGAGCCCGCCCAGCTCGCGGACGGCGGGTGCGCCGCCCGCGGTGACGTCTCCGGTGTAGCTCATGACGGTGTCTATATCCATTCCGGTGGGGTCGGCAGGGCGCCGTCCGGGGTGACGGTCAGCCCGTCGCCGCTGCTGCGGCCGATCAACCAGGCGGCCAGCTCGGCCGGGGGACCGGTGACCAGGGGCGCGTTCGTGCGCTCGCCGATCGCCAGCTCGTGCCGGCTGCCGTCGTACCGCAGCACCATCGCCGGCGCGTCGGCCCGCTCGGCGAGCCCGCCCGCGACCTCGTGCAGCAGGTGCCCGGCGAACGCCGGTGGCCAGTCGGCCGGCCGGTAGCCGGCGGCCAGGTCCACGTGGTGCACCTCGATCTCGCGCAGCCGGCCCCAGACCAGCATCGCCGCCGGCCACGGGCCGCGGCGCGTCTCGACCGTCGCCGACCACGCCTGCGCCGGCACGGCGGCGACCGCCTCGGCGAAGCGCTGCGCGGAGCGACGCAGGTCGTCCAGGTGGGCCTCCGGCGACCGGGCCGCGCCGGCCTCGATGTCGGCGGCGCGGGCGGTGGGGCTGGCGTACATCGGCAGCTGCTCGCCGGTGCGGGCCGAGGTGAGCAGGTTGACGAAGCCGTCGGCGTTGCGGGCCAGGTGGGCTAGGACGTGGCCGCGGGTCCAGCCGGGCAGCAGGGAGGGCGCCGCGACGGCCGCGGCGTCGAGGGAATCGACGGTACGCAGCAGCCGGGCCGTGGCGTCGTCCACCTCGCCGGCCAGCAGCAGCGGATCCGTGGTCACGCACCGACCCTAGCGGCACCGGGGCCGCCGCGTCGCCGGGGAAATCGCTTTCGGCGCGTCGCCGGGCCCCCTACCGTCGGCCCGACGGCTTTCGGTCGCGGCGCGGTGTCGGACGCGCCGGGCCGATGTCGTCGCGCAACGCGGGCGCCGCAGACGACGGACGGAGGTGGTGAGCATGCCGGTCGTGGCACGCGTGCACCGTCACACCCCCTTCCGACACCGATGAGGATGCGATGACCATCGACCTTGCCGCCCTCGGCCTCGACGCCGAGCGGGCGGCGTACGCGCGGCGCCGCCCCGACCGCCGACCGGGCCGGGTGGCCCGGGTGGACCGCGGCGTCTGCACCGTGCTCTGCGCGGACGGGCCCGTCCGCGCCAGCCTCGGCCCGGCGGTGCTGGCCGCCGCGGCCCGTGACCTGACCGCCCTGCCCTGCGCGGGCGACTGGGTGCTGCTCGCCACCTGGCCCGACGGGCCGGTGACCGTCGACGTGGTGCTGCCGCGCCGCAGCGCGCTGGTGCGCCGCACGGCGGGCAAGGACGCCAGCGGGCAGGTGCTCGCCGCCAACCTCGACGCCGCCGCGGTGGTCGAGCCGGTGCACCCCGAGCCGGACGTCGCCCGGATCGAGCGGCTGCTCTCGCTGGCCCACGAGTCCGGGGCGCGTCCGCTGGTCGTGCTCACCAAGGTCGACCTGGCCGCCGACCCCGCCCAGGTGGCCCGGCAGCTCGCCGCCGTGGCGCCCGGGGTGCCGGTGCTGCCGGTCAGCGCCGAGCGGGGCGTCGGCCTCCAGGCGCTGCGGCCGTTCGTCGCGCCGGGGCGCACCCTCGGCCTGCTCGGTCCCTCCGGGGCGGGCAAGTCGAGCCTGGTCAACGCCCTGGCCGGGGCGGTCGTCATGCCGACCCAGGCGATCCGCCGCTCCGACGGCAAGGGCCGGCACACCACCACCTGGCGGGCGCTGGTGCCGGTCCCCGGCGGGGGCGCGGTGCTGGACACCCCGGGGGTACGCGCGGTGGGCCTGCTCGACGGCGCCGCCGGGCTGGACCGGGCGTTCGCCGACATCGCCGACCTCGCCACCGGCTGCCGGTACGCCGACTGCGCGCACGAGGCCGAGCCGGCCTGTGCGGTGCGCGAGGCGCTGGAGAGCGGGGAACTGCCCGCCCGGCGCTGGGAGAGCTGGCGTCGGTTGCAGCGGGAGGTGGTTTTCGAGAGCCGCCGCCGGGAGACCCGGCTCGCCGCCGAGCGGCGCGGCGGCTGGCGGGGCGGACGGCGTCGCACGGCGCGTCCGTCGTCGCCGCCGTCACCCGGCGGACACTGAGCCGCTGCGCGGTCGCGTCGACCCCACCCGGGCCGGCGCGACCGGGGTGAGCTGGGGGAATGTGCGCGCGCGGGAAGTTGTCGTACCTCGGGGCTAGAGTTGCCGAGGCGCCTTCCTGCGCCTGTCAAAACCGCTCAGACCCCGCTCGGAGCGGACAGATCCGCCTCACTCTCTTCTTCCGGGAGCACACGCACCGTGGCCGACCGACTGATCATCCGTGGCGCGCGCGAGCACAACCTGCGTGACGTCAGTCTCGACCTGCCCCGGGACGCTCTGATCGTCTTCACCGGGCTCTCCGGGTCGGGCAAGTCGAGCCTGGCCTTCGACACGATCTTCGCCGAGGGGCAGCGCCGCTACGTCGAGTCGCTGTCGTCGTACGCCCGGCAGTTCCTCGGCCAGATGGACAAGCCCGACGTGGACTTCATCGAGGGTCTGAGCCCGGCGGTCTCCATCGACCAGAAGTCGACCTCGCGCAACCCGCGCTCCACCGTCGGCACCATCACCGAGGTCTACGACTACCTCCGGCTGCTCTTCGCCCGCATCGGCGAGCCGCACTGCCCGGTCTGCGGCGAGCGGATCTCCCGGCAGAGCCCGCAGCAGATCGTCGACCGGGTCCTGGCGATGGCCGAGGGCACCCGGTTCATGGTGCTCGCCCCGGTGGTTCGCGGCCGCAAGGGCGAGTACGTCGACCTCTTCGCCGAGCTGCAGTCCAAGGGCTACGCGCGGGCCCGGGTCGACGGCGTGGTGCACCAGCTCACCGAGCCGCCGAAGCTCAAGAAGCAGGAGAAGCACACCATCGAGGTGGTGATCGACCGGCTCAGCGTCAAGCCGGGCGCCAAGCAGCGGCTGACCGACTCGGTCGAGGCCGCGCTCGGCCTCTCCGGCGGGCTGGTCCTGCTCGACTTCGTCGACCTGCCCGAGGACGACCCGGAGCGGGAGCGGCGCTACTCCGAGCACCTGGCCTGCCCGAACGACCACCCGCTGGCGATCGAGGACCTGGAGCCGCGGGTCTTCTCCTTCAACGCCCCGTACGGCGCCTGCCCGGAGTGCACCGGCCTGGGCACCAAGAAGGAGGTCGACCCGGAGCTGCTCATCCCCGACCCGGAGCGCACCCTGCGCGAGGGCGCGATCCAGCCGTGGGCGACCGGGCACAACCTGGAGTACTTCCTGCGCCTGCTGGAGGCGCTCGGCGAGGCCCAGCACTTCGACGTCGACACGCCGTGGCGGGCGCTGCCGTCGCGGGCGCAGAAGACGATCCTGCACGGCTCCGACGACCAGGTGCACGTGCGCTACCGCAACAAGTACGGCCGCGAGCGCTCCTACTACACCGGCTTCGAGGGCGTGGTGCAGTGGATCGAGCGGCGGCACTCCGACACCGAGTCGGAGTGGTCGCGGGAGAAGTACGAGGGGTACATGCGCGACGTGCCCTGCGCGGCCTGCGGCGGCGCCCGGCTCAAGCCGGAGGTGCTCGCGGTGACCCTGGCCGGCAAGAGCATCGCCGAGGTGTGCAACCTCTCCGTCGGCGAGGCCGCCGACCTGCTGGCCGGCATCGAGTTGACCGACCGGCAGAAGATGATCGCCGAGCGGGTGCTCAAGGAGATCAACGCCCGGCTGCGGTTCCTGCTCGACGTCGGCCTGGACTACCTCTCCCTGGACCGGGCGGCGGGCACCCTCTCCGGCGGCGAGGCGCAGCGCATCCGGCTCGCCACCCAGATCGGCTCCGGCCTGGTCGGTGTGCTGTACGTGCTCGACGAGCCCTCGATCGGCCTGCACCAGCGCGACAACCACCGGCTGATCGAGACGCTGCTGCGGCTGCGCGGCCTGGGCAACACCCTGATCGTGGTCGAGCACGACGAGGACACCATCCGGGTCGCCGACTGGATCGTCGACATCGGTCCCGGCGCGGGCGAGCACGGCGGGAAGATCGTGCACAGCGGCTCGGTGCCGGCGCTGCTGGAGAACGACGAGTCGGTCACCGGGGCGTACCTGTCGGGGCGAAAGGTGATCCCGACGCCAGGGCAGCGCCGCCCGCAGACCCCGGGCCGGGAGCTGGTGGTGCACGGGGCGCGCGAGCACAACCTGCGCAACCTCACCGTGTCGTTCCCGCTCGGCCAGCTCATCGCCGTCACCGGGGTCTCCGGCTCCGGCAAGTCGACGCTGGTCAACGACATCCTGTACGCGGTGCTGGCCAACCAGATCAACGGCGCCCGGCTGGTCCCGGGCCGGCACACCCGGGTCACCGGCCTGGAGCACGTGGACAAGGTCGTCGGCGTCGACCAGTCGCCGATCGGGCGGACGCCCCGGTCCAACCCGGCCACCTACACCGGGGTGTGGGACCACGTCCGCAAGCTCTTCGCCGAGACCACCGAGGCCAAGGTCCGGGGGTACGGGCCGGGCCGGTTCTCGTTCAACGTCAAGGGCGGCCGCTGCGAGGCGTGCTCCGGCGACGGCACCATCAAGATCGAGATGAACTTCCTGCCGGACGTCTACGTCCCGTGCGAGGTCTGCAAGGGCGCCCGGTACAACCGGGAGACGCTGGAGGTGCACTACAAGGGCAAGACCGTCTCCGACGTGCTGGAGATGCCGATCGAGGAGGCGGCGGAGTTCTTCTCCGCCATCCCGGCCATCCACCGGCACCTGAAGACCCTGGTCGACGTGGGTCTCGGGTACGTGCGGCTGGGCCAGCCCGCGCCGACCCTCTCCGGCGGTGAGGCGCAGCGGGTCAAGCTCGCCTCCGAGCTGCAGAAGCGCTCCACCGGCCGGACGGTCTACGTGCTCGACGAGCCGACCACCGGCCTGCACTTCGAGGACATCCGCAAGCTGCTGATGGTGCTGGAGGGCCTGGTCGACAAGGGCAACACGGTGATCACCATCGAGCACAACCTGGACGTGATCAAGTCCGCCGACTGGATCATCGACATGGGCCCGGAGGGCGGCCACCGGGGCGGCACGGTGCTCGCCACCGGCACCCCGGAGGAGGTCGCCGAGGTGC